>NZ_JBHWLR010000003.1:323097-382388 GCF_042731755.1 Promicromonospora sp. NPDC059942
GCGTGTTCTTGGGTAGTCAGGTGAGTGGGGGGTGTGGGGGGGGTTAGAAGCTGGGAGGCCCCCCCACCTGACAGCCCCACCGACCGCCCGGCCCTGCCCGGCGCGCAGCGGCCCAGCAGCCGCGCGTCAGTACTTCAAGCGCCTCAGAACCCCTCGGCCCCGATCGTCGCGCCGTCCGGCACCGTGCCGCCCTCGCCCGACAGCGCAGCCTTGCCCTCGGCCCGCACGCCCGAACCGAAGGTCCAGTCGCCGCGCACGGTCAGGGAGTCGGCGTCGCGCAGCGACGGCGCGCCCGCGGCGAACCGCTGCGTGAAGCCGTCGATCAGCTTGTAGTGGGCCTTGTCGAGGTCCACCAGCGGCGCGGGCGCCTGGGCCTCGAGCCGGTAGTCGGCCGTCAGGGTGTAGACGTCGGAGCGCAGCACCAGCAGGTCGTTCGTGGTCTTGACCGGCAGGAACCGGGACCGCTCCACCTCGATGGCGGTCGCACCCTCGAAGACGGCGACGGCCGCGCCCATCGCGGACTCGATCTGCACGACCTCGGGCGACGACGCGTCCGACGGGTCGACCGTCTTGTCGTTGCGGATCAGCGGCAGCTCCAGCACGCCGCCGGTGCGCTCCAGCTCGTCCGCGAGCGCCTGGAGGTCGAACCAGAGGTTGTTCGTGTGGAAGAACGGGTGGCGGGTCGCGTCCAGCGAGGCGGCGACGTCGTCGGGGTGGGTCTGCGCGGTCTCGCGCTGCACGATGCGGCCGTCGGCCTTGCGGACGACGAGCTGGCCGCCCTTGACGTCGGCGGCGGTCTTGCGGCAGAGCTCGGCGGCGTAGGGGGCGCCGGAGGCGGCGAACCAGCCCGCGATGGTGGCGTCGGGGGTGGCGCCGAGGTTGTCGGAGTTGGAGACGCACATGTACCGGAACCCCGCGTCCAGGAGCGCGGTGACGACGCCGGAGGCGTGCAGCGCCGGGTAGAGGTCGCCGTGCCCGGGCGGGCACCACTCGAGGTCGGGGTCTTGCTCCCAGGTGACGGGGGTGAGGTCCGAGGCCAGCAGCTTGGGCTCGCGGTTCTGCAGGAAGTCGACGGGCAGGGCGTCCACCGCGATGTCCGCGTACCGCTCCAGGGCGGCGAGCGAGTCGTCCCGGGTGCGGAACGAGTTCATGAACAGCAGCGGGAGGCGGGCCCCGGTGGCCTGCCGGGCGGCCCGGACCTGGCCGACGATGATGTCGAGGAACGTGAGCAGCTCGCCCTCGCCGTCGGGCGCCTCGCGGACGGGCAGCAGGGACTTGGCCTGGTCCATGCCCATGGAGGTGCCGAGGCCGCCGTTGAGCTTGAGCATGGCGGTCTGCGCCAGGGCGGCGGCCGCGTCGTCGTCGCTGATGGTCAGCTCGGCGCGGTTCGGGATGTCGACCAGGGGGTCGATGTCGTTCTCGCGGATCAGGCCGGTCTCGCCGGACTCCAGCAGGTGGTAGAAGCGCGTGAACGTCTCGATCGCGGCGGGTGCCACGCCTGCCTGGGTCATCTTGGTGCGGGCCTGCTCGAGCCCGGTGGGGTCGGTCATGACCCCCAGGCTATTCGAAACGGGCCGGGTCGCCGGCACCTTCTCGAACCACCTGTGGATAACCGTCGGACCAGTCGACGACGGTCGTGGGCTCGGTCCCGGCGTCGCCGCCGTCGACCACGGCGTCGAGCACGTGGTCGAGCTCCTCCTTGATGGTCCAGCCGTCGGTGAGGGGCTCGGCGTGGTCCGGCAGGATCAGGGTGGACGACAGCAGGGGCTCGCCGAGCTCACGGAGCAGCGCCTGGGTGACGGCGGAGTCGGGGATGCGCACGCCCACGGTCTTCTTCTTGGGGTGCGCGAGCCGCCGCGGCACCTCGGCGGTGGCGGGCAGGATGAACGTGTAGGGCCCGGGCGTGGCGGCCTTGATGGCGCGGAACGCGGAGTTGTCCAGCTTGACGAGCTGGCCGAGCTGGGCGAAGTCCGAGCACACCAGCGTGAAGTGGTGCTTGTCGTCGAGCCGCCGGATGCCGCGGATGCGGTCCGCGCCGTCGTGGTACTCCATGCGACAGCCCAGCGCGTAGGAGGAGTCGGTCGGGTAGGCGATGAGGGCGTCGTCGCGCAGCATCGCGACCACCTGCGCGACCGCGCGCGGCTGAGGGTCGACGGGGTGGACGTCGAAGTAGCGGGCCATGCGGCCGAGCCTAGTCGGGGGCGGGTGCGTCGGCGCGACCCAGCGCGCGCCGCAGCTCGTCCGCGCTCGCGTTCCCACCGGTGCAGACGACGCCCACGCGGCGGCCCGCGAACCGCTCCGGATCGGCCAGGACGGCGGCGAGCGCGGCGGCCCCGGCCCCCTCGGCGACCGTGTGGGCCCCGGTGAGGTAGAGCTGCTGGGCGGTGCTGATCTGCTCGTCGGTGACGAGCACGAAGTCGGCCAGGTGCCGGCGCATGAGGGCCTGGGTGACCTCGAAGCCGCAGCCGACGGCCAGGCCCTCGGCGCGCGTGGTGTTGGCCCGCTCCAGGAGGGTCCCGGCGTGCCAGGAGTCGTGCGCGGCGGGCGACGCCGCGGACTGCACACCGATCACCTCGGTGCCGGGTGCGACGGCCGAGGCGACCAGGCCCGCCGCGGCGGCGCCGGACCCGCCGCCGACGGGGACCACGAGCACGTCGAGGCCGGGTGCCTGCTGGAACAGCTCGAGGTAGAGGCTGCCGACGCCGGCGATGATCGCGGGCTCGTTCGCGGCGCCCACCAGCCGCGCCCCCGAGGCAGCCGCGAGCGCCGTGGCCTGCGCGCGGGCGTCGTCGAACGTGGCGCCCTGCAGCAGCACGTCGGCGCCCTGGTCGAGCACGGCCCGGAGCTTGACGGGGTTGGGGTCGTCGGGCATGACGATGGTGCAGGCGGTGCCGGTCAGGCGGGCGGCGTAGGCGACGCCCTGCGCGTGGTTCCCGGTGGAGTAGGCGACGACGCCGCGGGCCCGTTCGGCGTCGGACATGGACAGCAGGAGGTTGGTGGCGCCGCGGGCCTTGAAGGCTCCGGTGCGCTGCTGGTTCTCGTGCTTGACGACGACGGTGGTACCGGGGGTGGTGCCGGCGGCGCGGTCGATGTCGGGGTACTGGCCCACCGGGGTGCGGACCACGGTGCCGTCGAGGCGCGACTGGGCGGCCAGCACGTCGGCGATCGAGACGGCGGTGCGGCTGACATCGGCGTGGGCGGCGTCTGGGGCGGGCGCGACCATCATGAATCCAGCGTGACCCGCCCATGACCCATAGGTCAAATACCTGTTACTTGGACTTTCGATCGATCGCACCTATCTTTCTGCGCTAGCCTGGTGACATGACCGCAGAGCTCGACCTCACCCGGCTGCGGGTGCTCGCGGCGGTGGCCCGTACGGGCTCCGTCACGGCCGCGGCGAAGGAGCTGCACTACGCCCAGCCGTCGGTGAGCCACCACCTGTCCCGCCTGGAGGCCGACGCCGGCATCCCCCTGCTGCAGCGGCACGGCCGCGGCGTCCGCCTCACGGAGGCCGGCCGCCTGCTCGCCAACCGCGCCGAGGAGATCCTGGGCCGCGTCGAGGGCGCGCGCCGCGAGCTCGACGCCCTGGCCGGGCTGCGCGCGGGCCGCGCCCGCCTCGCCGCCTTCCCCTCCGCCCTGGCCACCCTCGTGCCGGACGCCGTCGCCCGGCTCGTGCAGGAGCACCCCGGCCTGTCCGTGGGCCTGGTCGAGCACGAGCCGCCGGACGCCGTCGCGGCCCTGCAGTCCGGGGCGGTCGACGTCGCGCTGGTGTTCGAGCACATCGACGTGCGGCACGCCCGCTCCATGGACGACCTGTCGCGGTTCGAGTCGACGACCATCCTGGAGGAGCCGGTCAACCTGGTGACGGCCGCGGACCTCGACGCCGCGCCGGGCCCCGGCGTCACCCCGGACCTCAAGGCCCTGGACGACGCCGACTGGATCGCCGGCTGCGAGCGCTGCCGCGCCGACATGGTCGCGCGCTGCGCCGCCGTGGGCTTCGCGCCCCGGATCGCGTTCGAGACCGACGATTACGTGGCGGTGCAGGCGCTGGTCGCCGCCGGGGCGGGCGTGAGCCTGCTGCCGGGGCTGACCCTGCTCGCCCACCGGCACCCGGGGATCGCCTCCGCTCCCCTGCCCGGGGCGCTGCGGCGCGTCATGGCGCTCACCGTCGGCCCGCCCGCGCCGCCCGCGGAGGCCCTGATTCGGCAGCTCGTGGCCGTAGGCGCTACCGTCACGATGTGACCCGGGCCACTCGGCCGGGCTCCTCCGTCTCGCGACAACACCGTCACGCAGCCACCCGTCTCGCGGCCCTCCGGCTCGCGACCCTCCTGCTGAGGACAGACCCGGCCCGATGCTCCTGCTGTCCACGTTCTTCTACTCGGCAGGATCCGCCGTCGCGGCGTTCCTGGCCCTGGAGGCCTACCTCGCGGTCGCCGCCGCCGACCAGACGTACCCGAGCTTCGTGCTGGCCGCCGTCGCCGCCGTCGGCCAGATCACCGGCAAGCTGCTCTGGTACTGGGCCGGCGCCGGGACCACGCGTCTGCCGTGGCTGCGCAGCAAGCTGGACTCGCCCAAGGTGGCGGCCGCGATGACGCGCTGGCGCGACCGCACGGACGGCCGCCCCGTCTACCTCGGCCTGGTGCTCTTCGCCTCGGCGTTCGCGGGGCTCCCGCCGTTCATGGTCATGTCCGTGGTCGCCGGCGTGCTGCGCGTGCGGATGTGGCTGTTCCTGAGCACCGGGCTGGTCGGGCGGTTCCTGCGCTTCTGGATCGTGCTCGAGGCCGCCGACTACGCGTGGTTCCTGTTCTGAGCTCGTTCTATCTGAGCTCGTTCTACAGGTCGGTCGCGCCGTCCAGGGCCTCGCGCAGCAGGTCCGCGTGCCCCGCGTGCCGGCTGTACTCCTCGACCATGTGCACGAGGATCCAGCGCAGCGTGACGCGCCCGCCGTGCCCGGCGTGCCCGGCCGGGCGCGCGACCTCCTGGTCCAGGCCGCGGCTCTGACTCTGGCTCTGGTCCAGCACCTCGTCCAGGATCCGCTCGGAGGCGGCGACGGCGCCGTCGAACAGCGCGGTCAGGCTCTCCGGGTTATCTGTCAGGGCGCTGTTCCAGTCCCAGTCGCGGTCGGCGGCCCAGTCGACCGTGTCCCACGGCGGGGCGGGATCGTTCCCCAGGAGCCGCACGGAGAACCAGAAGTCCTCGACGTAGGCGAGGTGCTTGAGCATCCCGGCGAGCGTCATGGTCGACGGCGGGTGCGGCGTGCGGAGCTGCTCCGCCGTCAGGCCCGCGCACTGGCGCCGGATCGTGGCGCGGTAGAAGTCGACGAACGAGCGCAGCATGGTGGTCTCGTCGGCGGCCAGGGGCGGGTCGGTCCGGGGAATCTCGGTGAGCTCCGGGCCGGTCTCCAGGCTGGTCTCGGTGCTCGTCGCAGGGCTGGTCTCGGCGCTCATGGTGCGACCGTACCGATCGCGAGCACGTGCTGGCTCATGTCCGCGACGCCGGGCGTGGTCGACAGGGCGCGGGCGAGCGTGAGCGCGGCGTCGATCAGCGCGGGCGCCTCGGGGTCGGCGAGCGGCACCCGTTCCAGCGCCCCGCCGGCCGGCCCCTCGACCCCGTGGACGACGACGTCGGACAGCCCCGCCTCGGTCGCCTCCCCCGCCAGCTCCGCGGCGTCGTGGAAGTGCGCCGCGGGGAACGCGATGTCGGACGGCGCCGCGCCGTGCTCCAGGATCGCCTGCCAGGTGGGCGGCCGGAAGCCCTCGTACCCGCCGCCGACCAGCGCCGCGAGCCGCGTGATCCCCGCGGCGACCACCGTGCCGCCGGGCCGGGCCACGCGCACGGCCTCCCGCAGCGCCCGCAGCCGGTCGGCGCGCGACGCGAGGTGGTAGAGCGGGCCGAGCAGCAGCACGGCGTCGAACGCGTCGTCCGGCAGAGCGAGGCCCGGCGCGGCGAGGTCGCGGGCGTCGCCGACGCGCGCGGCGAACGTGCCGTGCTCAGCCGCCCGCGCGACCTGTTCGGCGACGGGGTCCACGAGCAGCACGTCGTAGCCGTCCGCCGCGAGGGGTGCGGCATGCACTCCGGTGGCGCCCCCGACGTCGAGCACCCGCGCGCCCGGGGCGAGGCGCTGCCGCACCAGCTCCTGCGTCCTGCGGTGCTCGAGCGGGCCCTGCGCCGAGCGGGCGGTGAGCCTGGCGTGCTCGTCCCAGCCGGTCAGGCCCGCGTAGTACTCCTGGACCCGCGCGTCGAGCGCGAGCTGATCGCCGGCGGTGCTCTGCCTGGCGTTCTCCTGGGCGTTGTCCCTGGTATTGCTGTCGATGCGCTCCATGGCCCGACGCTAGCGATCACCGGCGGACGAGCACCAAGTGTTTCCGGGAGGAAAAAACTGGGTGATTCGTCCGAGCCGAATCGTTACATATCCAGTACGCCCCTTTTGCTCGGAGTGTGACCGTGGCAACATTCGCAAGGTGCACCTGATCCGAGAATTCGCACCTGACGCCTACGAGTTCGCGCTGTCGTCCTGGTCGTGGATAGGAACGGGTGGCAAGACGCCACGCTTCGCCTCCTGTTTTGGCGACATGTTCCTCGAGTCGCAGGACGGGTGGTGGTTCCTCGACACGGTCGAGGGCACGCTGGAACGTCGCTGGAACTCGATGGACGACATGTTCGCCGACCTGGAGGGCGAGGACGGGCGCGCCGAGTACCTCCTCGAGGAGACGCTCAACACGGCGCTCGATCAGGGGATGCGGCTCGGCGACGACGAGGTCTTCGCGTTTCTCCCGCCGCCCGCCGTGACGGGCACGATGTCGGTGAACTCCCTCGCCCCGTTGCGGTTCGCCATCGCCGCGAACCTCGCCGGCCGGATCCACGGCGAGCTGAACGGCGTGCAGCCGGATGCCGGGGCGTCGGCGCTGTTCGCGGCGCAGAACCAGTTCGCGCAGAATCAGGCAGCGCAGGCCTACACGGCACAGAACCAGGCGGCGCAAGACCAGGCTGCACAGCACGAGGCCGCACAGAACCAGGCGGCCCACAGCCTGGCCGGGTCGACGCCGTCGTTCGACTCGCCGAACCCGCCGGCCGACCTCTGGCAGCCTGCCGCGCAGCAGGTGAACACGGGCGCCTACCCGTCGTACCAGCCGGCCGCGGACGCCGTCGCGCAGGGCGGCGCCCAGCCCGGTTCCGGGACGGGGTACCAGACGGGGTACCAGCCGACGGGGTACGAGCCGCAGTACGCGGCGGGCTCCGAGCTGGACTACGGGTCCGGCCAGCAGGCGTACGGCTCGGGCATGTATCCCACTGCGCCCGTCGCGGGGGCCGCGCAGCCCGGTTACGCCGCACCCGCGGGGACGCAGGCGGCGGCGCCGACCGCCGCTCCCGCCGCGCCGGGCGGGTACGGCACCCAGGGCAGCTACAACGAGTACGACTACGAGGACAACGCGCACACGCTCGACTCGGGCCAGTTCAGCCAGTACATCGCGGACCAGTACAACACCGGCCAGATGACCGCCGTCGAGTACGACGCGTCCGCCCCGGCGCAGCGGAAGCCGCGCCAGGACGGACGCTGGTCGTACGCCTGAGTGGTCGCACGCCTGAGCGTGCCGGCTACGTCTCGTCCAACCCCGCCACCGCGGCCAGGATGAGCACCGAGCCGACGATCCCGGCCGGGCCCAGCCGTTCGCCCAGCGCGACCGCGGCCGCGACCGCCGCCGTCACGGGTTCCAGCAGGGTCGCGACGACCGCCGCGCGGCTGCGTGTGGTGCGCAGCCCGGCGTAGAACAGCCCGTACGCGAGGGCCATCGTGAACAAGCCGAGATAGGCGAGGGTGCCGAGCGCGGCCGGGTCGCTCGTGACGAGCGGCCCGCCCCCGGCCAGTGCGGCCGGGACGAGGCCGACGGCGCCCGCCGTCGTCGCCACCGTGGTCAGTGCGAGCGGGTCCACGTCCGGCGCCGCCAGCAGGGTGCCGCCGAGCGCCGTCGTCGCGGCGTAGACCGAACCTGAGGCGACGGCCAGCAGCAGGCCGAGCACCGGACGCGACCCGACGGCGGCCGCCCCGGACGCGACGCTGACCAGCACGAGGCCGGACAGCGCCGCGGAGATGACCCGCCCGAGGCGCAGGGTGGAGCGGGGGCGGGCCGCCGTCCGCCGTCGGGCCCGCAGGAGGTCCACCGCGGCGAGGAGGACCGGCGCGAGACCCAGGCTGACGACCGTGGCGACGGTGACGCCCGCGGTCGCCACGGACCCGAAGTACAGCGCCTGGTAGGCGCCCGTCCCCAGGCCCACGAGAACCGCGCGTACCGGGTGCGCGCGCACCCAGGGCCGCGAGCTGCGGCCCCCGGCGCAGCACGAACGACGCCGCGACCAGGGCGAGGGCAGCGATGAGCATCCGGTACGCGCTGACCGTGAGGACGGACATCGAGGAGTGGTCCCGCAGGATCTCCAGGGCGAGGCCGCCGGTGCCCCAGAGGACGCCGGCGAGACAGACGAGCAGCAGCCCGCTTCGAGGTGATGACATGTGTGCTCCTGACCGGGGCCCGCAGGCCCCGGTGTGTTCCGAGGGGTCCGGAGGGCCGGCCGGAGCTCACGGCGAAGGTGCCGAGGTCCGTCAGGCGTCCGGGAGGGCAGACATCTCGGAGCACGCCGCATTCCCGGCCCGGGTAGGCCGGTCGTGGTGCCGCTCCGGTCAGACGACCGGGGGCGGCAGGACGGAACGGATCGGAGTCACGATCGGGATGCTAGCAGCGGTTCTCGGGCGTGCAGGGCGTTGTCCACAACTTTGGATCTGAGAATGCGGCGCGCTCTTATCGAACATATATTCGATGTGTCAGTGATGCTTGGGAATGATGGGCTGGACGAGCCGACGAGGAGGCGGGGATGGACGAGATCGTGGGTAGTGGTGCTGGCCCTGTCGCGGCTGTCGAGTGGTCGCTGGAGCAGGCCTTGGGCCGAGCGCTGTCCGCTGAGCCCGGGACCGGTTCGCGCACGCGGATCTATGTGACGTCTCCTTGCATGAGCTGGACCGCGCTTCCGCTGGACGGCGGTAGGACGGCGTCCGAGGTCGTCGTCACCTGGACCGGCCACGGGGGCGCCACCCGTCGGACGACGCGTGACCCTGTTGACGAGTCGACCGGACAAAACGACCTGTGCGACCTGCCCGTGGGCGCAGGTCTGGTGGCCGTGCTGACCGCGGTCGAGGTGGCGGATACCGATGACGCGGACCTGCTGGACGTCGCGGCCCGGTGGCAGGACGTCATCTCCTGGGCGACCGCCATGCAGTCGCGCGCCACCGGTGAGATCGCCCGACGACGCGGCTGGACCACCGAACACACCACCGCCACCGCCGAGATCAGCGCCCGCCTGCACATCCCACAGGGCGACGCGAACAAGCTCATGGCCCGCGGCACCGGCCTGACCGACCACCCCCAGGTCATGAACGCCCTCCACAACGCCACCATCGACACCACCAAGGCCGACATCCTGCTACGCGCCGGCAACCCCCTGACCATCGAGGAACGCGACCACGCCATCACCCTCTACCTCCCCCAGGCCCCCGACCACACCCGGCGATGGCTACGCGACAAGATGAACCAGCACGCCACCCACCTGCACGGCACCACCGAAGTCGCCAAGCACGCCACCACCCGCCGCTCCGTCTACCTCGACCCCGCCGACAACTCCATGGCCTGGATCAGCGCGAACCTGCCCGCCACCGACGCGGCCGCCGTCTGGGACACCATCGAACAAGCCGCCCACACGTTGCGCCGCACCCCCGGCAACACCCGCACCCTGACCCAGGCCCGCGCCGACGCCCTCGTCGCCATCACCACCGGCCGCATCATCGTCCCGCCCCAACCCGAATGCACCCCCGACGGCACCGTCCCGCCGGGCACGGGCACCACGACGGGCAGGGACACCGCGCCGGGCGAGCAGGGCATGCCGCGCACCACCGCGCCCGCCACCGGGTGCACCTGCGGCGGATGCCTGTGCGGCGGCACGAACGTCCGCGTCGTCACGACCAAGCCCCAGCTCAAGGTCACGGTCCCGGCGACCACGCTCCTCGGCCTGGACGACACCCCAGGCCACCTTCACGGGTACGGCCCGATCCCCGCCGAGACCGCCGCCCGCATCGCGACCGACGCCACCTGGCAACGCCTGATCACCGACCCGGTCACGGGTGTCCTGACCGACTACTCCACCACGACCTACCAACCCGGCAAGATCCTGCGCCAAGCCGTCACCCAACGGGACGAGACGTGCTGCTTCCCGCAGTGCGACCGACCCGCCCGCTGGGCCGACCTCGACCACATCAACCCCTACGACCACGCACTCGACCCCACCCAGCAGCCACCCGGTACCCCCGGACAGACCCGCGCCACCAACCTCCAACCCCTGTGCCGAGCACACCACCTCGCCAAGACACACGGCGGCTGGAACGTCACCCGCGACCCCGACACCGGAAACACCACCTGGACCGCACCCACCGGGCACACCCACACCCGACCACCCACCCAGATCGGCCACGTCAGCAACGACCACGCGGGCAGCGGCACCGCCACCGCGACGGACATCGACACCGACACCGACACCGACACCGACATCACCAGCCTCGCCGAAGACATCCGGCAACGCCTCGGACGGCAGGGCCCGGACCGCTCGGCCGGCACTCCGTCCGACGCGGGACCTCACACCACACCCGACTCCGTTGAACAGTGCCGGCCCGTCCCGGGAGACCCACCCTTCTGATCGTTCAGGCCTCACCCACCGACCTGTCACACAGCCCCGCCACCCAGCTCTGCAGCACGGCGCAGAACGAGCTCCGGCACCTCGTCGGACACGTAGTCCTCGGTGACGGGCGCCGAGGCGACCCGGCGCACCGGCACGAGCCCGGCCCAGCCGTCGAGCTCGAGGTCTCCGGGCTCGAGGGTGGCGCCGCCCGCGCGCTGCTTCATCGAGGCCTCGGCGAGCGGCAACGCGATCACCACGGTTGCCGCGAGCTCCTTGCGGGTCGGGGGCCGCAGCGTCGCGGCACGCCCGGGCACCATGTGGTCCACGATGAGGTCGAGCGCCCGGCGCCGCTCCCCCGGGTCGGTCACCCGGCGGGGCCGCCCGATCACCACCGCCGACCGGTAGTTCATCGAGTGGTGGAAGCCGGTCCGCGCCAGCACCAGGCCGTCCAGCTCCGTGACCGTGACGCACACGTCCTGCTCCAGTGCCGGCGCGAGCCAGCCGGCCGCGACCGAGCCGTGCAGATACAGGGTTCCGCCGTCGTCGGGGCCGGCGGGGTCGACTGCGAAGGCGGTGGGCAGGACCACCGGGTGTGCACCGGCCACGACCCCTAGGTGTGCGATCAGCGCGTCTGCCAGCAACGCCATGAGCCGGTCCCGCTCGTCGACCTGACGGTTACGTCCGCGGGTCGGCGTCGTCCGGTCCGTGGGCGACAGCGGGGCCGCGGACGCGGCGGGTGCGGACGCGGCGGGCGCGGACAGGCCGGGCGCGGACCGGCCAGGCGCGGACCGGCCAGGTGCGGGCGAACCAGACGTAGACGGGACGGGCGCGGACGCATCTGGCACGGACGTGTCGGGCACCGGACTCCCGGATGCGGCCGGTCCCGGCGTGAGCTGCTGTGTCGTCATACGGCTAGCCTGGCCCTGGAGTGGCTGGCGGACACGAGCCATTCGGGCAGCAGTTGAACAGGCCACTTGGCCCCAGACCTGTCCGGGCAAGCCGTCGGCTCCAGTCCTGCCAACCAACCTCCCCACCCACCCCGCCGACCCAACCAACCTGCCCCGCCACCACCCCGAAAGCCCCTCCATGCTCCCCGTCCGACTCGACCGCACCCGCGCCGAACCCCTCCCCGCCCAGCTCGCCGCCGCCGTCCGCGCCCTCGTGACCGACGGGACGCTCAGCACCGGCGACCGGCTGCCCTCCAGCCGCGCCCTGGCGACCGACCTGGGTGTGGCTCGCGCCGTCGTCGAGCAGGCGTACGACCAGCTCCTGGCCGAGGCGTGGGTCTCCACCCGGCGCGGCGCCGGCACGTTCGTGGCCTCCGGGGAGACGCTCCCGGCGCAGCCGCGGCCGAACCGGCCCGCCACGCGAGCCACCGAGTACACGCACCTGGACGCGGGCACGCCCTGGATCGACCCACGCCAGCTCGCGGGCTGGCGCCGAGCCTGGCGCGAGGTATCCGCGACGACGCCGCCCCGCGGCTACCCCGACCCGGCCGGGCTCCCGGAGCTGCGCGAGGCCCTCGCCGAGCGCCTCGCCCGCACCCGCGGCCTGACCGTGGGACCCGACGAGATCCTGCTGACCAGCGGCTCCACGGATGCCCTCCGCCAGCTCCTGGGGGCGCTCGGCCCCGGCGACGTCCTGGTCGAGGACCCGGGCTACCGGGCCGCCGTCGAGACGATCCGTGCGGCGGGGCGCGACGTCGTCGACCATCCGGCGCTGGAGCCCGTCACCGACCTGGTCGGATGCGCCGCCGCGTACGTGACGCCCGCGCACCAGCACCCGCTGGGCCGGGTCATGCCGGCGGCGGACCGGCTCGCGCTGCTGACGGCCGCCCGCGCCGCGGGCGCCGTGGTGGTCGAGGACGACTACGACTCCGAGTTCCGGTACGACGTCGCCCCCGTGCCCGCCCTGGCGGCCCTCGACCGATCGTGCGTGGCGTACGTCGGGACGGCGTCCAAGTCGGTCAGCCCCGGCCTGCGGCTCGGGTGGCTCGTCGCGCCGCCGGCGGTCCACGAGCGACTCCTGGACCGCCGGGCGATCACCCACGACACCCCGCCCTGGCCCAACCAGCGCGCCCTGCTGACCCTGCTGCGCGACGGCTGGGTCGACAAGGTGGTGCGCACCGCGCGCCGCGTCTATGCCGACCGGGCGCCCCGGGTCGCCGCCGCCATGGCGCCGCACGCCGAGCTCGCCGGGCCGCTTGCCGGGATGTACTCGACGTGGCTGACCAGCCCGGACGCGGCCGCCGCGGCGCGGGCGTCGGCCCGCGCCGCGGGGTTCGAGGTGCGACTCCTGGAGTCGTACTGCCGGACCGCCGACCTGACGGGCCTGGTGCTCGGCTTCGGCGGCGTGACCGATGCCGAGCTCGACCGGGCCCTGGCCGCGATCACCGCCGGCCTGCGCGGCCGCTGACCCGGCCCGGCCCGGCCCGGCAGAGAACCCAGCTCAGACCAGCGAGTCCTGCCACGCCTCGTGCAGCCGCGCGTACCGGCCGTCGCCGGCGATCAGCTCGGCGGGCGTGCCGTCCTCGACCACCCGGCCGTGCTCCATGACGAGCACCCGGTCGGCGATCGCCACCGTGGACAGCCGGTGGGCGATGATGATCGCCGTCCGGTCGGCCAGCAGGGTCTGCAGGCCCCGCTGCACGAGCCGCTCGCCCGGCATGTCGAGCGAGGACGTCGCCTCGTCGAGCACCAGGACCGCCGGGTCCGCGAGGAACGCCCGCGCGAACGACAGGAGCTGCCGCTGCCCGGCGGAGACCCGCCCGCCGCGCTTGTTCACGTCGGTGTCGTACCCGTCGGGCATCTCCATGACGAACTCGTGCGCTCCCACCGCGCGGGCCGCGGCCTCGATCTCGGCCTGGCTCGCGCCGGGCCGGCCGAGCGAGATGTTCTCGCGCACGGACCCGCTGAACAGGTACGCCTCCTGCGTCACCATGACGACGGCGCGCCGCAGGTCGGCCGAGGCCAGGTCGCGCACGTCGATGCCGTCGAGCCGTACCGCGCCGGTGGACGCGTCGTAGAACCGCGTCACCAGCTTCGCCACCGTCGACTTCCCGGCGCCGGTAGTGCCCACCACGGCCACGGTCTGGCCGGCCGGGATCGTGAGGTCCAGGTCGGGCAGCACGACGGGGCCGTCGCCGTACTGGAACCGCACGTGGTCCAGCCGCAGCTCGCCGCGGGCCCGCTCGCCCGTGGTCACGAGCGGCGTCGGGCGGGCGGGCTCGACGACGGTGGGCTCCTCGGCGAGCAGGCCCGAGACCTTCTCCAGCGCCGCCGTGGCGGACTGGAACGAGTTGTAGAACATGCCGAGCTGCTGCACGGGCTGGAAGAACCGCTTGCAGTACAGCAGCACGGCCGCGAGCACGCCCACCTCCATCGCCCCGTCCAGCACCCGCCAGCCGCCGACGGCGAGCGCCGCCACGACCGTCAGGTTGCCGATGAGGATCAGGCCCGGCTGGAACCGGCCGTTGACGCCGAAGATCTGCAGGTTGGCGTCGCGGTAGTCCTCGCCGAGCTTGCCGTAGTCCGCCTCGGTGGTGGGCTCGCGGCGGAACGCCTGCACGGCGCGCATGCCGGTCATCGTCTCGACGAACTTGACGATGAGGCGGGCGGACGCCGTCCGCTGCTCCCGGTAGTAGCGCTGCGACATCCGCTGGAACCAGCGGGTGAGCAGCCAGGCCGGGAGGAACGCGACGGCGAGCACGAGGCCGGAGCGCCAGTCGATGAGCAGCAGGCTGACGAAGGTGAAGACCATCAGCAGCAGGGAGGAGACGACGCCGGTGAGGCCGCCGTCGAGCAGCTCGCGCAGCGCCTCCAGGTCGGAGGTCTGCCGGGAGATGATGCGGCCCGAGGTGTAGGACTCGTGGAACTCGAGCGAGAGCCGCTGGGTCTGGCGGAACACGCGGCGGCGCAGGTCGAGCAGGACGGCCTGGGCGATGCGGGCCGCGGCTCGCACGTAGGCGCCGGCGGCGACGCCGCCGAGCACGGCCGCGACGAGGTACCCGGCGCCCGTCAGGACCAGGGGCGTGACCGAACCGTCCTGCAGGGCGGGCACGGCCTTGTCGATGGCCACGGCGACGAGCCACGGCCCGGCGACCTGGCCGAGCGTGGACGCGACCACGAGCACGGCGGCCCAGGCCAGGGCGCGCTTGTGGGGGCGCAGCAGGTCGCCGAGCAGCTGCATGGAGCGGCGCCGGACGGCCTGGGACGCGTCCTTGCCGAGGCGGGTCTCGTCGTCCGCGGCGGCGTCGGTGGGCCGACGGCGGCCTGCTGTCTCAGGGGTGGTCTGCGTGGTCGCGGTCATGACAGCGCCTCCTGGCTCTCGGGCTCGGCGTTCCGGGACTCGGCGTTTCGGGGCTCGGCGTTCTCGCCGTCGTGCGCCTCGTAGTCCTCCTCGAGGCTCGAGATGATGTACCGGTAGTGCGGGTCGGTGGCCAGCAGGTCGTGGTGCGTGCCGACGGCGGTGATGCGCCCGCCCTGCAGCACGGCCACCCGGTCCGCCAGGGCCACCGTCGAGGGGCGGTGCGCGATGATCAGGCTGGTCGTGTCCCGCAGCACGTCCCGCAGTCGGGCGGTGACGGCCTCCTCGGTGGTCACGTCCAGGGCGGACAGCGGGTCGTCGAGCACGAGCACGCGCGGCCGGGCGGCGATGGCACGGGCCAGGGCGAGGCGCTGACGCTGCCCGCCGGACAGCGACATGCCCTCCTCGCCGATGCGGGTGCCGACGCCGTCTGGCAGGTCCAGCACGAACTGGGCCTGGGCGACGTCGAGCGCCTGCGTCATGAGCGCCTCCCGCTCGGCCTCTGGCAGGTCGTCGGAGACGCCGAGCAGCACGTTGTCCCGGACGGAGGCGGAGAACAGGGTCGGGTCCTCGAAGGCGACGGCGACGCGCTCCCGCACCTGGGCGCGGGTCAGGTCGCGCACGTCGACGCCGTCCACCTCGACCACGCCCGCCGTCACGTCGAAGAGCCGGGGCGGGAGCATCGCCAGGGTGGACTTGCCGGAGCCGGTGAGGCCGACCAAGGCGGTCGTGGTGCCGGGCGGCAGCTCCAGGTCGACCTGGTCGAGCACGGGCCGTTCGGCGTCGTCGTACCGGAAGGTGACGTTCCGGAAGGCGACGTGCCCGCCCCCGCTGCCCTTAGCGGCCCGGGCGGTGCCGGTTGGCAGGTCAGCGGGCCGCGTCGGGTCCGTGAGCGGGTTGATCGTCTCGATCACCTCGAAGAACCGGTCGACGGCGGTGCGCGCGTTGAGCGTCATCGACAGGGTCATGCCGAGGTCGACGACCGGGCCGTTGATGACCGCGGTGGTGGTGAAGAACGCGACCAGGGCGCCGAGCGTCATGTCGCCCTGGGCCACCAGGTAGACGCCGACCACGAGCGCGACGCCCTGCGTCACCTCGGGGATCACGCGCAGCGCCGTGGTCAGGCCGGCGTCGGTCGTGGCCTTGCGGATCTCGGTCTCGCGCAGCTCGGACGCCTGGTCCGTGAACGAGTCCAGGGCGTCGGGGCCGCGGCCGAACGCCTTGAGCACGCGGATGCCGTGCACGGACTCCTCGACGGTGGTGGCGAGGTCGCCCGACTGGTCCTGCGAGAGCCGCGAGATCTTCCGGTACTTGCGGGAGAACCGGAAAGCCAGGATCGTCACCGGGATCGCGCCGCACAGGAAGATGATGCCCAGCCAGCCGCCCGTGGCGACGAGCAGGCCGACGCCGACGACGATGGTCACGAAGCTGACCACGAGCTGCAGGATGCCGAAGACGAGCCAGCGGCGCAGCAGGCCGAGGTCGCCCATGATGCGGCTGAGCAGCTGCCCGCCGGGCCAGCGGTCGTGGAACGCGACCGGGAGGTCCTGCAGGTGCTTGAACAGCGCCATGCGCATCACGGCCTCGACGCGCGTGCCGGGGAACATGACGAGCGTGCGGCGCAGCAGGATCAGGCCCGCCTCGCCCACGCCGAGCAGGGCCACGAGGACGACGGACCAGATCAGGCCCGTCCAGTCGTGCTCGCGCGCGCCCGCCGTGAGCGGACCGTCGGTGACCCACTGCAGCACGCGCGGGATGGCGAGCGCCATGAGGCTGGCGCCGAGGGAGGCGAGCAGGCCGCCGATCAGCCGCGGCATCGCGGGGCGGACGTAGGGGTACAGGCGGCGGATCGAGGCGAAGGTGCTGCGCTCGTCGCCGGGCGGACTGATGGGGTCAGAAGAAGGATCGGATCGATTCGAGCGTTGGTCTGTGGGAGGCATCACAACCATTATCCCGCCGGAGGCAAGTTGTTAGTTTCGGTAAGCACCTTCTTTCCCTGTGACCTGCACCACAGGCCCGCGGGCCTGGAAGTTGCGTCACCGTGCGGGTCAGCGCACCCGCACCGAGAGGCACGTGACGCAGCCCTCGAGCTTCTCGAACTCGGTGACCGGCGTGGTGAGCACCGTGAGCCCGCGCCCCCGCAGGAGCTGCGCGGTGGCCGGCGCGGACTCCGACAGCAGCACGGTCGTCGGGTCCAGGACGACGACGGCGGTGCCCTCCGCCTCCGGGACGGCCAGGAACGACTCGAACGCGCCCGGGTCGTCGACCAGCGGCTCGTACCCGATCACCGTGCCGTCCGGCAGGGCGGTCACGGCCGACTTGAGGTGCAGCGCCCGGGTCACCGGTACCTCCACGACGCGCCAGCCGCGGGGCTCCAGGAGCGCGCGGAGCTGCGCCGCGCCCTCGGCGTTCGTCCGCTCGGTGCGCCCGACGTAGACGGTGCGGCCGACCTTGAGGATGTCGCCGCCCTCCAGGGTGCCCGGCTCGGCGATCTCCGCGACCTCGCGGCCGGCCGCCTCGGCCACGGGCCGCATCGAGTCGATCTCGCCGCGCCGGGACAGGGCCCCGGGCCGGGTCAGGACCACCAGCCCACCGGCAGCGCCACCGGCAGAGCCGTCGAACACGACCACCGCGTCCTCGACGAACACGCCGTCCGGGTGGGCGTCGGCCGCGGGCAGCTCGCGCACCGCCCAGCCCAGGCCGCGGAACACGTCCACGTACCGGGCCCACTGCCGGGCGGCCAGGTCCGCGTCGACGGGGACGCGTTCGAGGTGCGTCAGCTCACCGTCGGCCAGGGCGGGCGACGGCGGGCGGACGAGCAGGGTGCGGTGCAGTTCCTCCGGGGCCGACGGGGCGGCGGGCTGTGCGGTGACCATCCCGCGACGCTACCGCCCCGGGCTGGACTTCGGGTTCACGGACTTTATCGGTCCTGCGCTATCGGTCCAGGTAGGCCATCCGCGCCGTCTTCGGCCCCTGGGGCGACTCGAACGACACCACCTCACCCGCGGTGAACCCCATCGCCAGCATGCGGCGCAGCGCCTTCTCGTTGTGCGCGTCCGGCTCCCCGACCACGCGGCGCGTTCCCGCCCCCGCGAAGAGGAAGCCGCGCATCGCGGGCCCGAGCACCGACCAGGCGTCCGCGGGTGCCCCCTGCCGGGCGACCGGGCCGCGGTTGCCCAGGAAGAAGTGCAGCCCGAGGTCACCCTCCCGCACGTCGTAGGCGGTGCCGATCGGGTCGTGCTCCGGGTGGTAGGCCTGCACGAGCACCACGGGCTCGCCGTCCCACCGCACGAGGTAGGCGTGGTGGGTCTCCAGGGAGTCCACGAACGCGTACGTGTCGCGCACCTCGTCGCGCGTGTGCTCCCCCATCCCCCAGAACGCCGCGCGCGGCCGGGTGAACCACCCGTGCAGCAGGTCGGCGTCGGCGTCCGGGTCCAGCACGTGCACGGTGACGACGCCGTCCGCGCCGAAGTCGCGGCGCCACACCTCCGCGCCGCGGGGCCCGTTCAGCAGCCGCAGGCTGGTGTCAGCGGGGCGCAGCCGGTCCCAGTCGGTGACGACGGCGGAGGTGCGGGCGTCGGCCCACGTGGCGTGCTGGTCGTCGAAGTGCGGGCTGCCCGGCCGCCCGTCGGCCCCGAACGGCACGCCCCACCGGCTGTTGGCGCGGTCCGACAGGTCCCAGACGTACCGCGCCACCGACGCCCGGTACGCGGTGGGCGCCACCCCGGGCGCGCCACCCGTGCAGCGCACCGTCTCGTTGTTGCCCGAGACCGGGGCGGGCGTCACGCCGAGCGGCCGGCCCGGCACGGCGGGCGCGCCCAGGTCCGGCACGGGCAGCAGCGGGGCGGGGACGTGCAGGTCGCCCCAGGGCTGGTCCATGAGCGCCACCTCGGCCAGCGCCGCGCTCGCCTCCGCGGCGGCGTCGATCCGCAGGCGCCGCCCGTCCGGACCTGCGACGACGAGCCAGTCGGCCGCCAGGATCCGCGCGAGCCCGGCCCCGACCGCCGTCGGGACGTCGAAGACGCCGCCGAGCACCGGCATGAGCGCCGGGTCCTGCCCGTGCGGCTCGTGCAGCGACGCGAACACGGGGTGCGCGGCGAGGCGGCGGGCCAGGGTGTCGCGCCAGCACATGTACAGGGCCGCGTCGGCGGAGGCGGCGTCCACGTGGGCGCCGTCGGCCACCCAGGCGCGCAGGCGGACTGCGGCCGGGGAGGCGTCGTCCGCCAGGTGCTCGACGAGCCCGGCGGCGCCGAGGTCGCGGGTGTCGCCGTGGATCCGGGCCTGCGTGGCGGGCGACTCCGGCGCGGTGGCCGCGGCGAGGAGCTGTCGGATGCGTTCCGCGCGGTACGGCGGGTAGGACCAGCCGAGGTCGTGCGCCTCGCGGCCGGGACGCAGGTCGCGCGGGCCGGAGCCCGGGCGACCGTCCTGGTCGGCGGGCCGCTGCGTCACGGGCCGCTCGTTCGCGTCGACGGCGACCTCGGTCACCAGGGCCGGCGCCGGGAGGTCCACGTAGCCGTCCGCAGGCTTGGCGGTCGGCAGCGCCCGCTCCGGCGCGCCGGCCGGCACGTCCGGGACCTTTCCCGCCGTCAGGCTCAGCACCTCGCCGGTGCTGTCCGCGGTCAGCACCCGGTTGACGGGGTCGACCCAGCCGCCGAACGCGTCGGCGACGTCCCGGGCGGTGCGGGCGTGCAGCAGCGCGCGCCACGCGCCCACGCCGACGTCGGACAGCTCGCGGCCCGGCCAGTGCAGGCGCCAGCCCTCGGGCCGGCCGCTGTCCGAGCCGTCGGACACGACCTCGACGTGGTGCGCCAGGGCGTTGGTGATGCCCCAGGCCACGGCCGACGCCGGACGCCCGCCCGACCCCGCCGCGCCGTCCACCGCGTGCCCGAAGTGCGGCACGCCGGGCACGCCCGGGAAGGCGAGGCCGACGACGTCGTAGGGCGCGGCGGGGTCGGTGCACGCCAGCCTGACCTGCTGGTACGGGCCCGGCAGCTCCAGGGTGCGGTGCGGGTCGCCCGCGACCAGCGGGCTGCCCGACTCCGTGAACCGGCCGTGCACCGCCCACGCGTTGGACCCGGAACCGCCGTCGGCCACGAACAGGCCCAGCACCCGGTCCAGCGGCACGCCCGGGACGTGCAGGTGCCGGGCGACGTGCGCCCGCCACAGGACGCCCGGGAACCCGTTGAACAGGACGTGGCTCGCCAGGAACACGCCGATCGGCGTCCACGGCGCCCAGGGCCGGAACGGCACCCCGGCCAGCTCCGGCACGTCCCGGCCGCCCGCCAGGAGCCCGGCGCTGACGCCGTCCGCGTACGCGGCCAGCCAGTCGCGCTCCGGCTGGGCCAGGGCGTCGTGGATCGCGCGCGCCGTGGCCGCCAGCCGCTCCCGCGCTGCGAACCGGTCCCACGACTCCCCCGCCGCGCCGGCGAGCTCGCCGAACCGCTCCTCGGCGCGCATCCGGTCCGCCTCGACCTGCAGCCCGCGGTCCTGGGCGGTCACCCAACCCTGGCCGTAGGCGAGCGCCGTCTCGGTCGCGGCCCGCACGTGCGGGATGCCGAGGTCGTCACGAAACAGGTCGAAGTCCACGTTCCCTATCATCTCTCCGGGTTCATCTTTCTCGGTTCATCTCTCTCGACGCCGCACGGGGTTCGCGAGCGTACCCGCGTAGATCAGCGACTCGGACTGGTTGGTCAGGTCCACCATCTGCAGGGTGTTGCGCAGCTGCAGCCGGTTGAGGCACGAGTGCGCGAACCGCGGCGCCCGCAGGTCGATCCCCGTCCGGGCCCGCACATCGGGGTGCTCGGCAGCGTGCCGGTCGATCGTCTCGGCGACCAGCGCCCAGAACCGGTCCTCGGCCAGCACGCCGTCCTCGGCGAGGATGCCCGCCAGGTGCCGCAGCACGCCGTCGAACACGTCGGTGAAGATCGCGAGCGCCTTCTCGTCGTCGTCCACGACGGACCGGATGCGCTCGACGCCGTCCGGCAGGGGGCCGTGGCCCAGCAGGGCGACCTCCTCGCCGATGTCCTTCATGATCGCGCGCTGCACCACGCCGTCGCGCAGCACCAGGATGAGGTTCTCGCCGTGCGGCATGAACGCGAGCTCGTAGCTCAGCAGGCAGTGCACCAGCGGGTAGACGTAGGCGTCGAGGTAGGCGCGCAGCCACTGCTCGGGCGCGACGCCGGACTCGCGGACCAGGCCCGTGGCGAACGACGCCCCGCCCGCGTCGCGGTGCAGCAGGCTCGCCATGGTCACGAGGCGTTCGCCGTCCGCCAGCCGGGGCACGGGCGACTCGCGCCACAGGGCGGCGAGCATCTTGCGGTGCGGGTTGGGCTGAGGCGTGCGGTGGTAGACGTCGCCCGTGTAACCCACCGAGGCGAGCTCGCGCAGCACGCCGAACCCGGCGCGGCGCAGGGTCTCGTCGCCGCCGACCAGGTCCGCGACCCAGTCGTTGATCGCCGGGGTGGCGCGCATGTAGGCCGGGGACAGCCCGCGCAGGAACCCCATGTTCTGGATCGCGAGCGCCACCTTGACGTAGTGCCGCTCGGGGCGCGTGCGGTTGAACATGGTGCGGATCGACTGCTGGGCCTGGTACTCGTCCGAGCCGGGGCCGAGCGGCACGAGGTCGCCGCGTGCGACGTCGGCCGCGAACGTGATCGCCACGCGGTGCTCCCACTGCCAGGGATGCACGGGCAGGTACAGGTAGTCGGCGGGGTCGAGGCCGCGGGCGGCGAGGCGGTCGGCGAAGGCGGCGCGCTCGGCGTCGGACAGCTCGCCCGGGGTGCCGGGACTGCCGTAGTGGCCGGCCTCGCTCTGGTCGGCCGCGAGCGCGAGGTGGGTGTGCTCGCGGCGCGCGGCGAGCCACAGCATGCGCAGCCGCCGGCCGCGCTCGGGCGCGTAGGCGCGGTAGTCGCGCAGGGAGAAGCCGATACGCCCGTTGTTCGCGACGAAGCTCGGGTGCCCCTCGGACATCGCGGCCTCGACCTGCTGGAACGCCTCCGCGGTGGCGTGCGCGCCGGACGCCGTCCGGGCCGCCTCCAGCAGGCCGCGCACCGAGGGCGTGGTGCCGTCGAGCTCGCGCTCCCGCTTGGCGGCCGCGCTGGCCAGAGTTGAGGACAGCTCCTCGAGGTAGGTCGCGAGCAGGGCGTCGGGTACCTGGAGCAGCGGCTGCAGCTCCGCGATCAGCTCCAGCGCGTCCACGGGCAGGACGACGGCGCCTCGCACGCCGGCGTCGGCCGTGCGGCTGATCGACGCCGGGTCGATCACCCAGTGCTCCAGGGCGTACCGGCGGGCGGTGAACCGGTAGGTGACGCCGTCGAGGTCGAGGCGGTAGGCGCCGGCCGTGCCTTCGTCCGATGCGGCGTCGCTCTCCGGCGCGAACAGCCGCTCGTGGGCGAGCTCCGCGAGGGCCTTGGCGGCCAGGTGCCGGTGGGCGTGCTCCATGTGCTCCGCCGTGAGGTGCGTGGCGACCATGGGGTCGGGCCGATGGGTCGCGGGCTCCCTGCCGGGCGCGAACCCGTCCCCGAGGGCGGACGCCGCGAAGTCCTCGCGGGTCGCGACGCTCAGGGCGGCGCGCTTGGCGTGCACGCCGCGGCCCAGGTCCACCTCGCGCAGCACGCGGAACCCGGCTGCCGCGTTCTTGGCGGCGATCTTCCGGTTGCCGACGTCGGGCTCGACGACGACGCGCGTGGCGCCGCGGCCGGCCGCCGGGTCCGTGCCGATGCCGGATCCCGACAGGCAGAACCGCATCACCGCCGTCATCACGGCGTCGGTCAGCCCGTGCCGCGGCGTCGCGGGCGGGGCCACGAGCAGGTGCATGCCGAGGTCGCCGGGCTGCGTGTCGTGGACGCCGTCGAGCAGCAGGCGCGGGTCGTACGTCTCCGTGAGGAAGACGGGCTCGCCGTCGAGGCGGCCGAGCCAGGCGTCCTCGCCGGGGCGGCCCTGGATGCCGGCCAGGTACTCGCGCACGTCGTCGACGTGCAGCTCGCTCATCTGCCAGAACGCCGACGCCGGGTGCGCCAGCCAGCGCTGCACCAGCTCGGCGTCGCGCACCGGGTCGACGGGTTCGAGCGTCACCTCGCCGAGACGGGTCGTGGTCGCGAACGTGTGGACCGTCGTCGGGGCGCTCACCGGGCGGCCTCCATCTCGTTGTCGGTCTGTCGGTCGGTCGGGTGCGTAGTGCTGGGTCCCGGCCCGTCCCCGCCGTCGGGCAGGCCGAACTGCTGGAAGGCGATGCGGCGCTCGATCGGGTACGGCTCGCGGCCCGTGACGTTCGCGAGGATCACGGAGTTGCGCCAGGCGCCGAAGCCGAGGTCGGGGGCCGTGACGCCGTGGGTGTGCTCCTCGCCGTTGACCACGTGGATGCGCCCGTCGTCGTCCACGGTGTAGTCGCGGCGCACGGCGTAACGGCCGCGCGCGTCGAGGTCGACCAGGCCGGGCGCCAGGAAGGCGGGGACCGCGGCGGCGTAGCCCGTGGCGGCGACGATCGCGCGGGTGCGGTGCTCCGCCGTCGTGCCGAGCTGGGCGTGGCGCAGGGTGAGCACGTACTCGCCGGCGCCGTCGAGGCCGTCGGGGCCGGTGCCCGCAGGCTCGAACCGCGCCGCGACCACCTCCGTGTCGGACAGCAGCGTCGTCGGCACCTCTACGCCCAGCGCGGACTTGCGGTACAGGGTGTCGTAGATGTCGTCGATCAGGTCGCCGCTGATGCCCTTGTAGAGGTTGCGCTGCTCGCGACCCAGCACGTCGCGCTGCTCGATCGGCAGCGACACGTAGTGGTCGGTGTACTCGGGCGACGTCATCTCGAGCGTCAGCTTCGTGTACTCCATCGGGAAGAACCGCGGCGAGCGCGTCACCCAGTCCACGCGGTGCTCCCCCGGCCCGGTGCCGCAGCCCTCCAGCAGGTCGCGGTACACCTCGGCCGCGGACTGCCCGCTGCCGACCACCGTGACCGAGCCGGCCGCGGCGAGCTCCGCTCGGCGCGGCAGGTAGTCGCTCGTGTGCACCACGGGGCCGGCCGTGCCGCCGGGACCCTCCTCCAGGGCAGCGAGGAAGGCGGGCAGCCGCGGCTGGGTGCCGGTGCCCAGCACGAGGTGCTTGGCACAGTATTTCTCGACGCCGTGAGCGGTCTCCGCCGTCACCTCGAACAGGTAGTCACCTTCGCCGGACGGCCCGCCTGCTCCGGCGGACAGGTCGGCGACCCGCACCACGCTGGTGACACGCCGACCCCAGCGCAGCGTCGGGAGCTGCTCGGCCACCCAGCGGCAGTACTGGTCGTACTCGGCACGCAGCGGGTAGAACGACTCGCGGATGTAGAACGGGTACAGCCGCCCCGTCGCCTTGAGCCACGCCAGGAACGAGTACGGCGACGTCGGGTCGGCCATCGTCACCAGGTCGGCCAGGAACGGGACCTGCAGCGTGGTGCCCTCGATGAGCATCCCCGCGTGCCAGGAGAAGCCGTCGCGCTGGTCCAGGAAGACGGCGTCGACGTCGGGAAGGGGCTGCGCGAGCGCCGCGAGGCCCAGGTCGAACGGGCCGATGCCGATGCCGAGCAGGTCGTGGACCTTCATCTGTTCCGTGCTCGTCTGTTCCGTCTGTTCCTTGCTCATCGCGTCTCCCCCTCGCCGCGCGCCAGCCGCGGGTGCACGTCCCGGCACGGCGGCTCGTCCGTGTCCGCGAGCGCCTCCCCCGCGAGCAGCCCGTGGGCGGCGGAGCGGACGAGTTCCAGGACGCCGCGGATGTCGGCGAGCGTGGCGTCGGGGTTGAGCAGGGTGAGCTTGAGGCAGGGGCGGCCGTCGATCACGGTCTTGGCGACCAGGGCACGGCCGGAGTCGAACAGGACGCGCCGCACCTGGGGCACGAGCGCGTCGGCGCGCTCGGGGTCGAGGCCCTCGGGCTCGTAGCGGAACAGGACGGTGGACAGGTCGGTGCCCCCCACCAGGCGGAAGTCGGGGTCTCCGGCGAGGTCCTGGTGCACGGCGGCGGCCAGGTCGCAGACGGCGTCCACCAGGGCGCCGACGCCGTCCGCCCCGAGCGCGCGCAGCGTGACCCAGAGCTTGAGCGCGTCGAAGCGGCGCGTGGTCTGCAGGGACTTGTCGACCTGATTGGGGTCGGGGGTCGGTTCCCCGGACTCCTGCGCCGGGTTGAGGTAGTCGGCGTGCCAGGCCACGGGGGCGAGGTCGGGCTGCTCGCGCACGATCAGGGCGCTGGAGGAGACGGGCTGGAAGAACGACTTGTGGAAGTCGACGGTGACGCTGCGGGCGCGCTCGATGCCGTCGAGCAGGTGCCGGCGCGTGGGGCTGACCAGCAGGCCGCAGCCGTAGGCGGCGTCGACGTGCAGCCAGGTGCCGACGGCGTCGCACAGGTCGGCGATCGGGACCAGCGGGTCGATACGGCCGCGGTCGGTGGTGCCGGCGGTCGCGACGACGGCGACCACCGTGTCGCCCGTGCGCTCGATGTCGACGAGGGTCTGGCCGAGGGCGTCCGGGCTCATCCGGCCCTCGGCGTCGGTGCCCACCTCGACCACGGCGTCGTGCGGCAGGCCCAGCAGCAGCGCGGACTTGGCGACGCTGAAGTGGCTCGCGCCCGTGGCGAGGATCCGCATGGCCTCCAGGCGGACGCCGTCGCGGCGGGCGCGCTCCCGGGCCAGGAACAGGGCCTGGAAGTTGGACTGGGTGCCGCCCGAGGTGAAGATGCCGTCTGCGCCGCCGCCGTCCCCGTCCCCACCCCCGTCTCCAGGCAGGGCGAAGCCGATGCGGCCCGCCGTCCACTCGACCAGGCGCCGCTCCATGAGGGTGGCGACCGTGGACTGGTCGTAGGTGTCGACCGAGGTGTTGATCGCGGCGAGCATCGTCTCCGCGCCGACGGCGGGCAGCACGACCGGGCAGTTGAGGTGCGCGGCGTAGGTGGGTTCGTGGAACCAGATCGCATGCTGCGCGTACAGGTCCGCGGCCTCGCGCAGCGCCGCCTGGGTGCCCGAGGGCGGGCCGTCCAGGTCGACGGCGTCCACCAGACCCTGCAGCTCGGAGCGGCTCGCGCCCGAGAAAGGCTGGCTCACGGACGCGAGCCGGAGGGCGATGTCGTCAGCGACCGCGCGGACGGTGTCCGCATAGGTGCTCGCGGTGGCCCCGCGCAGCAGCGCGGTCGTGTCGTGGCTCGAACCCGAGGGAGCGGTGGGCACTGGCTGCGTCACTGCGGGCAGGTGTGAGGGCATGCGGAAGGCTCCTCGTGCAGGCGAAAGGAACGCCGCCCGGACCGGACGGCGTGGCGCGACTTAGGTTTGCCTGACCTAACTTAATCCTTCGGGCACCCGCGTCAAGCCACGCGGGGAACCCGGTACGTGGCGCCCGTCACTCCGCCGGCGGCACGACCGCCACCGGGCAGGGGGCGTGGTAGATCAGCGCCTGGCTGGTGGAGCCCAGCAGCAGGCCACGAAACCCGCCGCGCCCGCGGGACCCCACCACGACGAGCTGGGCGCCCTGGGCCCGGTCGAGCAGGGCGGCGGTGGGCCCGTCCGGGGCGACGACCCGCTCGACGCGGACGTCCGGGTGGTCCGCCCGGGCGTCGGCGAGCCAGCGGCCCAGGGCCTGGGCGCCGTGCTCCTGCACGTCCTGATCCTGCACGGCCTGATCCTGCACGGCCTGGCCCGGGGACTCCCGTCGGCCGAGGGCCGGCGCCGGTGCGTCGCGCCATGCGTGCACGGCGACCAGGGGTGCGCCGCGCAGGGCCGCGGCGTCGAAGGCGAAACGGATCGCCTCCCGACTCGTGGGCGACCCGTCGACGCCGACCACCACCGGTCCCTCCTGGGCGGACGCCGCGCCCTGGCCGCGCACCACCACGACCGGGCAGTGCCCGTGCGTGGCCACGGCCACCGCGATGGAGCCCACCAGCAGCCCGGTGAACCCGCCGAGCCCGCGCGAGCCGAGCACGACCAGTCCGGCCGTCGCCGACCTGCCCACGAGCTGCCCCGCCACCGAGCCGATGGCCAGCCGCGTGGTGACCGGGACGTCGGGCGCCTCCCGCGCGGCCGCCGCGGCGGCGTCGTCGAGCCACTGCGTGCCCTGTGCGATCAGCGCGTCCTCGTACGACCCGAGCATGGCGGCATGCGGGACACCCGGAGGAACCGGCGTCCACACGCTGACGAGGACCAGCGGCGCACCGCGCCGGGCGGCCTCGCGCGCTGCCCAGCGCACGGCCTCCGTGGCCGAGTCCGAGCCGTCCACGCCCACCAGGACCGGGAGGTCTCTCGTCTCGCTCATACGCGCCATCGTGACACCGGATCGCGGTCCGGGCAGGTCAGGGAAGGGCTCCCGCCACGACCAGCGCCGCGGGAGCGAGCGCACTCTCGCCGTCCTCGAGGTCCCACAGCGCGTTCTGGAGCAGCCGCCCGAGCGTCCAGCCGGACGCCCGCTCTCGGTCGAGCTCGAGCACCTCCGTGAGCTGGTCGAACCTCCGGCGCACCACACGCCCGGGGTCACCGCCGGCGACGACGTCGCCCCACCGGCTGTCCAGCGCCGGCCACAGGTCGAAGCCGGGGTCACCCACGAGCGGCTCCGGGTCGATCGCGAGCCACGGCTCCCGCTGGGCGGCGAGGACGTTGTCGTGGTGCAGGTCCCAGTGCAGCATCCGGTCGCCGGGTTCGCCCACCAGCTCCGCCACGACCGCGGCCCAGTCCCGCAGGACACGCCGCTCGGCCGGATCGGCCAGACCGGCGACGGCTCGCGGGACCTGCTCCAGCATCGTCGCGGCGACGTCGCCAAGATGCGGCAGGCCGGGCGCCGCCGGGACCGCGAGCAGCCGCGCGTGCAGCTCGCCGAGGACCTGCGTCGCCACGGCGTCGTCCTCGACCGAGGCGAGCGTGCGGGCGCCGTCCAGACGCTCCAGCAGCATCGTGCCGGTGGCGGGATCGTGGTCGAGCAGCCGCACCATCCCCCGCCCGTCCCAGGCCCGCAGCCCGGCCAGCGCGGCGGCGGTCTCGGCGCGGGGCAGCTGCAGCCTGACGACGGCGCCCGCGCCGTCCTTCCCGACGACGGGCACCACGAGCGACGCCGCTCCCGAGCGGGGCGGGCCGTCCCGCCGCAGCTCCCAGCGGTCCAGCACCTCGGCGACCAGGGCCGGGAGCGCCGCGATCCATGCCCGGCCCGCCTCCCCGAAGCTCCTGGTGTACGACGCCACGAGGGCCGGCGGGATCTCGACCCCCTGCGCCGGGCTCACCTCCTCTGCCGGGCTCAACTCCTGCGCCGGGCTCACGCAGCCCCCACCGCCATCCCGCGCCACGCGACCCGGATGCCCTCGCGGCAGCGGGCCAGCGCCTCCGGGTCGTCCAGGGTCACCCCGCGCACCACGAACTGGTAGTAGAAGACCCCGTTGACCAGGTCGATGCAGGCGTCGACGTCGATGTCCGGGCGCAGCACGCCGCGCTCGATCCCGGCCCGCAGCACCGCCACCATGCCACCGCGCCGCCGCGAGACGTGCGAGCGCCAGTACGCCTGGGCGAGCTTGCGGTCCGTCATCGCCAGCCGCATGCGCAGCCGGAACCGCTCCTCGGAGTAGGTCTCGCGCGTCGCGGAGGACGACATGCCGGCGGACGACACCGTGTACGCGTCGAGCACGTTCTGCAGGAGGTCGCCCTCCAGCGGGATGGTGTGCGGCGCGCGGCCCCGGTCCAGGGCCGTGGCGACCAGGTCGGTCATGCTGGGCCATCGCCGGTAGATCGCCGCGCGGCTGACGCCGCTGCGCTCCACGACCCGGCTCACCGTGATCTCCTCGCCGCGCTCCAGGAGCTCGACGGCGGCGTCCACGATCCGCTCGTCGTGCCCCTGGGCGCGCGGACGGCCGGGGCCGCGCGGGATGTCGTCAGCCACCTACGCGGTGCCCGTCGCCGTGCCCGGCGCAGTGCCCGTGCCGGAACCCGCGAGCGCCCGGGACCGCAGCTGGGCGACGAGCCCGTCGGTGAGCCCCGCGGCGCGCAGCGGCGCCAGCGGGTCGCCGTGCCGCTCGGTGAGCGCCGCGAACAGCTCGTGCATGGGCGCTGGCGAGAACTCCGTGCTGACGGCGGCCAGGGCCGCGGCGTCCAGCTCGATGCCGAACCGGCTCATCAGCGGCCGCATCACGGGCGAGATGCGCGCCATGATCGCGGCGGAGTTCTCGCCGGTGCGCACGTAGTCGGCCACGATGTGGTCCTGGTCGGCGCCGAGCGCGAGCAGCAGCGACGCGGCGAGGACGCCGGTGCGGTCCTGGCCGGCGGCGCAGTGGAAGGCGACGGTGCCTGGCGCGTGGGCGATGATCGCGAGGGCCGTGACGATCTGCGGGGAGGCGCCCTCGTACATCCGCAGGTACATCCGGCCGAACCTGGTCTGGTCCATCATCTCGGCGGCCATCTCCGTGGAACGGGCCAGGTGCGCCCCGGCGTCGCCGGCGGCCGCGCCGATGTCGGCCAGCAGCGGCACGTGGTGGTAGCTCACGTTCGAGTGCGTGCCGAGCGGGCCGCGGCCGGTCACGCCGAGCTCGTCGGTCGAGCGCAGGTCGATGATCGCCCGCACGCCGCCGTCGACCAGGCCGCGGGCGACGTCGTCCGTCACGAGGGCGAGGTCGTCGGCACGGAGGGCGAAGCCCTCCCTGACGACGCCGCCCGCGACGGGGATGCCGCCCAGGTCGCGCAGGTTGACGGGGGCGCTGAGCGTGAGCGCGGGGGTGGTGGTCATGTGATCTTCCTTCGGATGACGGCGCTGGCCTGGTCGATGACCGTGACCAGCACGATGATGCAGATGACTATCGCGCTGAGATGACCGTAGTCGTACATGCGCATGGCCGTGGTCAGCTCCAGGCCGATGCCGCCGGCGCCGACCAGGCCGAGGATGGTCGCGCCGCGCACGTTGCCCTCGAAGAGCAGCAGCGTGTACGACACCAGCAGCGGCCCGGCCTGGGGCAGCACCCCGTACTGGACGACCTGCCGCCGGGAGGCGCCGACCGCGCGCACGGCGGTCACCGGGCCGTCGTCGACGGCCTCCATGGCTTCCGCGAAGACCTTGCCGATGGAGCCGATCGAGCCGACGGTCATGGCGAGGATGCCGGCGAACGGCCCCAGCCCCACGGCGGAGACGAACATCAGGGCGAACACGAGGTCGGGCAGGGAGCGGATCACGTTCATGACCCACCGCGTCGGGTAGTACAGCCAGCGCGGGGCGATGTTCGACGCCGCGCCGAAGGCGACCACCAGCGAGAGGACCGCGCCGAGCACGGTGCCCACGATCGCCATCTGCAGCGTCTCCACCAGCAGCTCGACGATGGTGCCGAACTTGTCCCAGGTGGGCGGGACGAGCCGCAGCAGGAAGTCGCCCATGTTCACGGTGCCCTCGCCGAGCTTCGCGAAGTCGAACTCCGCGCCGACGAACGACCACACCAGCAGGACGGCGGCGACGGGCAGGCCGAGCAGGAACCGCGCGCGGGGCACGTTCACCGCACGCTCCAGGCGGGCGCGGGTGCGCGGGTCGAGCTGCGGCTCCGGCGTGGACCGGCTGCTCCGGGCACGCCGGGGCGCGGCCGGGGCCGCGGGATCAGACGAGATCATCGACACGGTGGGGCTCCTTCCTGTCGTCGTGGTCGTGTGCCTCGTCGTCGTGAGCCCCGTCGTCGTAGAGCACGTCGAGCGCCGCAGCGTCGAGCCGGTCGGTCGGCGCCGAGACGAGCACCTTGCCGTGCCGCAGGCCCACGATGCGGTCGGAGTGCTCCAGCGCGAGCGGCAGCACGTGCAGGCTCACAAGCACGGGGATCCCGTCCTGGTGCGCGATCGCGCGCAGCAGGTCCAGCACGGCGTGCGACATCCTCGGGTCGAGCGAGGCGACGGGTTCGTCGGCGAGGATGATCCGCGGCTCCTGCATGAGCGCGCGGGCGATCGCGACGCGCTGCTGCTGCCCGCCCGAGAGGGAGCGCGCCTGCTCGGTGGCCTTGTGGGCGATGCCGACGCGGTCGAGCAGCTCCAGTGCGCGCCGGCGGTGCGCGCCGGAGAACCCGCCGGCGAGGTTGAGCGGGCCGGCGTCGTGCAGCGCTCCGGTCAGCACGTTGGTGAGCACGCTGAGCCGGCCGACGAGGTTGAACTGCTGGAACACCTGGCCGGCCGAAGCGCGCACGTCGCGCAGCCGGCGGCGCGGGAGGCGCGTCAGGTCGTGCCCGACGACGTGCGCCGATCCGCCGGTGATCGGCGCGAAGCCCGTGAGGCTGCGCATCAGGGTCGACTTGCCGGAGCCGGACGAGCCGAGGAGCGCGACCATCTCGCCCGGGAACAGGTCGAGATCGACGCCGTCGAGCACGAGGGGGCCGTCGCCGTAGGCGACGCGCAGGTCGCGCACCGAGACGAGTGCTGGGCCGGTCATGCTCAGCCCAGGTCCGAGATGTCGACGTCAGCGATCGCGGCGATGTCGACGAAGGGCTGGAAGATCGACGGATCGGGGTCGACGATCGGCTCGGTGCCCTGCATCGCCTCGAACATCGCGCCGAGCGCGTCGGCGTTCTCCTCGACGAACACCTTCGGCAGGGCCTGCTTCAGCAGCTCGCGCTTGTCGTCGGCGAGCTCCTGGTCGGCGAGCACGGTGACGGCGACCGGCATCGACGCGCTCTCACCGATCGAACGGGTCTCACCCTTCTCGAACGGGAACATCGGGTCGCCCAGGCCCGCCATCGCCGGGAAGATCGTGGACGTGCAGGCCACGTCGACCTGGCCCTCCTTGAGGGCGGTGAAGCTCATGTCGTGCCCGCCGCTGAACATCGGGGTGTAGTCGGCGTCCTGCTCCAGGCCGGCGTCGTGCAGCATGGCCACCGGCATGAAGTAGCCGCTGCTGGACGCCGGGTCGGCGAACGCCACGACCGTGTCGGGCGTGATGTCGTCGAGCGACGCCAGGGGCGAGCCGTCGAGCACGAGGCAGGTCGAGACCGGGTCGTCGTTGCCCGGCCACGCGACCAGCGAGTCGACCTCCCCCGTGTTGACCGCGAGGGCCGACGGGAAACCGCTCATGAAGCCGATGTCGACGTGGTGGTTGCGCAGGGCCTCGACGACGGCCGTGTAGTCGGGCACGTCGACGATCTCGACCTCGCGGCCGGTCTCGGCCTCGACCAAGCCGGCGAACGCCTCGATGGGGTTCTCGGCGCCGGGGTCGTCGCCGAGCGGGGTGGTGGCGAAGGTGATGGGGGCATCCGGGTCCGACGCCGCGGCGTCGGCAGAGGCGGTACTGGAGCAGCCGCTGAGCAGGACGGTGGTGCCGAGGGCGAGCATGCCTAGAGCCGGGAGTGCGCGGGGGCGCATGGGCGTTCCTTTCGGGAGGCCGACCGGTGGCCGGCGGGATATCGCGACTGGCGATATCGATATGGAACTCCCCGCAGATGGCCGCGAATTACGAGACCGCGGTCCTGTAACGGAAGCCCGGATGAAGATCGGGTGTCCGGACACGGAACGTGGTGGGCGCGCGTTTCGGCGGCTCACCGGACGGCGGCTCAGAACGGCGGGTCGCCGGGCCCGGACGGAGCGTCGGCGCCGGCAGCGGGTGCATGTCGGGCCTCGGTGTAGGCGTGGGGCAGCCGACGTCCGGTCAAGGCACGCAGCGTCAGATCCTGGCTGGCGCCCGGGTCTACCTGATCCAGGTCGACCCCGGTGTCCAGCACCGACGGTCGCCGAACATGCGCTCTGCCCGCGGGCGTGGTCCAGGTCGTGACGCCCGTGACCGGATCACGCTCGACACCCCATCCCGCGTGCGTCTTGAGCAGGTGGTGCCGACGGCACAGGGCATGCAGGTTCCACGCGTTGGTCTGGCCACGCGCACCCCCACCCCCGGCAGCGGCGCCGTCTTCGCGGTCGCGGTCGTGGTCGTGGTCGAACGGCTCGATATGGTCGAGGTCGCATGTCATCGCCGGGGTGTCGCACCCGATGAATGTGCAGGTACCGTCCCTGGCCTCCACCGCCGCCCGGAGCACCCTGCCTGGCGTGTAGGTGGTCGTGGAGTAGTCGGTCAGCACCCCGGTGACCGGGTCGGTCACCAAGCGCTGCCAGGTCGCATCCTCGGCGATCAGGCGGGCGGTCTCCGCCGGGATCGGACCGAACCCGTCGAGCTCACCAGGAACATCGTCCAGACCCAGGAGCGTGCTTGCCGGAACCGTCACCCGCACCACCGGACGCGTCGGTATCACCCGCACCACGGCTTCAGGCACCACCGTCTCCTGCACCACGGGCGCCCGACCACCACACGGGCAGACAGGGGCAGCATCAGCACCTGCGCCGGTCACCGTGTCAGCGGTGGCGACGTACTCGACGCCGGCCTCCCTGCCGGCAGACACAGCCAGAGCAGTCCGTGCGCCCGTCGCACCCGTCGCACTCGTCCCCGGCGCCCCCTCCGTCCCGATCGCGGCGAAGCGGTCCCCTGGCAGCAGCCGGCCCGTCACGATCCCGGTCAGGCAGTCCGCACGGAGCTGACCCAGGGTCCGCTCCTCACCAGCGGTGTACCGCAGCTGATGCGCCATGTCGTCCACCACACCCCACACCGCCGCCGCGTCCACGGCGGGCAGGTACGCCGACAACCAACCCATGTCGTTCTCCGCCCGGTCCAGCTGCACGTTACGGTGCTCCGCCGCGACCCTCGCGGCCTCCTCCGAACCATGCAACGACTTGGCGAACGCCAACAGCTTGTTCCGCAACCACCGCCACGTCCGATACGGAGCCTGCGGCAGATACCGGGTAATCGCCTCCGCCCGCTCCGCCACCGTCAGGTCCGCCGCCGACCGCAACAACGTGTGCGCCTTCCGCACATCGATCCGCCCCGAGACCAGCGCCGCGATCACCGTCGGATGCTCCGCACCCGACTCGGCACGCACCACCACCTCGGACCCTTCCGCCTGCGTGATCACCAGCTCAGCCGTCACCTGCCCGACCAGCGAGTTGTGCGCCAACGGACTCGACTCCCGCGCAGCCCGCTCCCCCACGACGAGCGCCTGCACACCAGCCGCCCACGACTGCAGCCGGGCGCACGCACCGGCCAGCTCCCCCAACAGATCGTCGGACAACCCGCCGAGCAGAGCAGACCCTGCCTCGGCAGCGGCTCCCGGCCCGGTGTATCCCTCGACCACCCACGCCAGCTCGGCGCCAGGCGCGCCGGACAGCGACTCGACCGGCCACCGCTCCAGCTCGACCGGTGCGCCCGGGGCGCGCTGCCGGTCGCGCTCACCGAACAGGGCCTCGCCCGCGGCGAACAGCGCGGCGAGCCAGGCGTCGTCGGGCATGGATCCGTCCGCAAGATCGTCGCCGGACACCGCGCCCGGGGACGTCGCTGCCGCCGCGCTGCCGCCGTCGTCGCACCACTGACTGCCCATGCCGCCACCCCCTTCGAACCGAAACATAAACCAACGACACCATTCCAACGGACGTTTGTTCGATCCTAGATCGCGCCGCTGACATCCGCTCACTCTTCTGCCGGGCGCGTAAAACGACATCCGTCAGCGCGCGCCGACCCTGCGGGGGCCTCGACGCCACCGAGGCGCTGAGCGGCTCCGGCGGCGCGGCGCCGTCGGCTATCCGCCGAAGAAGAACCCGGGCGACATCCCCGCCGCCACCCGGCCCGCCGTGCACGTGAGCTGGCCACACCAGCACGGACTCAACCCGTGACGCGCGCCCCGGGTGGGGGGCGAACGTCACCGCGCCCGGGGGGGGGGGCGAGCGTCACCGCGCCCCGGTGCGCCGGAAGGGCGCCGCGAGCGTCGGCAGGACGTGCTCGCGCCGGACGACCAGGAGGACGACTGTGACCGCGGCGTAGACCGCCGACAGCGCGAACCGGCCGGTCGTGGACGTCACGGCGAACTGGACCGCGAACAGGCCGAGCAGGGTCCAGGCCGACCAGCGGTGGAACCGCAGGGCGAGGAGGATCGCGACGCCCATCATCGTCTGCGTGGCGGTGAGCAGCACCTCCTCGACCTGCCGGGTGTCCAGTGCGAGGGACGCGGTGCCGCCGCCGAGCAGGTAGGCGATCGGCAGGGAGCCGACCAGCAGGGTCCACTGGTTGATCTTCGAGGAGATCAGGGTCGCGATGGCCGCGGTGCCCTTGCCGCGCGACGCGAACAGCACCGCGATGATGAACTCGGGCGCCTCCGAGGCGAGCGGGGCGAGCCACTGGACCAGCAGGAACTCGTCGACGCCGAGCTGCGACCCCGACTCCACGAGCGACTCGGCGAACGGCTCCGCGCAGGCGAGGATCACGCCGGCGGCCAGGACGAACAGGGCGACGACGGTGGTCCGGCGCGCCCGCCGCGGCAGGCTCCCGACGGCGGCGGCGGTGCCGATCAGGTCAGGCTCCTCGGCCTCGCCGCGCGTGAGCTTGTACATGTAGAAGCCGAACCAGGCGATCAGCGCGACGCCGAGCACCAGGTGGATGTGGCCGGTCGCGGGGATCACGAAGGCGGCGACGCCCGCGATCAGCAGGAAGCCGAGCTCCAGCCGGTTGCCGGGCTCCAGCGCGAGCGCGGCGGCGGGCTTCTTGCCCAGCCGGCCGGCGACGTACAGCGCGACGAGCACGACCAGGGGCCAGCCCAGCCCGAGGAGCAGCCGGTTGGACCCGGTCATGTTGGCGGCCGCGTACTGCACGTACGTCGGGTCGGACCCGGCCGTGTACGCGTAGTAGAGGTCGACGGCATACTCGGGCAGCACCGCGATCAGCGCCAGGACCGCGATCGCGAACCCGCCCGAGACGTCGACCTGGGCGGCCTCCGCCGCCCACGCCAGCACGAACGAGGCGGCCACGACGGCCGCGCCGAACAGGACCAGGGAGAGCACCGGCGCGGGGTGGGTGGACGACAGGCGCAGGAACAGGGCGGGCGCCATGATCGCCAGGGTGATCGCGAGCGAGCGCACCAGGGTGCGCATGCCGGGGGTCTTGCCGGGCGGTGCGGGGCGGGAGACCTGCTCGACGGCGGCAGCGGGCACGGGGACCTCCTGGGCAGCGGTCGAGGGCCGCGCTCAGGGCGTGCGGACCTTCGACCAGAAAGGACGACTGGTCGAAGGTCTCGCCCACCGCGGACCGCGGCGAGGCGGCCGGGCGCACCGCGCCAGCATGTCGACCGCCTCTGCCGGAAACACGCTCCGGCCGGGCTACTCCCCTTCGCTGCTCTGACCATATCGACGGTTCCGGCCCGCGTGAACAGTTCGGCCCAGTGGCGCCGATCACGGAACTTTGACACCCCTGACCTGGGAAGAAGCATTTTCGGACGGCCGAAGAATGACTTCAGGAAAGCCGTCGGAAAAGGCGGTGCCCGCCTCCGGGCGGGTCATTTCCGGGGGATGATCGACCCATGAGCCGAATTCTCGTGACCGGTTCCGCCGACGGCCTGGGCCGCCTCGCGGCCGAGGCCCTCCTGGACCAGGGCCACGACGTCGTGGTGCACGGCCGGAACGCCGGCCGCGCCGAGACCCTGGCGCCGCTGGTCGACCGCGGCGCCCGGCTCGTCGTCGGGGACCTCGGCGAGCGGGACGACGTCCGCGAGCTCGCCGCCACCCTGGCCGAGACCCCGCCGGACGCGGTGATCCACAACGCCGGTGTGTGGAGCGGGCGCGCCGTCATGCCGGTCAACGTCGTCGCCCCATACCTGCTCACGGCCCTGATGCCCGGGCCCCGTCGCCTCGTCTACCTGAGCAGCGGCTCCCACTTCAGCGGCCGGCCGGTGCTCGACGGCGTCGACTGGCAGGGGCGGACGCCGGGCTCGTACGGCGACAGCAAGCTGTTCGTCACCGCGTTGGCGGCCGCCGTCGCGCGCCTGCGCCCCGGGGTGCCGAGCAACGCCGTCGACCCCGGGTGGGTCCCCACCCGGATGGGCGGGGCCGGCGCACCGGACGACCTGGAGCTGGGGCACCGCACGCAGGAGTGGCTCGTCACCAGCGACGACCCGGAAGCACTGACGACCGGCGGCTACTGGTACCACCAGGAACGGCAGCAGCCGCACCCCGCGGCCCTCGACGTGGCGTTCCAGGACCGGCTCCTGGCGGCACTGGCGCAGGAGACCGGCACCACGCTCTAGGCCGGCCGCGGCTGAGCGGCCGACCAGGACGCGAGCAGGCGCAGGCCCTCGGCCGACGGCGACCCGGGCTCGGCGCTGTAGACGAGCATCACCTGGCCTGGCTCGGCCGTGAGGGCGAGCTCCTCGTAGACCAGCGTCAGGTCGCCGACGACGGGGTGCCGGAACCGCTTGGTACCGGTGCCGTGCGTGCGGACGTCGTGCTCCGCCCACAGCGTGCGGAACGTCTCGCTGCGCGTCGAGAGCTCGCCGACGAGGTCCTGGATGCCCTTGTCGTGCGGGTCGCGGCCGGCCTCGGCGCGGATGATGGCCACGCACATGCCGGCGAAGAGGTCCCAGTCCGGGTAGAACTCGCGGGACGCGGGGTCCAGGAACTGGAAGCGCGCGAGGTTCGGCGTCCGGCCGCCGTCCCCGATCAGCGGCGACCAGAAGGCGCGCCCCAGGGTGTTGACCGCGACGAGGTCCTGCCGCTGGTCGCGGACGATGGCGACGGAGTCCGTGATGGAGTCGAGCATCCACTGCAGGCTCGGCCGCGGTACCCCCGGGCGGGCGGCCCGACGGCGGCTGCGCCCCGAGGACGGGATGCCGTCGGCCGCACGCGCGAGGTCGAGCAGGTGGGCGTGCTCGGCGTCGTCGAGGTGCAGGGCGCGCGACAGGGAGTCGAGGACCGCCGCCGACGCGCCGCCCAGCGCGCCGCGCTCCAGCTTCGCGTAGTACTCGACGCTGACGCCCGCGAGCGCCGCGACCTCGCTGCGGCGCAGCCCGGCGACCCGGCGCTGCGTCCCCGCGGGGACGCCGGCGTCCTGGGGCGTGAGCCGGGCGCGGCGCGTCATGAGGAACTCGCGGACCTCTGCACGGTTGTCCATGCCTCCAGGCTAGGTCGGGCGCCCGGGGCGCGGGGTGCCCTGTCGGTACACCCCACGCCAGGGACTCCCTCTCCCCCGCGCCGCCGCCAAGACTGAACGGGACACCGCACCGACCGAGGGACCACACACACCATGAAGGCCACCGTCATGTACGGCGCGGGCGACGTCCGCGTCGAAACCGTCGCCGACCCGAGCATCCTGCTGCCCACCGACGCCGTCGTGCGCACCGTGCGCACCTGCGTCTGCGGCTCCGACCTGCACCCCTACCACTCGATGCCGGGCTCCGAGCACGGCCAGACGATGGGGCACGAGCTCCTCGCCGTGGTCGAGGAGGTCGGCTCCGCCGTCACCTCCGTCCGCCCGGGCGAGCTCGTGATCGCGCCGTTCGCGTTCTCGGACAACACCTGCCCGATCTGCCGGGACGGCTTCCAGACCGCCTGCCCGCACGGCGGCTTCTACGCCACCCCGGAGACTCCGGGGCTGCAGGCCGAGCTGGCCCGCATCCCGCTCGCCGACGGCAGCCTCGTGCCCGTGCCCGGCGTGACCGAGAAGGACGAGGCGGTCCTGCCGTCGCTCCTGACCCTCTCGGACGTCTACCTCACCGGCTATCACGCCGCGCACCTGGCGCGGATCCGGCCGGGCCAGACGGTCACCGTGATCGGGGACGGCGCCGTGGGCCTCTCCGCGGTGCTCGCCGCCAAGCAGCTCGGGGCCGAGCGCATCATCCTCATGGGCCGCCACCAGGCGCGGACGGACCTGGGCCGGGAGTGGGGCGCGACCGACGTCGTCGCCGAACGCGGCGAGGAGGGCATCGCGCGGGTCGTCGACCTGACCAACGGCGAGGGCTCCCACGTCGTCCTGGAGGCCGTGGGCCACATGCCCGCCTACACGCAGTCGGTCGGGGTCGTGCGGGCCGGCGGCGTGATCTCCCGCGTCGGCGTGCCGCAGTACGAGGACGCGCCGGTCGGCTTCGGCTCGCTGTTCGGCCGGAACATCACGCTCACCGGTGGGCCCGCCCCGGTCCGCGCCTACATCGAGCAGGCCATCCCGCTCGTGCTCGACGGCACGATCGAGCCCGGCCGGGTGTTCGACCGCACCGTGTCGATCGACGAGGTGCCCGCCGGGTACGCGGCGATGGACGCGCGCGAGGCGCTGAAGGTGCTCGTCACCGTCTGACCGCTTCGCCTCAGCCGGCGGTCAGGACCTCCACGCCCAGCTCCTGGACCTGCCGGAGGACCGCGTCGTGCGGGTCGGCGTCGGTGATCACCCCGGTCACCCTGCCCCAGGGCAGCACCCGGAACCGCGACGCCGTCCCGATCTTCTCCGACGAGGCGAGGACGTAGGTCTCCGCGGCCCGCGCCGACAGGGCCCGCTTCATCGCCGCCTCCTCCGCGTCCCCCGTGGTCAGGCCCGCCTCGGGATGCACCCCGGTGACGCCGAGCAGGCAGAGGTCGGCGGAGACGTTCTGGGCCGCCTCGACGGCGGCGGCGCCGTAGGCCACGGCCGAGTGCTTGAAGACCCGGCCGCCGAGCAGGTAGACCTCGGCGGCCGGGTGGTCCAGCAGGGCCACCGCGATGGTCGGGCTGTGCGTGATCACGGTGCACCGCAGGTCCGGCGGGAGCGCGTGGGCGACGGCGAGCGCCGTGGTGCCGCCGTCGAGGATCACCGCCCCGCCGGGACGCACCAGCCCGGCGGCCACCGCGGCGACCGCGCGCTTGCCGTCGGGAGCGACGGACTGCCGGGCCGCGTAGTCGACCACCGCGGGCGAGACCGGGAGCGCGCCGCCGTAGACCCGCTGGACGAGGCCCTCGGCGGCCAGATCCCGCAGGTCGCGCCGCACGCTGTCCTCGGAGATCCCCAGGTCGGCGGCCACATCCTTGGCGACGACCTTGCCCTCACGGGCCAGCAGTGCGAGCAGGTGATCTCGACGTTCGGCGGCCAGCATTCGCATTCTCTCCCGTTGTTGCACGTTTCTGCATGTACGGTAGCACTCGTGACCGACAAGCCTCTGCTCATCCTCATCGCCGGCCCCTACCGCTCCGGCACCGGCAACGACCCGCGCGCCATGGCCGCCAACCTCGCCCGGCTGGAGGCCGCCGCGTGGCCGGTGTTCGCCGCCGGCCACCTCCCGATGATCGGGGAATGGGTGGCCCTGCCGGTCCTGCGTTCCGCCGGCGCGGGACCGACCGACCCCCTGGCCGACGAGGTCCTGTACCCGACGGCCGAACGGCTGCTCGCCCGCTGCGACGCCGTGCTACGCCTGCCCGGCGACTCCGCCGGCGCCGACCAGGACGTCGCGATCGCCCGTCGCCGCGGCCTGCCCGTCTACCACGACGTGGCCGAGATCCCCCGCCTCACCCCGCAGGAGATCGCGTGACGGGCCGCCCCGGCGTCGACGTCCCGGACCACCGCGGACGCACGGGCCTCGACCAGGCCGGGCGCGGCCTGGACCGCAACCCCGGCGTCGTGATCCGCGACGTCGAGCTCACGTCCCAGGGCTGGCACGTCCTGCGCCGCACCACATACGACTACCGGCGCCGCGACGGGCGGTGGGAGACCCAGCAGCGCGAGACGTACGACCGCGGCAACGGCGCCGTCGTCCTGCCCTACGACGTCGCGCGCGACTGCGTGCTGCTCACGCGACAGTTCCGCTACCCGGCCTACGTCAACGGGCATCCCGACGGCATGCTCGTCGAGGCGGCCGCCGGGCTGCTCGACGCCGACGACCCGGACACCGCGATCCGCCGGGAGGCCGCCGAGGAGCTCGGCGTCATCCTCGGGGAGCTCACCCACGTGCTCGACGCGTACATGAGCCCCGGCTCCGTCACGGAGCGCCTCCACTACTACGCCGCCCCGTACACGCCGGCCGACCGGACCGGGGCCGGCGGCGGGCTCGAGGAGGACGGCGAGGACATCGAGGTCCTGGAGGTGCCGTTCACCGAGGCCCTCGCCATGGCCCGCGACGGCCGCATCGTCGACGGCAAGACGATCCTGCTGCTGCAGTGGGCAGCGCTGGACGGCCCGTTCGCCCGGGCCGCATGATCGTCAAGAGGGTCCATCATGGGAAGGGCTCATGGTGAGGAGGGCGGCGAGGCGATGGATCAGATCACTGAGGTGCGCGAGCTGCTGGTCGCCGACCGCGAGCGCACCTCGGAGCTGATCGCCTCCCTGACCGGGAGCATCGCCTCCATGGTGGAGGCGAGTCAGCTCTCCGCGTCCGACGACGAGCACGACCCCGAAGGGTCGACGATCGCGTTCGAGCGCTCGCAGGCGAGCACGTTGCTGGCCGCGGCCAGGGAGCACCTGGCCGACGTCGACGCCGCGCTCGCGCGGATCGCCGCCGGCACCTACGGCCGCTGCGAGCGCTGCGGAGGAGCCATCGCCCGCGAGCGCCTGCTCGCGCGGCCGACGGCCCGCACCTGCATCGTCTGCGCCGCGGCGGGCTAGCGGTCGGTCGCCGACCGGCCGAGCGTCGCCCGCGCGGCGTCCAGCACGGCCCGGAGCTGGGCGTGGGGAAAGCCTTCGCCCGTGCCCGGGTCGGGGTCCGTGCCCGGGTCCGGTCCGACCCGGGTGCTGTAGAAGGGTTGGGCGTCGGCGTCGTGCTGGACGGCCCACAGGTCGCCGGCGTCGTCGCGCTGCCACGTGACGCCCTCGCCGCGGAAGTCGGCGCGTTCGAGCCAGTCGGTGCCGCGCGGCCAGTAGCCGTCCCAGTCGGCGGGGCGCAGGGCGGCGTAGGCCTCCTCCACGGCGGCGACGGCCTGGTCCACGTCGTCGTCCTCGAAGACGGCGGCGAAGCGGCACAGCAGGGCCAGCGCCAGACCGGCGGGCTGCTCGGGGCTGCTGGCGGCGATCGCCCGGCAGATCAGGTCGAGCTCCGACCAGCGCAGCGCGTACGGGTGCCAGTGCGCCATGTCGTCCCAGCCGAGCTCGGCCGGCTCGGCCGTGCCGGGCGTGGTGACGCCGAGGCTGTGGAGGTCGATGGAGACGTCGACGCTCAGCACCACGTGATGGCCGGGGCCGACCTCGAAGGCCACGTCGAGCGACGTGTCGTCGTCGGCAGGGTCCTCGTCGGCAGCTTCCTCGCCGTCGTCGTCGATGTCGTCGAGCTCGTCCTCCGCGTCCAGCACGTCCTGCAGTGCACCGAGCCGGTCCGCGCCCGGCCCGTCCTCGTGGGCGAACGTGTACCGCGCCCAGAACTCGGGGGCGTGCCATGACTCGCGCAGGACTGGTGGGATCGTCACGCGAGAAACATAGGGCAATTGCGACAGGGCACCTGCGCTCAGGCGAGCGTCAGCTGGCGTTCGTGGGCGACCCACGACGCGCTGCCCGGCCGGCGGGAGTCGGCGCACCCCGCGGCGTACAGCGTCGACCAGACCGATGTTCGAGCCAGCGCCCCACCCAGCCCTGACTCTCGAAGCTGAGGATCAGGGTCTCGATGTCGCCCCGCGGATCTCGTCGCGGATCCACGACAGACCTCCGGTCAAGAATTCTGCCTGCGCTGAAACAAGGAACCCCGCCCTCTGGGGAGGCGGGGCGCCTTGCCGTCGTACTGGGCATCCCCGGCTGCAGCGGGGATCGCGTGCGGTCTCAACCTTGAGAGGCCCTCCCTGCGACGCCAGGGCACGCGCCTTCAGAGTATGAAGACGTTCTGCCGCCCGCCCGCGAACCAGGGACGCCAGACGCCCGCATTGCCCGAAAGGTCACTCTTGGTTTGATGCGTTCGGATGAGACCCGGCCTGGACCGAGGCCCAGGCACCGGCCGGACATGCTCCGCACGATCACCCCACAGCGACGCCGTCGCTGGTCAGGCGCGCATTGCGGCGGCGTCGGCCACCGGGTCGACGCGTCCTTCCCGCAGGAGCGCCGCGCCGTCGGAACCGCCTGTGCCTCAGCGCGTACACGCGGTGCCCGCACGCGCACCCAGCCCGGCCCGGCGGCGCGTTCCTGGCATTGATCACCCGGCAACGGGATGCGAGTGAGCGCAGGCCAAGGCCACGATCGTCGCATGGGCAACGAGGTGACAGCGGCGGAGCTCCATGCGCACGACCCCGCCGCCATGGAAGAGCTCATGGACACGATCTTCCCGGGCGTGGCGCTCCGCCCCCTTCCGATGTTCCGCGACTTCGTGCTCCGCACCGCGGTGATGCCGGGCGTGTCCTCGGTCGGCTACTCGATCGACTGGGCCGGTCAAGGGGAGCTGGCCTCCCCGGAGCAGGTGCTGGCCTTCTCGCTGAGGGGCGCGGGCCGGCTGCGGCACGCCGGACAGGAGCTGCCGGTCACGGGAGCGGTGCTGTTCGACGACGCCTCACCGGTCAACGTCCAGTGGGACCAGCTGCACGCCGACGGGTTCTCCGTCGATCGTGCCTACGTCCGGTCCGTGGCAGCCGTCCTCGCCGGCCGTGACCAGCCGTCCCACCTGTTCACGGCGGGCACCCCGGTGGACGACGCCCACGGCCGCCTCTGGGAGGACACCGCCCGGTTCGTCGGGACCTTGATGCGGGAGCACAGCGCGACGCTGGACAGCCCGATCCTGCAGCGCTCGCTCCTGCACCACCTCGCGCTCACCCTGCTGCACTCGTTCCCGAACATCGTGCTGGCCGACCTTCCCACGGTTCCCGCGCCGCGTGGGGTTCCGGTCGCCGTGCGCCGGGCGACCGCGTTCATCGACGAGCACGCGCACGAGCCGATCACCGTCGACGACGTCGCGCGGGCGGTCGGCCTGTCCACGCGCGGCCTGCAGGTGGCGTTCCGGCGTCACCTGGACGTCACGCCGCGCGAGCGCCTGCGGCAGGCCCGCCTCGACGGGGCCCACCGCGACCTCGTGTACGCCGACCCGCACACCACCACCGTGGCCTCCGTCGCGCGCCGCTGGGGCTTCGTCCACCTCGGCCACTTCGCGACCGCCTACCGGGCCGCCTACGGCGAGCGACCGGCCCAGACGCTCGCCCGCTGACGCTCCGCCGCGGGTTCAGGCCTCCGGGATCTCGCGGCCGAAGGTCTCGAGCGTGACGTCGGAGGGCTCCGGGCCCCCGCGGCGGCCGGTGTCCAGGGCGTCGATCGCGGCCAGCTCGGTGCCGGTCAGCTCGAAGCCGAATACGTCGAAGTTCTCGGCGATGCGGTGCGGCGTGACCGACTTGGGGATGGCGGAGCGGCCCTGCTGCAGGTGCCAGCGCAGCATCACCTGGGCCGGCGTCCGCTCGTGGGACTTCGCGATACCCACGATCGTGGCGTCCTCGAGCGTGCTGGTGTGGCCGGCGTCGCGGTAGAACGTGATGCCGCCGATGGGCGACCACGCCTGGGTGAGGATCCCGGCGGCGGCGTCCGCCTCGAGCACCTCGGGCTGCCGGAAGTAGGGGTGCACCTCCACCTGGTTCACGGCCGGCACGACCGTGGTCGCCTCGGCGAGCCGCGCGAGGTGGTCGGGCATGAAGTTGCTGACGCCGATCGCGCGGACCTTCCCGTCGGCGAGCAGGGTCTCCAGCGCGCGGTAGGCCTCGATCGTCAGGTCGAACCGGCTCGGCAGCGCCTGGTGCAGGATCAGCAGGTCGATCGTCTCGACGCCGAGCTTGCCCGCGCTCTTGTCGAACGCGTGCAGCGTGGCGTCGTACCCGTAGTCGCTGATCCAGACCTTCGTCTCGACGAAGATCTCGGACCGGTCGACGCCGGAGCGGCGGATCGCCGCGCCGACCTCCCGCTCGTTGCCGTAGGCGGCAGCCGTGTCGATGTGCCGGTAGCCGGTGCGCAGCGCGGTCTCGACGGCGGCGACCGTCTCCGCGGGCGGGGTCTGGAAGACGCCGTACCCCAGGGCAGGCAGCGCCACACCGTTGTTCAGGTTCAGGGTGGGGATGGAGCTCGTCATGCCCTCCACGCTACGTACGGTCCGGCGGTCGTGGGAGGTTCTGCCGTTACCCCGGAGCCCCGTCCGCCCTGCCGGCGACGTCACCAGGACGTCCGCGTGTACACCAGGGTCTGCCGCAGCTCGGCGTAGCTCCAGGAGTCCTGGCTCTGGAAGCCCTCCATCTGGGCGCGGTCGTACTCGATCCAGACGACACGGTTCGCACCGGCCGCGACGTCCAGCCACGCGGTCCCGTCCGCGTTCGGTCCCGGCCCGAGCATGGTCAGGGCCGGTGCGGCCACGCCGTCCCGCGGTTCCAACCGCAGGAAGTAGATGTTGTCGCCGTCGGCCCAGAGGACGCCGTCGTCGAACGCGCTGACCGTCCACGCGGAATCCTCCAGGACGACCGTGGCATCGCGCGTGCCCGTGTCGAGCGCCACGATCCACCGGCCCTGGTCGAACAGCAGCGTGTCCCCGGACAGGTAGGCGAAGTGGTTCCACACCGCGTCCTGGTCCAGCCGTACGAGGTCGCGCAGGCCGGAGCCCGCCGAGAGCAGACCGATCGTGCTGGGCCCCTCGGCTGGATTGCGGGACACGACCACACCGTGGTCGCTGTCGGAGATCGCGCAGACGTCGGTGACCGCGTCGCGGACGACGTCGGCGTCGGCGTCGGGGGCACCCAGGTCGACCAGGTCGATTCTCCCTCCGCACCAGTCCGCGCCGGCCGCGCTGTCGTCCTCGATGTGCAGGATCGCCAGGGTCTCCCCTCCTGCGGCGATCTGCCAGACGTACCGGTCGGGATCCTTCGGGTAGCTCGCGACGGTACGGACCTCCCCGTCCGGCCCCTGCGCCTTGACCAGGACCGACCCGTCCTTGAGCTCCCTGGTCCAGGCGACCTGGGTGTCGGTGAGGACAGCACCCCCGACGCCGTCGTACTCGCTGGGCTCGTTGTCCGCACCCGGCGAGGCCGCCGTGAGCTGCCAGTGCTCCAGCGCGGGCTCGTCGGCCGAGCCCGTGGCCGCCGGCCGCGCCAGCGCGGTGACCGGCTCGGAGCCGGGTCCGACGTCGGGCCGGGCCAGCCTGACGACCAGGGTCCCGTCGCGGCGGACAGCCAACGGGACGCTGGGGTCCGAACCGGCCATGACGTCAGGAGGAGTCCCCAGGTCCAGGCGGTGGTCGGTGACGTAGTCGACGCACTCGACCGCCGGACGGGCGTCCTCGGCGTCGAGCGCGCGGACGATCGTGAAGTCACCGGTCGGGGCGTCCGCGGGGACCGGGATGGTCCTGGTCGCGTCCGGCGTGGGCAGGTCCTGCCCGGCGCAGTCAGGGGCGGCGGCCGCCATCGCGGGGATGTCGACGTCGCCCAGCCCGACGGCGTCGTCCTTCGCGGTCACCGCGCGGGCGTCCCGGACCGGGCCGTCGTCACTGTCGCTGTCGACCGCGGGCAGACGGAACGTCTCCACGAGCCAGCGGTGCGCCGGGCCGGCGACGGCATCCAGCACCGGCACCCCGACCGGGCCGTGCAGGACCAACGCGAGGAAGGCGCACACCGCGACGGCGGCGGCGCCGAGCGCCGCGACACGGCGGGTCTGCCGCGCCGCCGCGGCCTTGCTGCGGGTCAGCGTCTCGCGGCCGTCGAACACCGGCTCGTCCGCGGCGCCCGGGTCCGCGTCGGTCAGGAGCGAGCGGAGCCGTTCGAGGCCCCGGGAGCTCGCGGCCTTGACGGTGCCGACCGACCGCCCGATCTCGCGGGCGACCTGCTCCTCCGGCAGGTCGAGGACGTGCCGCAGCACCACGACGCGGCGCTGCTGCGGCGAGAGACTTCCCAGCGCCCGGGCGAGCTCGTCCCGGAGCGCGACCTGCACGGCGTGGTCGTCCGCGTGATCGACCGGCACGTTGTCGTCACCCGGGACGTCGGTCAGCCGCGTCCGGCGCCACGCGTCGGTCCTGAGGTTGACCAACACCTTCCGCGCGTACGCGCGCGGGTTCCCGGCCCGGGCCGCGTCCCAGCGTCGGTAGACCCGCTCGAAGGTGCCCTGGACCAGGTCCTCGGCCAGGGCCCGCTCGCCCACCAGGAAGAACGCCGTCCGAAACAGGTACGGGCCGTCCTCCTCCACGAACGCGACGAACTCCGCGTCCCGCGACCCGCCACCCACGCGGACCTCGACCCGCTCTCCCGCAAGTGTCTTCATGCCCCTACCCACGCGCCGGGATCCTCAGAGGTTGAGACCGTATCCGCACGGCGGCCGGCTTCTCGCCGTGACGTGGCCCACACCCGTGCGCCTCGACAAGAGGCCACTGGCACTTTAATCTCGAATCATAAAGTTCCAGCGGCCTCTTATGGTCGCCGGATCAGCACCCACGGAAGGCGGTTCGCACCATGGACGACGACGCAGCACCTGTCGCCCGCACCAGGCTGGGCAGCTCCGACATCGCCGTGCGGCCCATCGGTCTGGGCCTGATGGGCATGTCGCAGTTCTACGGGACGGCCGACCCGGGCGCGTCGGTCGGCACCATCCGCGACGCGATCGAGCTCGGCGTGGAGCTGTTCGACACGTCGGACTACTACGGGGCGAGCAGCGCCCGCCCGGGAGCGCCGGTCGCCGGCTTCGGGCACAACGAGCGGCTGCTCGGTCAGGCCCTGCGTGGCCGCCGGGACCGGGCGGTCCTCGCGACCAAGTTCTCCGCCCGGCCGACCCCCGAGGGCCGCAGCACCTTCGACGGCCGCCCCGAGTACGTCCGGGCCGCATGCGAGGCCAGCCTGGAGCGGCTCGGCACGGACCGGATCGACCTGTACTACTACCACCGGCTCGATCGGGCGGTGCCCGTCGAGGAGACGGTGGGCGCCATGGCGGAGCTCGTGGCCGAGGGCAAGCTCCGGGCGATCGGGCTGAGCGAGGTCACCCCGGAGATCCTGCGCCGGGCGCATGCCGTCCACCCCGTGGCGGCGCTCCAGAGCGAGTACTCCCTCTGGGAACGCGGGGTCGAGGCCGAGGTGCTCACGGAGTGCCGGCGCCTGGGTGTCACCCTCGTGCCGTACAGCCCGCTCGGGCGCGGCATGCTGACCGGGGCCTTCGCCCGGCCGGCGTTCGGCCAGGACGACTTCCGCTCGACCCTGCCCAAGTTCCAGGGCGCCAACTTCGAGCAGAACCGCCGGCTGGTGGACGGGCTGGAGCGGATCGCCGCCGACCTCGGCGCGACGCCCGGCCAGACGGCCCTCGCCTGGCTGCTGGCCCGGCACCACGACGTCGTCCCGATCCCGGGCTCCAGGCGCATCGCGAAGGTGCGGGAGAACGTCGCCGCCACCTCGGTCCGGCTCAGCGCGGACGACACGGCCCGCCTGGACGCGCTCTTCGACCCGGCGCGCGTGGCGGGCGCGCGCTACGGCGCGCTCAACACCCCCTCGCGCAACACCCCCTCGCTCGACGACCCCTCGCTCGACGACACCACAGCAACGAACAGGAGCAACTCATGAACTACGACGACCAGTTCGCCGGCCGGACCGCCTTCGTCACCGGCGCGGGAAGCGGCATCGGATCCGACATCGCACGGCTGCTCGCCGCCCGCGGCGCCGGCGTCGCCCTGGTGAGCCGGTCGAGCGGCCCGCTGGAGCAGCTCGCCGACGAGATCACCGGCAGCGGGGGCCGCGCGCTCGCGCTGCCCGCCGACGTGGGCGATCCGCGCGCCGTCGAGCAGGCGGTCGCCGAGACCGTCCGCCACTTCGGCGCGCTGCACCTCGCCGTCAACAACGCGGGCACCTCCGGCGCCCACTTCGACGTCCCCGACCTTCCCGAGGACGAGTGGGACGCGACCCTCGCGACCAACCTCTCCGGGACCTTCTACGGGCTGAAGTACCAGATCCCCGCCATGCGGGCCGCCGGCGGCGGCGCCGTCGTCAACATCTCCAGCGTCTTCGCCGACCGCGGCCTGTCCCACCGCGCCGCCTACAGCGCCAGCAAGCACGGCCTGCGCGGGCTGACGCGCGCGGCCGCCGCCGACTGGGCGCAGCACGGCATCCGCATCAACGAGGTCCAGCCCGGCGTCATCCCCGTCCCGCGGCAGCAGGGCAACCCGGAGGAGGTCGCGCGGATCGCGGAGAAGATCCCGGCGCGCCGGCTCGGCACCGGCACGGAGGTGGCGCAGGCCGTCGCCTTCCTGCTCTCGGACGAGGCCTCCTACATCACCGGCGCGCACCTCGCCGTCGACGGCGGCTTCCTCGTCTGACCCACCCACCACACCGTCCCACCCCCACCCCCACCCACGAGAACGAGACAGAGGCATCATCATGAGCAAGACCTGGCTGATCACCGGCAGCTCCCGCGGACTCGGCCGCGCCGTCGCCGAGGCCGTCCTGGCGAACGGGGACAACCTCGTCGCCACGGCCCGCCGTACCGAACCGCTGACCGACCTCGCCGAGACGTACGGCGACCGGATCCGGCTGGTCACCCTCGACGTGACCGACGCCGAGGCCGCACGCCGGGCCGTCGATGTCGCCGTGGAGGCCTACGGCCGCCTGGACGTCGTCGTCAACAACGCGGGCTACGCGGACATGGCGGCAATCGAGGACATGTCCGAGCAGGCCTTCCGCGCCCAGATCGACGCCAACCTCTACGGCGTCGTCAACGTCACCCGCGCCGCCCTCCCGGTTCTCCGCGAGCAGGGCGCGGGCCACATCATCCAGATCTCGTCCGTCGGCGGGCGGATCGGGGGTCCCGGCCTCGGCGCCTACCAGGCCGCCAAGTGGGCGGTCGGCGGCTTCTCGGAGGTCCTGGCCAAGGAGGTGGCCCACCTCGGCATCAAGGTCACCGTCGCCGAGCCGGGCGCCATGCGCACGGACTGGGCCGGTTCGTCCATGGCCACCCCGGCGGTCAGCGAGCCGTACCAGGAGGTCATCGAGCCGGCGATCGCGCGGCAACGAGCGGCCGACGGCAAGCAGGCCGGCGACCCGCGGCGGGTCGCCCAGATCCTCCTGGACGTCGTCGAGGCCGACGAGCCGCCGCTGCGCCTGCTCCTCGGGAAGGACGCCGTGCGGGTCGGTCAGCTCGTGGCCGACACCCTCGCTGCGGGCGACGCCGCGTGGCGGCACGTGAGCGAGTCCGTCTGACCCACGGTTCCGGACCTGCAGCTGCAGACCCACGGGTCCGGACCTGCGACACAGGTCCGGACCCGTGCGCCTATGGTTGCTCGCAGGCGGCACCCTCGACCGCAGGAGACCTTCACTGAGGAAGCGACGATGACAGACAGCCCGACCACAGGCTTCCAGCGCGCCCGCAGCGCCGAGCAGCGCGAGATCCGCCAGCAGACCATCCTCGACGCCGCCGCCGAGCTGCTGCACGAGATGCCGGTCGGGGAGATCAGCCTCCGCGAGCTCAGCCGCCGCGTCGGGCTGTCGAAGACGAACGTCGTGCGCTACTTCGAGACCCGGGAAGCGGTCTTCTTCGAGCTCCTCAACCGCTCGCTCGCACAGTGGACCGCGGACCTGGCGGGCGAGCTGTCCGCCCTGGAGACCGCGGACGCCGCCACCACCAGCACCGCCGCCGACACCGCCGTCGTCACGGGCACCCTGGCACGGTCGCTGGCCGCCCGGCCCCTCCTGTGCGGACTGCTCAGCGCGCTCGGACCCGAGCTCGAACGGAACATCTCCACCGAGACGGCGCTGGAGTTCAAGCTCACGCACACCCGGCTGCTCGACGACCTGGCGGACCTGCTCCACCGCCACCTCGCCGCGCCCACCGGGACGGCGACCAGCACGACCGCGCCCACCCGGGCCGAGGCGCGCGAACTCGTGTCCCTGACCGTGGTGTACACCGCGGGGCTCTGGCCGTTCGCCCAGCCGTCGGACGCCGTCGCCGAGGCGCTGCGGGACTCGCGGCTCGCCCCCACGAAGGTGGACTTCGCCGCGCGGCTCGACCGCACCCTGCAGGTGGCCGTCGCCGGCCTGTCGACGATCGGCCCGACGGCGTGACGAGCCGGCGTCAGGTGACCGGCTCGCACGCCGGGAACACCCACGACCCGTCGAGGATCGCGGGTCGTGGCCGGTACATGCGGACGGTGTAGTTCCAGCCCTCGTCCAGGGGCAACGGGTTCGGGTCGCGAGCGCCGCCCCCGAAGGTGACCGTGATCGAGCCGTCGGCGTTCGTGGTCCCGGAGACGCTGTTGACGCTGTACGCGTCCAGCCCGTTCTTGTGCAGGAACCCGTCCGCTCCGTAGACCGTGACGGACCAGAAGGCATCGACGGGGACGTCCTTGACGGTGAGGGCGTACCGGCCGACGGGAAGGTGCGGCGCGACGCCGGCGTAGAACGCCTCCCGTTCCGGCAGGCCGCCCCAGCCGCCCGCGGTGCCGATCCGGTGGCGCTGCGGGTCGACCTCGCTCTTGGCCCCGAACATGCGGTGGGTGTCCAGGCCATGGGCCGACTCGGCAAGGAGCGCCTCGCGGGTCGCGGTGAACGACTCCTCGTCGTAGGCCGGCAGCACGAGAGGTTCGCCGTCCGCGGCCTGCAGGGCGAAGCCGTCCTGGAGGGCGTTCACCTCGGCGACGTCGTCCGGGTCGGTGGCGTCGACGAGGATCCGGGCGACCAGGACGACGTACGGGGTGTCGAACTCGACCATGGTCAGCGGGTAATCGCCCGGCTCGGTGAGGATGCGGTTGATGTAGTGGTCCTGGTTGACGACCATGACCGTCAGGTACCGGCCCCGGGCGTCCGGGACGGTCACCGTCGCGGGTTCGGAGATGTTCACGACGGCGAAGCTGTACAGGGTGTCGCGGTTCATCCGGATGACCGTCTGCTCGTCGACCGAGGCGGGTTCCCGGTTGTGCCTCCACCGGTTCACGCCGCCGGCCTGGGCCTGGATGCCCACGAGCATCCGGTTGGTCTCGGCTCGGACGAAGTTCTCGTTCGTGACGGTGATCATCGACGGCACCTCCGGATCTGCGGGAACTCCAGGCTCGGACCGTATCCGCCACCGTGCCGCCCGCCCTCGCGAGAACCGGGTGAGGACGGCGAGGAGGCCCGGCGTCACCCGATCCAGGTGACCCGCCCGGGCAGACGGGCCGCGGACGATGACCGTCGTCGTCACCAACGCAGTCGTCACCAACACGTGAGGTGGAGAACATGGTGGAGTTCAACGGTCGTATCGAGCTCGACGTCCGGGACTCCGTCCCGGACTGGGCCCCCTACGAGCTGAAGAAGGCGCCGGAGGGATCACCGAACGTCCTGGTGATCCTCTACGACGACACCGGGATGGCCGCGTGGTCCACCTACGGGGGCCGCATCTCCATGCCGACCCTCGACCGGCTGGCGGCGGGCGGCCTGACCTACTCGCAGTGGCACACCACGGCCCTGTGCTCCCCCACCCGGTCCGTCTTCCTGACCGGCCGCAACCACCACGTCAACCGGTGCGCGGCGATCATGGAGGCCACCAATGGTTTCCCCGGCGCGGCGGGCCGCCTGCCCGCCGAGTGCGCGACCATCGGCCAGGTGCTCCAGGACAACGGCTGGTCCACGTTCTGGCTGGGCAAGGACCACAACGTCCCCGAGGAGGACATCGCGAGCGGCGGCAGCCGCTCGGAGTGGCCCCTGCAGAAGGGCTTCGACCGCTTCTACGGGTTCCTCGGCGGCGAGACCAACCAGTGGTACCCCGACCTGGTGGAGGACAACCGGTTCATCGAGCCGCCCTACACCCCCGAGGAGGGCTACCACCTCTCCAAGGACCTGGCCGACCAGGCGATCCGGATGCTGCGGGACCAGAACTCCTCCAACCCGTCCAAGCCGTGGTTCATGTGGTATTGCCCGGGCGCCAACCACGCGCCCCACCAGGCACCCCAGGAGTACATCGACAAGTACAAGGGCATGTTCGACGACGGGTACGAGGCCTACCGCGAGTGGGTGCTGGCCCGGATGATCGAGCGCGGCATCGTGCCCGAGGGCACCGACCTCACGCCGCTGGACCCGCTGCCGGCGGACGCCGCCAACCCGGCAGACCACGTGCGGCCCTGGGCGGAGCTGAGCGACGACGAGAAGCGCCTGTTCAGCAGGATGGCCGAGGTGTTCGCCGGGTTCTCCGAGTACACGGACGCGCAGATCGGCCGGGTCATCGACTATCTGGAGCAGACCGGGCAGCTGGACAACACGCTGGTCTTCTACTGCGCCGACAACGGCGCGTCCGGCGAGGGCAGCCCCAACGGGTCGGTCAACGAGAACAAGTTCTTCAACGGCTTCCCTGACGACCTCGCGGAGAACCTCGGGTACCTGGACGTCCTGGGCAGCCCGGAGACGTACAACCACTACCCCACCGGCTGGGCGGCCGCGTTCTCCACGCCGTTCCAGATGTTCAAGCGCTACGCCCAGTACTCGGGCGGCACGTGCGACCCGATGGTCGTGCACTGGCCGGCCGGGATCAGGGCCCGCGGGTCGGTGCGTCACCAGTACCACCACGCGACCGACATCGTGGCGACCATCCTGGACGTGACGGGCGTCGAGATGCCCGACACCTACCGCGGCGTCCCCCAGCATCCGTTGAACGGGGTGTCGATGCGCTACAGCTTCGACGACGGCGACGCGCCGACCACGAAGGACCGCCAGTACTACGCGATGCTCGGCACCCGGGCCATCTGGAAGGACGGCTGGAAGGCCGCGGCGGTCCACGCCCCGATCAGCGGGCACGGCCGGTTCGACCAGGACGCCTGGGAGCTCTACCACGTCGACGAGGACCGCGCCGAGGCGCACGACCTGGCCGCCGAGCACCCCGAGAAGCTGCGCGAGCTGATCGCCGCCTGGTTCGAGGAGGCGGAGCGCAACGACGTGCTGCCCCTGGACGACCGGTCCGCCGTCGAGCAGCTGACGGTCGACCGCCCGCAGGCCGAGGCGCCCCGCAGCCGGTACGTCTACTACCCGGACGCGGCCCCCGTGCCCGAGGGGGTGGCGGTCAACATCCGCGGACGCTCGTACAAGATCGTGGCCGACGTCGACCTCACGCCGGACGCCGAGGGCGTCCTCTTCGCGCACGGGTCGCGCTTCGGCGGGCACACGCTCTTCGTCAAGGACCACCGCCTGCACTACGTCTACAACTTCCTCGGCATCCAGCCCGAGCAGGTGCTGACCTCGGACGTGCTCGAACCGGGCAAGGCCGTGCTCGGCGTGGAGTTCGTGCGGGAGTCGGCGGGCGACCACGGCGAGTCCGTGGGCCGGGCCCGGCTCTTCGTCGGGGAGGAGGTCGTGGCCGAGGCGCCGATGCGCGCCCAGGTCGGCAAGTTCACCCTGTGCGGCGACGGCCTCTGTGTCGGCTACGACAGCGCGGACCCCGTCAGCCGCCTGTACCAGGCGCCGTTCCGGTTCACCGGGGGCACGATCCTGGGCGTCGGGGTCGACGTCAGCGAGGAGCAGTACCTCGACCTCGAGCGGGAGGCGGCCGCGGCGCTGGCCCGCGAATGACCGGGACCGGCGGGGACGGCGGCGCGGGCGAGCGCGACCTCGCGTCGCTGTTCGGGCCGCGGGTGCGCCGGGCCGCCCGGCGCGCCCGCCGGCGCGTCCGGGCGGAGACCGCCGAGGTCCTGCCGCGCCGCCGGCACCTGCGCGACGACATCATCGCCGGCCTGCCCGGCGCGATCTCCAGCGTGCCCGACGGGATGGCGTCCAGCGTCCTGGCCGGCGTCAACCCCGCCCACGGGCTCTACGCGTCCTTCGTGGGCCCGATCGGCGGGGGCCTGACCAGCTCGACCCGGCTGATGGTCGTCACCACGACGAGCGCGGCAGCCCTGGCCGCGGGCTCCGCGCTCGCCCCGTACGCCGACGGCGACCGGTCCGCCGCGATGATCCTGCTGACCCTGCTGGCCGGCCTGCTCATGATCGGCGCCGCCCTGGCGCGGCTGAGCCGCTACATCCGGTTCGTCTCGTACTCGGTGATGCTCGGGTTCCTGACCGGCATCGCCGTGAACATGGTGCTCGGCCAGATCCCGGACCTGCTCGGCATCCAGGCGCAGGGCTCCGTGTCGGTCACCAAGGCCTGGTACACCGTCACGCACCTGGCCGACGCCGAGCCGGCCGCCGCGCTCTGCGGCGCGGCGGCCCTCGCCCTCCTCGTGCTCCTCGGCCTGACCCGCCTGTCGGTGCTGAGCTCCCTGCTCGCCCTGCTGCTGCCCACGCTCGGCGTCCTGCTCCTGGGCGCCACCTCGGTCGCGCTGGTCGAGGACACCGGCCGGATCCCGAACGGACTGCCGCTGCCGGCCCTGCCGGACCTGAGCCTGCTGAGCGTCGACCTGGTCGGCGGCGCGGCGGCGGTCGCGGCGCTCGTGCTCATCCAGGGCGCGGGCGTGGCCGAGGCCGTACCCGACACGGACGGCTCGCCCAGCTCGACGCGCCGCGACTTCGCCGCCCAGGGCATCGCCAACACCCTGTCCAGCCTGTTCGGCGGCCAGCCCGTCGGGGGCTCCGTCGGGCAGACGGCGCTGAACGTCACCGCCGGCGCCGCGAGCCGGTGGGCCGGCATCTGGTCCGGGATCTGGATGGCGATCATCCTGCTCGCCTTCTCCGGCCTGGTCGGCAAGGTGGCCATGCCCACGCTGGCGGCCATCCTGATCTACGCGGGGGCCAAGGCCGTCACGCCCCGGGAGCTCGTCGCCGTCGCGCGCGCGGGCCGGATCCCGGCGCTCGCCATGACCGCCACCTTCGTCGCGGTCCTCGTCCTGCCGGTGGCCCAGGCCGTGGGCGTCGGCGTCATCGTCTCGCTCCTCCTGCAGCTCAACCAGGAGGCCCTCGACCTCCGGGTCGTGCGCCTGGCCCGGGACGCGGCGGGGCACGTCGTGGAGTCCGACCCGCCCCGGACCGTGTCGGCCGGCGAGACCGTGGTCCTGGAGGCGTACGGCTCCCTCTTCTACGCCGGCGCCCGCACGCTCCAGCGCCGTCTGCCCGCACCGGCGCAGGCCGAGCCGACTCGCGAACCGACGGGCTCGGACGACGGCCCCGTGGTGGTCCTGCGCCTGCGCGGCCGCACCACGCTCGGGGCGACGTTCCTCAAGGTGATCGGCGACTACGCCCGCTCGCTGGCCCGGGCGGACGGCGCGCTCTACCTCACGGGCGTGGACCCGGACGTCGCCGACGCCTGGGAACGCGACGGCACGGTGCGCACCCTCGCCGGCGCGCACGTCCGCCGGGCGACGCCGCGTCTGGGCGAGTCGACCCGGGCGGCCCTCGCGGCGGTCGAGCGTCGCCGCGACGGCGGCCACGACGACAGCGACGACGTCGTCCACCGGGTCGAGCCGGCCCCTGCCGAAGAACCCGCCGAAGAGTCCTGAGACCCGCCGGGAGCGGGCGAGCAGGGATCAGGCGAGCAGCCGGGACAGCCCGCGCGCCGTGAAGATCACGCCGAAGACCAGCAGCACGACCGCGCCGATGACCCGGTCGCGTCGGATCAGCCAGAACCGCAGGTCGCGCAGCTGACGGCGCCCGGGGATCCCAGCGGCCGCGTAGAGCGCGGTCGGGATCACGTAGTCCAGCACGCTCGCCACGACGAGGATCAGCACGCCGAGCTCCTGCGTCCCGAGGGGGACGTCGGAGGTCACGACGGTGGTCAGGCCCGAGACCAGGATCGCCACGTTGGGGTTCACGAGGGCGAGCACGACCGCTATACCCATGAGCACCGGGACCGTGGGCACGGACAGCTTGCGCGCCCACGCCGGCATCGCGTCGGCCCGTCCCGCCGACTCCGGGGCCGGGCGCCTGGTCGCCGCGACGAGCCCGACGGCCAGGAACAGGACGCCCACCACGAGGCTGACCCAGCCCGCGCCGGCGGGGCCGGCGCTCCGCGCGCCCGTCGCGTTGCCGATCACGAGGGCGACGACCCCGAGCACCGAGTAGACCACCAGCACGGTGCCGCCGAACACCGCGACGTTGCGATAGGGCCGCACCGACCCGAGCAGCAGGAGGCACGCGATGATCGCCGCGGGCGTCACCGCCAGGCCGACGATCTCGGGCAGCAACGCCACCAGCATGTCCCCCATGTCGCGACCTTCGACGACACGGGGCCCGTGGCGGTCACCCCTAACGGGTGACCTGGGGCATCCGGTCCCTGCCTACCGTCTGCGCAGTCAGCTGCCCCTGCCCCTACCGAGAGGCGCGCACCCGTGGCCAGACTCGTCGGTCCGTCGTTCTCCGGCTTCCAGCGCTCGTGGCTCCGGCCCGACATCGTCGCCGGCCTCGCCGTGTGGGCGGTGCTCGTCCCGGAGGCGCTCGCCTACGCGACCATCGCCGGCGTCCCGCCCGTCGTCGGCCTCTACGCGGCCGTGCCCGCGCTGGCCCTCTACGCGATCGCGGGCACCTCGCGCCAGCTCGTCGTGTCGCCGATGTCCGCGACCGCCGCGCTGTCGGCGGGCATCGTGGCGAGCGTCGCGGGCGCGGACGGCGACCCCGTCGCGCTGACGACGGCGCTCGCCCTCGCCACGGGGATCGTCGCGATCCTGGCGGGCCTGCTCCGCCTCGGCTTCCTCGCCGCGTTCATCTCGGAACCGGTCCTCAAGGGCTTCATCATCGGCCTGGCCCTGACGATCATCATCGGCCAGGTGCCCGACCTGATCGGCGTCGAGGGCGGCTCCGGCAGCTTCTTCGAGAAGACCTGGGCCCTGCTGGGCCAGCTCGGCGACATCGACCCGCTGACCATCACGGTCGGGCTCGCCAGCCTGGCGGCCCTGGTGCTGGTGCGCCGCACCATGCCGTTCCTGCCGGGCTCGCTCGTGGTGGTGCTGCTCGCCATCGGCGCCACCATCCTGTTCGGGCTGGGCGACCGGGGCCTCGCGGTCGTCGGCCACATCGACTCGGGGCTGCCGCAGGTCGGGGTGCCCGACGTGACGGCGGCGCAGTTCGCGGAGCTGCTCGGCGGCGCGGTGGGCCTGATGCTCATCGGCTTCGCCGAGGGCCTCGGGGCGGCGAAGACCTACGCCGCCAAGTGGGGGTACGACGTCGACCCGAACCGCGAGCTGGTCGGCCTCGGCCTGTCCAACCTCGGCGCCGGGTTCGTCTCGGGCATGGTCGTCAACGGGAGCCTGTCCAAGACGGCGGTCAACGCCGGCGCCGGCGCGCGCTCCCAGATCTCGGCGCTGACCGCGGCCGCCCTGACCGTGGTCACCCTGCTCTTCCTGACCGGCATCTTCGAGCAGCTGCCCCTGGCCACGCTGTCCGCGGTGGTCGTGGCCGCCGTCGTCGAGCTGGTCGACGTCAAGTCCCTGCGCCGCCTGTGGCAGGTGCGGACCGGCCGGCTGGCGCGCGTCTACCAGGTCACCGCCCGGGCGGACTTCATGGCGGCGGGCGCGGCGCTGCTGGGGGTGCTCGTCTTCGACACGCTGCCCGGCCTGGTGATCGGGATCGCCGTGTCCCTGGTCCTGCTGCTGGCCCGGACCTCGCGCCCGCGGGTGGCGACCCTGGCCCCGGTGGGCAAGGAGGTCGGCCGGCCCTGGGTGGACGTGGGACGCAACCCGGACTACGCCACCGTGCCCGGCGTGCTCGTCGTCCGGGTCGAGGGCCCCCTGATCTTCGCGAACGCCGAGTACGTGCGCTCGCGCGTGCGGGAGCTGGCGGCATCGACGTCCGGTCTCCGGCTGGTCGTGCTGGACGGACGGTCGACGCCGTCGATCGACGTGACCGCGGCGGCGATGCTCGTCCAGCTCCGCGCCGACCTGAGGCGGGACGGCGGCGACCTGGCCCTGGCCGAGGGCATCGGCCAGGTGCGCGACGTGCTGGCCCGCGTGGGCGAGGAGGGCGAGCCCGAGCTGTTCCCCTCGCTCGACGACGCCGTCCGCAACGGCCGGCACGACGACGAGGGCGGGTTCACCAGGAACGGGTGAGGGCGCCCGGACCCGGCGGGCACTGGAGTGTGCAGCGTCAGATCCGCCGCACGTGACACCCAAGGAGAACCCACATGGCTCAGGCAACGCTGACGGTCTGGAAGTTCAAGTCCGCGGAGGGCGCGGAGACCGCCTCGACGACGATCCAGCAGCTCGCCCGCGAGAACCTCATCACGGTGCGGGACGCCGCCACCGTGCGGTGGGACGAGGGGGCGAAGAAGCCCAAGACCAAGCAGCTCAACTCCACGACCGGTGCGGGTGCCCTCGGCGGGTCCTTCTGGGGGATGCTCTTCGGCCTGCTCTTCTTCGTTCCCCTGCTCGGCGCGGCCATCGGCGCCGCGACCGGTGCGCTGAGCGGCGCCCTCACCGACGTCGGGATCGACGACGGCTTCATCAACCGGGTCCGCGACGAGATCACCCCCGGCACCTCGGCGCTCTTCCTCATGTCCTCCGACGCGGTCATCGACAAGGTGCGCGACGCCCTCGCCGGCCAGGAGACCCCCGAGCTCATCTTCACCAACCTCAGCACGGAGCAGGAGACCGCGCTCCGCGAGGTCTTCGGTGAGGAGTAGTCCCCTCGTCCCGGCACCGGCCTCGCGCCGCCCTCAGAAGCCGGCGTTGAGGGGGAGCCCAGACCTTACACAGAGTCCCTCGGTGTGGTGTGGGGGGAGTTTCCCAAATCCGTCAGGCCTACAAAACATTCC
>NZ_JBHWLR010000003.1:382398-419712 GCF_042731755.1 Promicromonospora sp. NPDC059942
CTCCCCCACACCGGCTTCTGACGTTGGGGTTGGAACGTTCTCGCAATCCCGGCGAGCCTCACGAAATTTGCATTCCTGCTTTATCCGTTTATATGTATTTCAAAAGCCAGCCGGCCCACCCTCCACCGCCGGGTGAAGTCAGTCCCAGCGCGGGCGAAATCAATTCGGGGCACGCATGATGAAAAAAGGTTCACTATTCCCGAGAGGGAAATAAAAGTCATGCGTTCGATATCTGCGGCGGTCAGACGCCACGGGTAGGCGGTGCTGCCACGGCCGCCACTTCACCCTGATGAGTGGAGGACTCCGCGGTATGCACATCGACACCGGCTCCGTCTCCGAGCGGAGCACGAGCCTCACCGCCAGGCGACAGCGGCCCGCCGCTCCGCACGTCGAACCCGACCGGAACCACCACCCCGAGAACTCCCCCGCACCGCTCCTGCCGCGCGTCTACGTACCGCGGCCGCGCCTCGCGCAGCAGCTCGACGAGGTGACGCGGGGCGCGGTCGCCCTGATCGTGGCTCCGACGGGGGCCGGCAAGACCCTGGGCGTCGCCGGCTGGCTCCGGACCACCTCCTCCCCGCACGCCCGGGACGCCACCTGGCTGGACGCCGACGACACGTGGACGCCCGAGCGGCTGTCCGCCGCGCTCGGCGACGCGAGCTCGTCCCCGGCCCTGGTCGTGATCGACGACGCGCACCTGCTCCCCGCCGCGACCCTGCGGCTCGTCGACGAACGGCTCAACAGCGCGCCGGAGTCGATGCGTGTGCTCCTGCTGAGCCGCCGGGCGCTGCCGCTGACCCGGCTGGTCCCCGAGCTCCTGGGCAACTTCGCGATCCTGCCGGGGAGCCTGCTGCGGCTCGGCGAGACCGAGTGCAGGTCGCTGGTGGCGGAGCACTCCCGGTCCACGGACCGCCGGGTGATCGACGCCGTGACCCGGCACGCCGACGGCTGGTGCGCGGCCGCGGTCCTCGCCGCGCGCAAGCTCGCGGCCGCCCCGGACCCGGTGGTCGCGGCGCGCCTGCTCTCGCACGACACCGCGTCGATCGCGACCCGGGTGGCCGGCGAGGTCTTCAGCATGCTTACCCCCCGGCAGCGCCACCTCCTGCTGTGCATCGCCGGAGAGGGTGTCGTCAGCGTCTCCACGGCCGCCCACCTGACGCACGACCCGCACGCCGGGGAGGTCCTCGCGGAGCTGGAGGACACGGGGCTGCTCGTCACGCGCGTGGCGGACGCCCCCGACGACTGCCCCACCGGGGACGGCTTCCGGGTCCACCCGCTCCTGAAGGAGATCGTCCGGCAGCACCTCGCCGCCGGCGGCGTCGACGCGGTCCGGGCTCGTTCGACCGTCGTGCGCGCGGTCCGGCTCGACCTGGCGCGCGGCCACCTCTCGGGCGCGTTCAAGCGCCTCGTCGACATCGGCGCCCCGACGGAGGCCGCCGACGTCCTGGCCCGCGACGGCGTGCGCCTGGTCCTCGACCACAGCGAGCAGGACGAGGTGACCGGGTTCGTCCGGGCGCAGGCCGAGCTCGTCGAGGACCGGCCCGACACCTGGTTCGCCATCGCCCTGGGCTGCTGGCTCAACGACGACGTCGAGGGAGCGCGGCACTGGGGAGACCGGATCCTGCACGCCGGCCACCGGACGCCGTCGTCGGCGGACGACGAGGAACCGCTCGACGCACGGATCGCCTGTGTCCGGCTGTGGCGCTTCGCGCTGGGGCTCGAACCGGCCTACGCCGCCGTCGGCCACGCGAAACGGGTGCTCGCCGCGGCACAGACCCTTGCCGGCGCGCGCGAGACCGACGCCGAGATCCTGCCCGTGCTCGCCAACGAGCTCGGCATCGCGCAGAACTGGCTCGGCGAGCTCACCGACGCCGAGGCCAGCCTGACGCTCGCCGTCAGCCTCTCCCACAACCAGGGCCTGGGACATCTCGAGAGCTGCGCGCTGAGCCACCTCGCCTTCACCCAGTACATGCGCGGCCGGGAGCGGGCGTGCGTCGAGCTGGCCGGCGACGCGGTCGCCACCGCCGCCGCCCAGGGCGGGCAGCCCCTCCGGTTCGTCTCCGCACGGGCCAACCTCGCGGGGCTGCTCGCACGCCTGCTGGACGTGCCCGCGCCCACCGACACCCCGGTCGCGGACTTCGCCGGCGCCCGGTACCACAACGGCGACCTGTGCACGCGCTTCTGGTTCCGGATCTGGGACGCGCGCCAGGCGGTGCTCGCCGGCGACGTCGCCGAGGCACAGCGGCTCCTGTCCGGCCCGGGCGAGTGCCTGCGGCTCACGGACGACCAGCTCCCCGAGCACCTGCGGGTCGCCCTGCTCGTCGAGCGCGCGTTCGTCGCGACGCTGGCCAGCGACCGGGACACGCTCAAGTCGCTGCACGGCACGCTCGAGCTGCTCGGCGCCGTCGGCGAGGCCGCGCTCGTCCAGGGGCTGCGGGCCGACCGGGACGGTGAGCGGCGGGTCGCCGCCGCCGCCTTCGAAGTGGCCGCCGCGGACGCGACCTACGCGCAGCCGCCCACCCGCGCCCTCGCCCTGGCGTGCGAGGCCCAGCTGCTCGACGCGCTGGGCGACCCGCAGGCCGCCCGCGAGCGCCTGGCGGAGGCGGTCGCGGTGACCGAGACCCGCCGGAACGCCTCCCCCTTCCTCGGCTGGGTGCGGCAGGGCACGCCCATCGAGACGCTGCTGCGCCGGTTCGTCGGCCGCCCGGCGGTCGGCTGGCTCCACGAGCTCGTGACCATGGCGACCGGGCGGGCCGACATCACGGCCGTCTACGCCTCCGTGACCGCGACCCCGCACGAGCTGGACGAGGTCGGTCAGGCGCTCGTCCCGCCCGCGCTCAGCCCGCGGGAGCGGGAGGTCCTCAACGAGCTGGCCCGCGGGGCCACCTACGCGGACATCTCCGTGGCGCTGTTCGTCTCGGAGAACACGATCAAGACGCACGTCTCCAGCCTGTACGTGAAGCTGGCCGCGTCGTGCCGCAGCGAGGCGCTCAAGGTGGCCCGGAGCTTCCACCTGATCTGAGCGCCCCGCCGCACGTCAGGGCCCGTCAGGGCACGTCAGTCGCGGGCCATCGCCGCCCGCAGGTGTCCCTCCAGGTCCACGTACGCGTCGTCCGCGACGTCGAACACGACCTTGTGGATGGTGCCGCCGGTGAACTCGAACCGGGAGCCGGCGTACTCGCGGGAGACCGCGTCCCCGCTGTCGTAGCCGATGCACAGCCCCTCGCCGCACAGCGAGAAGTGGCCCAGGACGGTCCTGATCTCCTGCTCCGCGACCATCTCGTCGTCGATCCAGAGCCGCAGGGGGCCGATCCCCTCCCGGTGCTCCCCCATCCGCTCCTTGGCGAAGTCCACCCCGACGACGTGCCGGCCGCTGGTGGGCGCCGGCGCGGAGATCTGGATCTCGGGCGGAATGCCGAGGAAGTTGTAGGCGTACGTGAGGGTGCCGTCCTTGATGAAGAGCGCGTGACCGCCGAACCGCGAGCCGTGGGCGAAGACCACGCCCGCCGTTCCGGGGTTCAGGTCCAGGTCCGCCAGCACCTTGTAGGAGACGCCGTGCACGTTGGCGGCCGAGCGCTCCGGGATCTCCGAGGTGCCCGGGTAGTACGTGTACTGGCCGGTCGGCGGCACCGGGACGCTGAACTCCATCTTGATGAACGTCTCGAAGTCCTTCGGGTTGCCGATGACCTGGAGGTCGTTCAGGGGCAGCACGTTGTTCGCCGCCGCCTCGGCGAGCCAGAGCGCCTTGAGCTCCTCGACCTTCTCGGGGTGCGACGCCGCCACGTCGTGCGCCTCCGACCGGTCGGTCTCGGTGCGGAAGAGCTGCCACCGGTCCTCCTCGAACCGGCCGGTGCCGCTGACCGGGCCGTGCTCGGTGACCGCCTTCCAGCCCCGGTGCCAGATGCCGCGGTTGCCGAACATCTCGTAGTACTGCGTCTCCTTGCGGGTCGGGGCCTCCGCCTCGTCGAAGGAGTAGACCATCGACACCCCGGACAGCGGGGTCTGTTCGACGCCGTCGAACACCTTCGGGAACTCCACCCCGCAGGCCTCGAGGATGGTGGGGACCACGTCCGTGCAGTGGTGGTACTGGTGCCGCACCTCGCCGCGGGCGGCGATCCCGGCGGGCCAGTGGATCACCATCGGGTCGCTGATGCCGCCCTGGTAGACGTACCGCTTGAACATCCGGTACGGGGTGGAGAACGCGGCGGCCCAGCCCGTCGGGTAGTGGTTGTACGTGTCGGGGCTGCCGAGCTGGTCCACCATCGTGAGGTTCTGCTCCAGGTCGTCCGGGTAGCCGCCGAAGATCTTGCCCTCGTTGACCGAGCCGTCCGGGCTGCCCTCCCCCGAGGCGCCGTTGTCCGCGCAGTAGAGGATCAGCGTGTTCTCCAGCTGGCCGGACTCCTCCAGGTAGTCGACGATGCGGCCCACCTGGGCGTCCGTGTACTCGGAGAACCCCGCGTACACCTCCGCCATCCGGCAGAACATCGCCTTCTCCTTCTCGTTCAGCTCCGCCCAGGGCCGGACCCGGTCGGTCTCCGAGAAGGTGCCGTCCGGCATGGGGTTCAGGTCGGTGAGCTCGGTGCCCTCCGGAAGGATGCCGCGTTCGATCATCCGGGGCAGCACCCACTCCCGGTAGGCCTCGTACCCGTCGTCGAACACGCCCTTGTACTTGTCGATGTACTCCTGGGGCGCGTGGTGCGGGGCGTGGTTGGCGCCCGGGCAGAACCACAGGTACCAGGGCTTGTCCGGCTCGGTCTGCTTGGAGTCCCGGATCATCCGCAGCGCCTGGTCCGCGAGGTCCTTGGACAGGTGGTAGCCGTCCTCCGGGCCGTACGGCTGGTCGATGTACCGGTTGCCCTCCGCCAGGGACGGGAACCACTGGTTGGTCTCGCCGCCGATGAACCCGTAGAACTGGTCGAAGCCCTGCCCGAGCGGCCAGCGCTTCTTCGAGGCGCCCATGGTCCACTCGTCGATCGGCACGTTGTGGTTCTTGCCCACCCAGAAGGTGCTCCACCCGGCCTCGCGCAGCACGCTCGCCATGCTCGCGTTGGACGGCGGGATGTGCGAGCTGTAGCCGGGAAAACCCGTCGAGCTCTCCGAGATGGTCGCGAACCCGTTGAGGTGGTGGTTGCGGCCGGTGAGGAACGTCGACCGCGTGGGCGAGCACAGCGCGGTGGTGTGCCACTGCGAGTAGGTCAGGCCGCCCGCCGCGAGGCGCTCCATCGTGGGCATCTGGATGCGCCCGCCGTACGGCGACCAGGCGGCCTGCCCGGTGTCGTCGTACAGGACGACCAGGACGTTGGGCGCACCCTGGGGCGCCTTCTGCGGGAGGAACGCCTCCCAGTCCCCCTGCGAGTCGCGGACGTCGAGCTCGATCTTGCCCCGGAACTCCCGTGCCATGTCGGACCTCCTCGTAGCGGTGGTGCCCGGATCATCCGCAGCGCCCGCGACGGCACACCTCACCCGAACTAGGTGAACGCCCCAGGTCACCCACCGACTTGGCTGACCCGCGTGGACCTGACCTCGGCAACGCCCCGCTGGCTCGGCCCCTCGCTCCGCGGGTACCGCCGCACGTGGCTGCGGGCCGACGTCGTGGCAGGGCTGGCCGCGGGCGTCGTCGTGGTGCCGCAGGCCATGGCCTACGCGACCATCGCCGGGCTGCCGGTATCCGTCGGGCTCTACACCTGCATCGTCCCCGTGCTGCTCTACGCGCTCCTCGGCGGCTCGCACACCCTGAGCGTCTCGACGACGTCGACCATCGCGGTGCTGACCGCCTCCGCGCTCGCGGGGGCCGGCACGGCGCCGGACGACCTGCTCGGGGCCGCCTTCACGCTCACCGCGCTGGTGGGGGTGTGCCTCCTGGTGATGCGGCTCCTGCGGCTCGGCTCGCTGGTGGAGCAGATCAGCCCCGCGACCCTGACCGGCGTGAAGGCCGGCGTCGGGCTCACCGTCGCGGTGACCCAGCTGCCGACCCTCCTGGGCCTGACGGTGCCGGACCGGGACGCCGGGTTCTTCGGCAAGCTCGCCGACGTCGTCGCCGCGCTCCCCACGACGCAGGCCCTCACGGCGATCTTCTCGGTCCTCGCGGTCGCCACGCTGCTGGTGCTGCGCCGGGTCGCGCCGCGGGTACCCGCCGCCCTGGTCGTGGTGGTGGCCTCCGTCCTGCTGGTCGTCCTGACCGACGTCGAGGACCGGGGCCTCGCGCTCATCGAGCCGGTGCCCGCCGGCCTGCCAGACCTCAGCCCGCCGCTGTGGGACGCGATCCCCGGCCTGTTCCCCGCCGCACTGGCGATCGCCGTCATGGCCTTCCTGGAGACCGTCCTGGTCGCCCGCGCGCAGCGGCAGCGGTCCGAGCCGACCGTCGACAGCGACCAGGAGCTGCTCGCGGTCGGCGTCGCAGCCCTGGGCGGCGGCCTCACGCAGTGCCTCCCGCCCGCGGGCGGGTTCTCGCAGAGCGCGGTCAACCTCGGGGCAGGCGCCCGCACCCAGGTGGCCGGCCTCACGACGGCGGCGCTCGCCGTGCTCGTCGCGCTCTTCCTGGCGCCCGTGCTGAGCGACCTGCCGGCGGCGACGCTCGGCGCCCTGGTGCTGGTCGCGGTCGTCGGGCTGGTGTCGCCGGCCGAGTACCTGCGGCTGTTCCGCATCGACCGCACGGAGTTCTGGGTCGCGATCGCCACGACGGCGATCGGGCTCACCGCGGGACTCCTGCCGGCCGTCGGGGCCGGCGTGGTCCTGACGCTGTTCCTGGTGCTGCGCACGGTCAGCCGCAGCGCCGTCCGCCCGCTGTACGCGGCACCCGACGGCGGCTGGACGCCCAACCCGCCGCCCGGTCCGCCCCCGCGCGCAGGCGCCGGGCCCGCCGGGGTGGTCCTGCTGCACCTCGACCGGTCGATCTTCACCGGCAACGCGCGACCGACCCAGGACGACGTCCTCGCCGCCGCGCTCAACCACCGGCCCACGCCGCACGCCGTGGTGCTGGAGGGCACGGCGGTCCTCCGGGCCACCATCCCGCTGCTCGACGCGCTTGAGGCGCTCGACGCGGACCTCGCCCGCGAAGGGACGATGCTGCTGCTCGCGGCGTTCCCCCCGGACGTCCGCCGCCAGGCGGCGGCGTCCCGCTGGTGGGCCGCCGCGGAGCGCGACGAGCGGGTGCTCCCCACGGTTGACGCCGCGGTGGCCGCCGCGAGCGCACGGGAGGCGCAGGCATGAGCGAACCGGACGACCTCGCCGCCACCGCGCCGCGCGGCGACGCCGCCTCCCGCCGACCGCCGCGGTGGCTGCCCCGGGCGCTGGTGCTGGTCGTCGTCGCCGTCTACCTCGGGGCGTTCGGCTGGTACGCGATGGGTGCCCTGCGCGGCCTGGCGGTGAACGTGCTGATCGCGTTCTTCCTCGCGCTGGCCCTCGAACCGCCGGTGGTCTGGTGTGTGCGGCACGGGTGGCGCCGGGGCGCGGCCGCGGCCGTGGCGCTCGGCGGTTCGATCGTCCTCGTGGGGGTGGTGCTCGGGCTGTTCGGGAACCTCTTCGTCCAGCAGCTCATCCAGCTCCTGGACAACCTGCCCGACGTGTACGCGGTGATCCAGGACCGTGTCGCGCAACAGTTCGGCATCGCCCTTCCCGACTCCGACGACCTGCTGCGCGAGGTCCTGACGAACTTCGGGGACGACGTCGCCTCCGGCGCGCTGCTGGTCGGCGCCTCCGTGATCGGTGTCCTGTTCGCGATGCTGACCATCCTGCTGGTGACCTACTACCTGCTGGCCGCGGGGCCCCGGCTCCGGGTCGCGGTGTGCCGCTGGCTCACGCCGGCCCGCCAGCAGGAGGTGCTCACCCTGTGGGAGATCACCCAGGTGAAGGTCTCGGACTTCATCAGCTCCCGCATCGTGCTCGCCGCGTTGTCGAGCGCCTTCACGCTCGTCTTCCTGCTGATCGTCCGCACCCCCTACGCGCTGCCGCTCGCGGTGTTCGTGGGCGTGGTGTCGCAGTTCGTCCCGACCATCGGCACCTACCTCGGCGGGGCGCTGCCCGTCGCCGTGGCCCTGACGTCGCAGGGCCTGCCCCAGGCGCTCGCCGTCCTCGCGTTCATCATCGGCTACCAGCAGCTCGAGAACCTCTACTTCTCCCCCAAGGTCTCCGCGCGGGCGCTGGAGATGAACCCCGCAGTGAGCTTCCTCGTCGTGCTCGGGTTCGGCGCCGTGTTCGGGGCGCTCGGGGCTTTCCTCGCGCTGCCGATCGCCGCGACGGTCCAGGCGACGGCCAACACCTACCTGCGGCGGCACGACCTCATCGAGTCGCACATGCTGCGCGACCCGAACGGGTGGCAGGAGGTCGACGGCGGCAACGGGAAGGGCCGGGACCGGGCGGAGCCGGAGCCGGAGCCGGAGCCCTAGACGATCTTTGGGAAGACCGCGAGGAGGCTCACGCCGAACAGCAGGAGCACCCCCGCACCCGCCAGCACGGTCCAGGACCTGCGTGGCGAGTCGAACCGGTTGGCGAGCGCCCCGAAGAACAGCACGAGCGCGAACAGCACGGTGAGCAGCGTGTAGTTGTCACCGCGGCGGTTGTCGGTCAGCGCGTCCTCGAAGTACGCGTCGGCGCGGGCGTCGGCCTCCTGCGCCTCGACCCGGCCGGGCGGCACGTACGAGTCCAGCGCGAAGGGGCTCGCCGGCGCGTCCGCGTTCTTCCGCGGACGCGCCGCGAGCCACTCGTCGAAGGCGGGCGTGAAGTGCTCCGTGAAGCGCTCCCGCGTGCACTCGGCCAGCTCCTGGTCGTCCTCGGCGGTCGCCTGCAGCCAGATGCCGAACACCTGCAGGTCGACCGCCCGCGCCGCCTCCGCCGTCGTCGCCTGGCGGGTGGCCTCGATGCGCTGGGTGGACGCGCGGGAGAACGCGATGGACATCTCCCCGCCCCACTTGCTGGCCTCGAAACCGCTCCACGCGGTGAGCACCGCGGTGACCGCGAGGAGCGCCACGGCGACGTTCTCGACGGACCAGCGGGACACGGTCCGTCGTCTCTGCTCGCTCATGGCGCCCCCTCGTGTCGCGACTACGTCAGCAGCCGAGCTCGTCCGCCATGGCCTGGCGGGCGTCCTGCACCTTCGCTGCCTCGTCCTTCAGCGACGTGGCGGCGTCGGACACCGTCTCGTCCCCCTGGACGTCGTCGACGGCCTGCTGCAGGCCGTCCCACGCGTCGTCGAGCGCCTGGCCCCGGTCCTCGGCCACGTCGGCGGTCGCGTCCTTCAGCTCCTGCCACGCCTGGCGCACCTCGTCCCGCGCCGCGCCGACCTCGTCCACGGTGGCGTCCGGGGTCACCGTGGTGTCGAAGTTGTCCAGCGCGACGTTCAGCTGTTCCGCCGCGGCGCAGGCCTGCTCGGTGTTCTCCTCGGGTGTGTCGCTGGAGCAGGCCGCCGTGCCCAGGAGCATCAGGCCCACCGTGACCACCGCCGTGACCGCTGTCGTTCGCCTCATGTCGATCCTCTCTCAGCCCAGGAGCTTTGCTTTGGCGTCCGCGAACTCGGCGTCGGTGAGCACGCCCTTGCCGTGCAGCTCGCCGAGCTGCGCGAGCTGGGTCAGGAGCGCGTCGTTCGCGCCGTCCGACGGCGGCGCGGCGGGTGCCGGCTGCACCGGTTCGTACTGCGGCGGCGGCTGCTGGGGCGCGTACTGCTGAGGCGCGGCCTGCTGGGCCTCGTACTGCTGGGCCTCGTACTGCTGCTGCGCGCGGTTGGTCTGGCGTCGGTTGATCGCGCCGGCGGTGGCCGTGGCGGTACCGGCGATGACCGCCGTGCGGGCTGCCGTGCCGATGAGGCCGGGCCGGCCGAAACGTCGTAAGGGTGCCATGTCGATGCTCCGTTCGGTGGTGGTGCGGCTCAGAGGGGGGATGCGGCGGTGTCCGCGAGCGCGGCGATCTCGTTGACCGTCACGGCGGGCACCCGTTCGTGCAGGATCACGTCGGCGTCGGCGCTGATCGCCGCGGTCACCAGCTCGCGCGACCACGTGTGCTCGATCGCGAGCACGAGCACGGAGGTGCCCGGCTCGACCGCCGCGGCGATCTCCCGCAGGTCCTCGTCGCCGGTCAGGCCGGAGGCGGGCAGCTCGACGGCGACGAGGTCGATCTCGTCGCCGAGGTCCTGTGCCTCCAGGATCTCGACGTCGCCGGCCTGGTCGCGGCGCACGACGGCGAGATCGAGCAGGGTGACGGCGCCCGCCACGGCGACGTCGAGCACGGCCTGGGCGACCGAGGGCGGGATGCGCGGCGTGTCGAAGGCGAGCCCGACGAGCTCTACGGGTCCGAACGAGGGTTCCATGACTACCTCCAGGGCGAGATGACAGGTGCGACAACAGACAGGTGCGACAACGGGTGCGGTCCGGCGGGCGCCGGCCCGGTTCAGTGGTGCACGGTTCAGTGGCTTCCGGGGCGGCCCCGCATCCGGCGGCTCACCGTGACGAACACGCCGCCGGCCACCAGGAACAGGAGGGCGAGCAGGGCCGTCGGGAGCGCGTTCACGCCGGTCCACGGCAGGGTGCCAGGCTCTGTGCCTGGCACCGGCCCTGGCCCCGGCCCGGGTCCGGGCCCGCTGGCGCCCCCGCCACCCTGGTCCCCGCACCCGTCGGGCAGGGCGGCGCGGTCCGCGGCGAACGTCGCGGCCAGCGGCGTGACCAGGGCCGTCAGCGAGGCCGAGGCGACGCCGTCGGCCGACGCGCCCCACGTGTTGGTCACCTCGACGGGCAGGCAGACGTCGTCGCCGGCCGGCAGGTCGAACGACGCCGACCGCGGGTCGCCCTCGGCGGGGTCCGCCTGCGTGGTCGTCCCGTCGACGACGATCGTGACGCTGTCGGCGCTGCCGGCGTCCGTCTCGGTGACCTGGCACGTCGCCCCCAGCGGCAGGTCCTCGTACACCGCCGTCCAGTCGTCGGCGGCGGACAGGGTGCGGGACGGGCCGCCCGGGATCTCGACGTCCACGGCCGCGCCGTCGACGTCCCGCGTGCAGGCCAGCTCCACGGTGAAGACGTCGTCCTGGTGCGCGGCGGCGTCCGGCCCGGACAGGGTCTTGACCACCTCGACCCGCCCGACGTCGAACGTGTTGGTCACCGCGAGCGCCGCCGGGTCGCCGGCCGGCACGACGGCGGTGCCGGGTGCGCCGTCGCCCACGACGGAGAGCGTCGTCGAGGTGGCGCCGCCGGTGGCGGTCTCGGTGACGGCGCACTGCGCGCCGACCGGCAGACCGTCGTACACGACCGGGCTGCCCGGGACCAGCTCGCGGACCGCCCCGCCGGGGATGCCGATCGGGTCGCCCTCGAAGGTGCAGGCCAGGGTCACCTCGAACGGGCCGGCGCCGTACAGCGCCGCTCCGTCGCCGTCGACCGTCTTGTCGACCGTGATCGCGCCCAGGTCGAACGTGTTGGTGGCGGTGACCTCGACGGTGTCGCCCGACCCGACGGTGACGCGGCGCGGCGAGATGCTCGTGGACGTCGCCCCGCCGTCGCCGGGTTCGGTGACGCGGCAGACGGCGCCCGTCGGCAGGTCCGGGACCTGCGCGGTGAGCGGGCCGGCGGCGCCGAGCGTGACCGTGCCGTCGTAGACGACGCGGCGCCCGTCCCCGGTGTCGTCGAGGGTGCACCGCACCGCGAGCGTGAAGGGTCCGGTGCCGTAGGCCTCGGCGCCCTCGCCGTCGACGACCTTGACGAGGTCGAGCGCGCCCACGTCGAACTGGTTGGTGAAGGTGAACTCCGTGGTGCTCCCGTCCGCCTCGTCCGGCGTGACGGTGGTCGTGCCCTCGGTGCCGTCCGTGACGACGGGGTCCTGGCCCTCGTGCGTCACCGTGACGTCGACCGAGGCCGCGCCACCCGTGTCCGACTCCGTGGCCGTGCAGTCGGCGCCGACGGGCAGCCCCTCCAGCACGACCTCCTCGCCGTCCTCGATCGTGACCACCATGGGTCGCAGCGGCCCGTATCCGGTGGCGTACACGGGCTCGTCCAGGAACGTGCACTCGACCGTGACCTCGAACGGCCCGTAGCCGACCGGGTCGCCGTCCTGGTCGACGGCGGCAGTCACGACGTCCTTCGACAGGACCAGGCTCGCCAGGTCGTACCGGTTCACCGCCGTCAGGGTCACGACCTCGGGCTCCCGGCCGATCGTCGCCGACCCGACCACGAGCGCCGTCTGGCCGCCCGCGGGGTCCTCGGTGACCGTGCACTCGGCGCCGTAGGGCAGGTTCGGCACCACGACCGGGGTGCCGGGCGACACGGTGACCGGGATCGGGTCGAGCTGCTCCTCGACCCAGGTGCCGACGGCCGACGTGCACCGCACCGTCAGGTCGAACGAGTCGGGCGCGTACCGCGCGCCGTCCCCCGTGACCCGCTTGACGACCTGGAGCGACCCCGTGGCCGTCGCGACCCCGACCTTGGTGCCCTCGGTGGGCAGCAGGTCGAAGGACCCCTGGTCCGCCTGCACCACGCCGGAGGCCGCCGCGGAGTTGTACGCGATGGACCCGTCACCGGCCTCGGGTGCCTCGGGCGGCGTGGTCGTCGTGCCCTCGTAGGCGATGGACTCGCCGGGCTCCAGCGGGTCGTCCTGCGTGAACGTGACCACGACCTTCAGGGCGGTGATCGTCTCGAAGACGGCGTCGCCCTCCGTGCCGGTCAGGCGCACCCAGCCGGTCTCGGGATCGTCCGTGGGGCACACCGGCTCGGCGCCGGGGTTCTCGATGTCGTCGCGGCAGTAGTCGGTGGCCGTCGTGTAGTAGAAGGCCACCTCCGCGCCCGGCGGCGGGTTCACGAGCGTGGGCATCGGATCGTCCGTGGGGATCGGCCTCCACTGGGAGCCGCGCGCGGACTGCGCGTAGGACCCGGTGTCGCCGGGGACCGGCAGGCGGTCGTAGCTGACCACCTTGGTGATGGGCAGGTTGCCGACGTTGTCGATCCGCACGCGCCACGTCTCGTCGTGCCCCGGCGGGACGACCGGCGTGCAGGGGTAGGCGTAGAACCCGTCCGCGTCCGGCGTGCACGTCGTGTCCGGGTCCGCCGCGGGGTCGACGACGACGTCGAGCTCGTCGTCGTCCGTGGCCTTGACCACCTTGGACTGGGCGAGCACACCGGCGGGGATGCTCGTGACGTCGGCGTCGGCCTCGCAGGCGCCGGTCGCCTCGTCGAGCCGGGCGGCGCACTCGTCCCACGGCCGGTCGCCGGTGACGCCCACGGTGTTGTCCACCACGGTGCGCGCGGGCAGCCCCACCCGGAACCGCACCTGCACCGTGATCGTGTACGTCTGCCCGACCTCCAGCACCGACCCCTCCGGGAACGTGAACCGGAGGTTCTCCAGGTCGCCGGTCTGGTCGACGGTCACGTCGGCCGCGTCGGTCGGCAGCGGCGTGCCGCCCGCGGGGTCGGGCGGGTCGCCGGCCAGCGCGTAGGAGTACGGCTCGTCGACGTCGGCCAGCCGCAGCTGCGCTCCCCCGGCGTCGACCGGCATCGGGTCGGTGACCACGAGGTCGGAGACGGGGCGGTTGCCGGTGTTGGTGACCGCGAGGTTCATGGGGAACACCGCGTTCGGCCCCTCGGTGCCGCCCGTCACCGTGCCGTCGAAGTCCTTGACCACCTCGACGCCGTTCTCCGCGTGCACGAAGAGGATCTGCGCGTCCGCGCTGTCGTCGGCGCTCACGGGGACGGTGTCGCCGGTGCCGGGGTCCACCACCAGGTCGGCGCCCGTGATCGTGCCGTCCACCTCGTTGCTCGCAACTCCCGGATCGGTCTCGCCGGGTGCGGGCGGGTTGGCGGCGAGGTCGGGCAGCACCGGGCCGCCCGTGCGCAGGTCCGCACGCCGCTCGACGTCCATCGGCACGGTCTGCGTCGGCGTGGCCGGGTTCTCCCAGATCGAGCCGTCGGTCCGGGTGAACGTGAACCGCAGCCCCTGCACGTCGCCCGGGGCCACCCCGTCGGGCAGGGCGAAGGTGCCCGACGGCGTGCCGGTCACCCAGGACCCGCCGCTCACGGTCACACCCGTGTCGTCGCCGGTGAACGTGCCGCCGGTGAACGCGTCCACCTGTACCTGCTGGATCGGCGCGACGAGTGTGGCGTCCGCCGCGAAGCCCGCGAAGTCGTACTGGTTCCAGAACCGTGGGTCGTCGTCCGTCAGGACCAGCTCGACGGCGCGGGACGGCCCCTGGGGCGTCCCCGACAGCGTCATGCGCACCGGCCCGGTGCCGGGCTCGACCACCTGGTCGGGGTCGAACGACTTGCCGACGACGAGGCCGATCGCGGCGTCCTGGAGCACCAGGTCCGCGTCGTCCCAGGCGAGCGGCGCGTCGGCGTCGGTACCGCCCGGGTCCGCGACCTGCGCCGCCGCCGTGTCGGGTACCGGTGAGTAGCCCGCCACCGTCACGGGGTCGCCGGTGTACCGGTCGAGCTCGCGCAGCTGCAGCGTCAGGTCGACGCTGCCCGACGCCTGGCCCGGGATCCGCCCGTCGAACAGCACCTCCACCCCGGTCACGTCCTGCAGGTCGGCGGCGGTGAGCGCCTCGGCCTCCGCCTCGGTGTAGGTCGCCGTCGACGTGCCGCTCCCGTCCCACGTCGTGAGCGTCACCGTCGTCGTGTCGGCCCCCTCGGGCGGCGTGATCACGATCTGCCGCAGCGTGAACGCGTCGAACGGGGACGTACCCGGGCCGACCTGGACGTCTCCGCTGCCGGTCAGCCCCGGTTCGACGAGGCGGAGCTGGTCGACCCGCGCGAGCGACTCGTTCGTGCCCGTGATCGACACGGTGGTCGACGGGTAGAACTGTGCGGGGGTGCCCGACGGCGGGACCGAGATCGGCCCGCCGGTCCAGGTCTTGGTGACCCCCGCGTTGATCGGCTCGTCGATGATCAGCACGTCCGCGTCGGCGGTGTCGGTGTAGACGTCGCCACGGAACGTCGCGTCGGCCCGCACGGTGTCGTTCACCAGGCCCGGGTCCGTGGTGTTGTAGATCGTGCCGTTGGTGGAGCCGAGCACGGGCGAGCCGTCGCCCCGCCGCTCGTCGCGGACCTCGAAGGTGAGCTGGAGGTGGCGGCCGTCGGCCTGGGTGGACCGGGCCACGCCGTCGCCCGGCTGCGGCGTCGTCGGGTCGGTGCCCGTGGTGCGGGACGGCGACTCGTCGTAGGTGAGCCGCACCGACGTGGCCGCGGCGCGTTCGCCGGCGGTGAGGGTGTAGCCCGGGAACGTGCCGTCACAGGCTTCGGGACAGGGGTCGCCCGCGGCCCGGACCCAGGCCCCGCCGACGAAGAGCTCCACGCTCGACACCTGGTCGTACCCGATCAGCGGGTCGACGGCCGGCGTGACCGGCTCGACGCGCACGAGGTCGAACGCGTCGTAGAACGAGTCCGCGATCGGCGTGCTGTCCGGGTCGGCGATGTCGGAGAGCACCATCGGGTCGACGCCGGAGAAGCCGTTGGTCGACCAGGTCAGCTGCGCCGTCACCTGGTCGCCCGACCGGGCCAGGACGCTCGGCGGGTCACCGCCCAGGAACGACTTGTCCACGAAGTCGAGGTCTCCGGACCCGTCCACGGGGAAGGGGTCGACCGTGGCGCACCCCTCGGCCGGGTCGGTGGGGTCCACCGTGCCCGACGACGCGCTCGACGCGCCGCAGTTGGCGATCGGGTCGTCGCGGTCCGCGGGGCCGTCGTACGCGGCCGTGAAGTTGGGCTGGAACGACGTGCCGGGCGGGAAGCCGTCCTCGGAGTCGTAGACGAACTGGACGCCCTCGGCGCCGTCGGGCAGGTCACAGCTCACGGTCTGCGGGCCGGTCCACGGGCCGCAGTCCGGGGCGGGGACCCACGCGCTGCCGTCCCAGTAGTTCACGGTGAGCGTCGCGCCGGCCGGCACGTCGGTGGTCCGCACCGACGTGGCGGTGAAGTTCGCCCAGAACTCCCCCGGGTTCGCGGGGTCCGTCGGGTCCTGGATAACCACCTGGTTCGCCGACGTCGTGGACCCGTCCGGGCCGAAGGGCAGCAGCTGGGACGGGAGCTGGACCACCACGCTCTGGCCCGGGACGGCCGGGACCGTCGACGGCGAGATCAGCTTGTCCGTCCGGGTCGCCAGGCGGTCGGACAGCGTCACGAGGTCCGCCGAGGCCGTGTCCTCCGCGTTCGGGATGGTCGCGGTGACCTCGTTGGCGTGCGTGACGTCGTCGGCGTCCTGGTCCGGGTCGGTGTCCGCGGTGAACGGGACGGACGCCGCGGCCCCGGTGACGATCGCGCCGGTGAACTCGACGGAGAACCCGACCACCGCGCAGCCCGCAGGAGGGTTCGGCAACGTGCCGGCCGTGGTCGTGCTCAGGCTCGGCGTGGAGCCGTCCGCGCAGGTGAAGGTGACCGTCGCGGCGTCGGCGTCGGCGGGCCACCCGATGCCCGTGCCGTCCCCGGACGGGCCGAACCCGGTGAACGTGAGCGGGTCGTCGCCCTCGAACGGGCTGGGCGTGCCCGGCGAGGGCTCGGTCAGGGTCAGCGACGTCGTGGGGTCGCCCGTGCTCGTGGCGCCCAGGGTGACCGTGGTCGGCTCGCCCGCGCTCACCGTCGCGGGGTCGAACGACTTGCTCGCCGTGACGCTGTTGTCCGGCGGCGTGATGACGTAGGTGTCCTGCGCGGTCGCGGGGTCCGACTCGTCGCCGTCGAGCACCACGACGGAAGAGACGTCGTTGGTGACGGTCGTCGCGTCGGTCAGGTCGGTGACGTTCTCGCGCTGCTCCACCTCGACCGGGATCGTGGCGGTCGCCCCCGGCTGGATGTCGCCGCTGAACGTGTAGCGCACGCCCCGCACCGAGGCCGGGTCCACCGAGTCGTCCAGCGGCAGCCACTGGCTGCCGTCCCAGTACTCCTGCGTCACCGTGTCGGCGTTCGGCGGGAGCGTGATGTCGCCGGTGCCCGTGTACCCGAGGTACGTGAACGGGCTGGGCGTCGCGCTCGGGTCGACCGGATCCTGCACGACCAGCTCGTCCACGGCGTCGTTGGAGGCGTTGGTCGCGGTCAGCGTCATCGTCGCGGCCGCGCCCGGCGACGCGATCGCGCCCGCCGGGTCGATCGACTTGGTCGCCTCGGACTCCAGCACGAGCGGGACGACGGGCGTCACGGTGGCGTCCGACGACGCCTCCGGTGCGTTGTCCGCGGTCACGGTGGCCGTGTTGGTGATCGGCACGCCGTCCTGGCTGTGGGGCAGGTCCGGGTCGACCCGGGCCGTGACGATGATCTCGCCCTGCGCACCGTTCGGGACGCTGGGCCACGTGGCCGTGACCGTGTCGGTCCCGGTGTCGGCGACGATCTCGCCGCCCGCCGGACCGCTCAGGATCGAGGCACTGACCAGCACCAGGCCGTCCGGCAGCGCGTCGGTGACCACGGCCCCGGTGCACGGGTCGGCGTTCGGGTCCGAGCACGAGATCGTGATGGTGTACTGCACGGTGTCGCCGGGCTCGTAGGGCCCGGAGCTGAGCTCGCTCTTCGCGATGCCCCACTCGGCCGCCGCGGCCGACGGCGCCGTGAGGAGCACGAGCGGCAGCAGCATCGCCGCCACCCCGAGGGTGGCGAGCGCGCGCCGCAGCCGTCGTCCCGGCCATCGAACCCGCTTCGCCCCGGGCGCCGTCACGCGGCTCGCCCGGCCCGGGCGGCCGCGGACCGCGCGACCCCCGCGACCAGGCCCAGGATCGCGAACCCGACCACGACGTTGATCAGCGCGCTCGCCAGCTTGCTGTCGAGGGCGGCGTCGGTGGCGAACGGCGCCACGCCGGCCACGACCGTGGCCAGGCCGACGATCCAGCTGAAGAACGACAGCGCCCGCGGCGTGCTCAGCAGCAGGAGGTGGACCAGGGCCACCGCGAGCAGCGCGGCGGCGGCAGCGGCCACCATCAGCCCGATCGTCGAGGCGTCACCCCAGACGCCCTCCCCCTCCGGGGCGAGGATCGGGATCCCGAAGACGCCGCGGAAGACCACCACACCGACCAGCGCGATCAGGGCCACGACCAGGGCCGTCGCCACGCCCCCGGACCAGAGGACCCGGGCGTCGACCGCCCGTGACTCGGGTGCCGGACCTTGCGGTTGCTGCTGTTGGTAGGCCATTCCACGTCCTGTTCCCACGGCTTGAGACGGTTCCACGGCTTGAGCTGGCCCCGTGACCTTGCGTGGCCGCGCGGGGCGGCGCCCTCACCCGTTGCGGGTGAAACGGGGCCGCCGCCGGGGTCGAGGTCGGGGCTGCTGGTCAGTCCATCCGGGTGGCGAGCTTGAGCCGGTCCATGCCCGTCGTCGCGTCGGGGGCCCCGAAGTCGAACGTCACCGACGTCAGGGTCCCGGTGAAGGGGAACAGCCCGCGGTCCGCGTACTCGTCGCACACGGGCGAGACGCAGTCCATGCCGACGTCGAAGGTCTCCGTGCCGCAGCGCATCGGGACCTGGCGCTCGATCCGGGTACGCGCGGCCTCCGCGCCGTCGACCCGGAGCACGACGGTCGCGGGGCTGCCCGGCTGCGGGGCGTCCGGCGTGAACTCCACGACGACCGTGTGCGACCCGGGCGTCAGCGGTGACGCGGAGACCGCGTCGTAGCGCTCGATCCCGAAGTAGTTGTAGTGGTACCGCGCTCTGCCCTCCCACAGGAAGAGGGAGAACCCGGCGGCGTCACCGCCGAGCGCGCACAGGACACCTTCCGCACCCCCGTCGGGGATCACCACCGGCACCGTGATCGTGTGCGGCACGCCGATCATCTTGGGGGCGGAACCCTCGGGCAGCCGCACCATGCCGGGGTGGAACACCACCCGCTGCCGGCCGGCGAAGTAGTTCGGTCGCAGTGTCGTGTCGAGCCGCTCGGCGAACCGGTCGTCGATCGGCAGCACGTCGTACTTGGCGGCCTCGGCCATGAACCGGTCCTGCAGGTCGCGCAGGCGGTCCGGCTCCTGGTCGGCGAGGTCGACGGACTGGCTGTAGTCCCGGGTGATGTCGTAGAGCTCCCAGGTGTCGTCGTCGAACGAGTACGTGCCGGAGGTCTCCCAGGGCAGGCGGCCGTGGCGGCACGAGGCGATCCAGCCGTCGTGGTAGATCGCCCGGTTGCCGAGCATCTCGAAGTACTGCGTCTGCCGGCGGCTCGGCTCTGCGGCGTTCCCGGTGTCGAAGGTGTAGGCCAGGCTGGTGCCCTCGACCGGCTTCTGGACGTAGCCGTTGACCGAGGTCGGCTCCCGGACGCCGACGACCTCCAGGAGCGTCGGCACGATGTCGATGACGTGGTGGAACTGGGTGCGCAGCCCGCCCCGCTCGGCGATGTGCTCGGGCCAGGACACGATCATCCCGTTGCGGGTGCCGCCGAAGTGGGACGCGATCTGCTTGGTCCACTGGAACGGCGTGTCGCCCGCGTGCGCCCAGCCGACCGCGTAGTGCGGCGACGTGCCCGGCATGCCCCAGCGGTCGAGGAAGCCCAAGGCCTCGTCCACCGTCGGCTGTTGGCCGTTCAGGCTCATGATCTCGTTGGGCGTGCCGACCAGCGAGCCCTCGCCGGAGGAGCCGTTGTCGCCGAGGATGTAGATCACGATCGTGTTGTCCAGCTCGCCGATCTCCTCGAAGGCGTCGACCACCCGCCCGACCTCGTGGTCCGTCGCCTCCAGGAAGTCCGCGAAGTTCTCGGCCTGCCGGGCGAACAGCGCCCGGTGCTCCGGCGCCTGGCTGTCCCACGACGGGATCTCGTCGGGCCGCTCCGTGAGCCCGCTGCCCTCCGGGATGATGCCCATCCGGAGCTGGTTCTCGTGGACGACGCGGCGGTACTCGTCCCAGCCCAGGTCGAACCGGCCCTGGTTCCGTCCGCGCCAGTCCAGCGGCGGCTGGTGCGGCGCGTGGGCCGCCCCGGGGGCGAAGTACGTCAGGAGCGGGCGGTCGGGGGCGATCGCCTTCTGGGACCGGATCCACGCGATGGCGTCGTCGGCCAGGTCGGTGGTGAGGTGGTAGCCGTCCTCCGGCCGGGCCGGCGGCTCCACGGGAGTCGTGTTCCGGATCAGCGAGGGGTAGAACTGGTCGGTCTCACCCGAGATGAACCCGTAGAAGTAGTCGAACCCCTGGTTCGTCGGCCAGTTGTCGAACGGCCCGGCGGCGCTGGTCTGGTTGTCGGGCACGTTGTGGTTCTTGCCCCACCAGCCGCACGCGTAGCCGGCGTGCTTGAGCAGGTCGGCCATCGTCGCGCAGCTCTTGGGGATGATGCCGCAGTAGCCCGGGTAGCCGGTCGCCATCTCCTGGATGACGCCGGTCGCCACCGTGTGGTGGTTGCGCCCCGTCAGCAGCGCGGCGCGCGTCGGCGAGCACAGCGCCGTCGTGTGGAACTGGTTGTAGAACAGCCCCCGGGCGTGCAGCCGCTCGGCGGTCGGCATCCGCACCAGTCCCCCGCTGACGCTCGGCCACCCGAACCCGACGTCGTCGAGCAGCACCAGCAGGATGTTCGGGGAACCCTCCGGCGCCTGCCGGGGCGGCGGGAAGTCCGGCTCCGACTCGGTCGCGTACGCGCCGATCCGGACGTTCGGGAAGTCCCACTCCGGCTCGGGCAGGTGGTACCGGTCGAGATGCAGCGGGAAGGCCTCGGACGGGCCGGTGGGCTGGTCGTTCATCCTGCTGCCTCCTGGTGGGCGCACGTGCGCGGCTCCTGCCGTCGAGGCGAGCATCTGAGGGCGCCGCCCCTGGGTGCTCACCCGAAGCGGGTGACACCCCGCGCGGCGGTGCCGACCGAGTCTTGTCGTGCCTCGTATTTAACGTTAAAGTCGCGCTCGACCGGATCCCGCTCGTGCAAAGGAGCACGTAGATGGCTCGAACGTCCGTATCTCAGACAGGCCCCGCCCGAACGATCCGACGGGGACGACGAACGCTCGCGGCCGTGGCCGCGAGCGCGGTGGTGACGGGGGTGGTGCTCGTCGCTCCTCCTGCTGCCGCGGAAGCGGTGAGTGCCGACCCGTGGGTGAGCGAGGTGCCGAACAACCCGATCTCCGACGTCTACCGCTTCACGGTGCCCCGCGCGGCGGTGACCGAGCAGACCGGCATCGGGGACGGCCCCGTCGCGGTGCAGGGGAACTTCGGCCCGGGCAGGGCGTGGACCGACCTCAACATGGGGGCCAGCGGGTCGAACCTGACCGCCACGCTCGGCCCCCTCGAACCCGGCCTGTACTACTACCAGTACGCCGCGCGCCCGGCCGCGGACCAGGACGCGGTCGCCTTCCGCAACCCCGCCGCGCCCCAGGAGGTGACGTCGAAGCCCACCTACAGCACCCTGTTCGTCCCCGGACCGGGTGCGGAGTGGCTCGACGACGTGGCCGGCGGTGGCGAGCTCGAGACGATCGAGTACGGCAAGGGGCCGAACCGCGAGAAGGAGGCGCTCGTGTGGACGCCCCCGGGCTACGACGCGGACCGCGCGGAGCGGTACCCGGTGCTTTACCTGCTGCAGGACGAGGGGCAGAGCTACCGCGAGTGGGTGGAGCTGGGCCGGCTCGGCCAGATCATGGACAACCTCACGCTCGACGGCGACGCCGAGCCGATGGTGGTCGTCATGGGAGACGCCGGGGCACCAGGTCCCGGCGGCGTGACGAAGGAGCTGCTGCCCGCCGTCGAGCGGGCGTTCAACGTCTCCGACAAGGGGTCGGGTCGTGCGGTCGCCGGCATCGGCCGCGGTGGCGAGCTGGCCCTGGACGCCGTGGTCGCCAAGCCGCGAGAGTTCACGAGCGTGGGCTCGTTCTCGGGCGGTTACGACAAGCCGATCTCACGCGGCAAGGCCAAGCAGATCAACGACGCGACCGACGTCGTCCGCCTGTATGCGGGCAACGTCACCGACCCGGCGTACAACACGACGGTGGCGCTGGCCGACAGGCTGACGAGGGCAGGCGTCGAGTTCCAGCCCGACGGGTCGGACCCCGCGACGGGCGGCACCTGGGACACCTGGCAGAAGAACCTGCACGACTTCGCCGGGCGCATCTTCCAGGAGGTCGACGACGAGGGCCCGAGCGAGGGGCACCTGCCGTTCGTGCAGCACGAGCTGCCGGCGCCGGGCACGACCCCGACGCCGTGGGTCGACGAGAACGGCGTCGTCACCTTCGAGCTCGGCACCGAGTTCGCCGACGCGAACAACATCACCGTCTGGGGCAACTTCGGTCCGGCCGGAAGCTGGCCGCGCACCCACATGGTCCGGCAGGACGACGGTTCGTGGCGGCTCTCGCTGGCCGTCGAGGGCGGGTCCTACTACTACAAGTTCGTGGTCGACGGCGTCGACCACAAGGACCCGAACAACCCCACGAAGGTGTTCTCGGAACGGACGTGGAGCACCTTCACGGCCGACGGCGACACGGTCCGCGGTCAGTACACCGCGCAGGTGCCTGCCGACGCGCGCGGCGAGGTCAGCATCATGAGCTACGCCAGCACCGCGGGCGGCGGCGAGCAGCGCTCGGCGTACGTGTGGACGCCCCCGGACTACGACGCGGACCGCGCCGAGGAGTACCCGGTCTTCTACCTGCAGCACGGCGGCGGGCAGACGTGGACCGACTGGGTCGAGGTGGGGTACGTCCAGCGGATCCTGGACAACAGCTACCTGCGGGGCGAGATCGTGCCGATGGTGGTGGTCATGGCCAACGGAAACGGCGTGGACTTCCCCACGGAGATCACGACGCGCATCGTGCCGGCGGCCGAGGACCAGTTCAACATCAGCTCCCGCGGTGACCAGCGCGCCCTGGCGGGCCTCTCCATGGGCTCGGGCCACACGCTCAGCACCCTCTGGGCGCACCCGGGCGAGTTCGGCTACATCGGCGCCATGTCGGCGTTCGGTGCGCCGCCGGCCACCGCGGACGTCGAGGCCATCAACGAGGGCACGAAGCTGCTGCGGGTCTACTCGGGTGACGTGCAGGACTTCACCTACGGTGCGACGTTGCAGCTGATCGCCGCCATGGAGGACCGCGGAGTGAACCACGAGTTCGCGCCGATCGTCCCGGGTCCGCACAGCTGGGACGTCTGGCAGAAGTCGCTCATCGACTTCCTCCCCCGGCTGTTCACGGAGGATGCCGCCTAGCGGCGCGGGGCACGACGCACCCGGTGCGGTCGACGGGTCCACCCCGTCGGCCCACCGGGTGAACGTCGGGCAGAGGTTTGGACCGGCCCCGTCCCGTAGCCCATGATGACGGGGTGACTGCGGTCGAAACCGGGCCGCTGTTCGGCCGTGAGGATGTGCTCCGCCGACTGCTCGACGGTCTGGACCAGGTAGCGACCGGTGGGTTCGCGATCGGGCTCAGCGGTGAGCCCGGAGTGGGCAAGAGTGCCGTGCTGAGGCAGGTCATGAAGCACGCCGCGGACGCGGGCTCGACCGTCATGTACGCGAGCGGCAGCGAGGCGGAGTCACACCTGCCGTACGCCGGCCTGCACCAGCTGTTGCGGCCGGTCCTCGGACGGGCCGCCGGGCTGCCGGCCCAGCAGCGTCAGTCGTTGCTCGCCTGCTTCGGCATGGTCGACGACGTGGAGGCCAACCGGTTCTTCACCTCGCTCGCCGTCCTGAACCTGCTGGCCGAGCTGGCCCACGAGGCGCCGGTCGTGGTGTGCCTCGACGACCTGCACTGGATGGACCGGGCGTCCGTCGACGCGCTGGCGTTCGTCGCCCGCCGCATCGACGCCGAGCGGGTGGTCCTGTTGTCCACCGCGCGGCGACCCGACCCGCAGCTTCTCGGTGACGAGGAGGTCGTGACCTGGATCGAGCTGCAGGGACTGCCCACGGACGCCGCGGACGCACTGCTGCGGTCGCGGGCGCCGGGCCTCGGCCCGGCGCTGCACGACCGGGTGATCACGCAGGCCGACGGCAACCCGCTCGCGCTCGTCGAGTTCGCCGGCGCGCTGAGTGCCGGGACTCCCGGTTGGACCGAGCTGGACGACGCGCTCCCGATGACCCTGCGCCTGGAGCGGGCCTTCGCCGCGCGGGCTGACGAGCTGGGGCCGGTCGCCCGCGCGATCGTCGACGTCGCGGCGCTCGACGAGGGTGACGATCTCGACGAGGTCGTCGCTGCCGCTGCCCTCCTGTGCGGCGCGGCCGTCGGCCCCGACGACGTGCGGCCCGCGGTGGCGCTCGGTCTGCTGACCGTGGCGGGTCCGACCTACGCCTTCACGCACCCCCTGATCGCCTCGGCAGTCCGGCACTCCATGTCGCCCCAACGGCGCGAGCAGGGCCACGGTGCTCTGGCAGCCGTCCTCTCGACCGACCTCGAACGCGCCGCCTGGCACCGGGCCGGCGCGCTGTCCGGACGTGACGAGCCCGTCGCGGCGCAGCTCGAGCTCGCCGCCGCCGAGGCCCGTCGACGCGGTGCCTTTCCCACCGCGCTCACCTGGCTCGAGCGGGCGGCGGTGCTCAGCCCGGATCCGCTCGACCGGGCCGCCCGCCTGCTCAGCGCTGCCGAGGTGGGCTTCGAGCTCGGCAGGTTCGCGGAGGTCGAGCGGCTCAAGGACCAGGTCACCCGGATGACGCTGCGGCCCCGGGACCGGTCACGGCTCACCATGCTGACGGGCGCGTTCCACGACGGCGCCACCAGCGATCCTGCCGACGTCCGCCACCTGGTGGACCTGGCCCGGGACGCCACGGCCGAGGCGGACGTCGAGCTGACGATGCAGCTGCTGTTCGGAGCGGCCCGCAGGGTCTGGTGGCGCGACCCCGGCCCGGCGGTCCGGCAGGAGATCGTCCGTGCCGCGCTGGCGGTCCCGCTCCCTGCCGCGGACCCGAGGGTGCTGGCCGTGCTCGGCCTCGCGGAGTCCCTCGAGCTCAGCGGGCCGGTGATGGAACAGCTGGCCTTCTCCCCGGTCGACGGCGAAGGACCCGCCGACGTCGCGGCGCTCCTGGGCATCGCCGCGTTCTGCGCGGGCGACTTCGTGCGCGCGGACTCGTCGCTCTCGACGGCGATCCACGGCTTCCGGGCCGAGGGGCGCCTGTCCCTCCTCGCCGAGGCGCTCTCGATCCGGGCCTGGGCGGAGATCAACCTGGGCGTCTTCGACCGGGCCCGGTCGGCCGACGAGGGCATGCGCCTCTCCGACGAGACCGGCCAACGGGTGTGGGCCGGGACGGCGCGGCTCGCGCTGGCATTCGTCGACGCGGTCAGCGGGAGCTGGGACGGGCGTCATCGCCTCCTCGCCGAGGCCGAGCAGACCGCGCTCCAGCTGCCGAACGCGAGCTCGTCGCTGCTGGCGGGGGCGCAGCTCGTGCGCGGGATCGGCGAGCTGGCGGCGGACCGGCCCGAGCAGGCGTACGGCGAGCTGCTCCGCGTGTTCGACCCGGACGATCCGGCCTTCCAGCGCGTGCAGCAGTTCTGGACGATCAGCTACCTGGCCGAGGCCGCCGTCCGGATCGGCCGTCGGGACGAGGCGAGAGCGTTGACCGTCTCCGTCGAGGAGCTGGCGAACGGGTCCACCGCCGTCGGCACGGAGCTCGCGCTCGCGTACTCACATGCCGTGCTCGCGGACGACGCCGACGCCGAGCAGCTCTTCCACCGCGCGCTCGCCGGCGCCGGACGCTTCCCGTGGCACCATGCCCGGGCCCAGCTCGCCTACGGCTCGTGGCTGCGCCGCCAGCGACGGGTGGCAGAGTCCCGCGACCCGCTGCGGGCGGCGCGCACGGCGTTCGACGCCCTGGGTGCCCGGCCCTGGGCGCAGCAGGCCGACCAGGAGCTGCGGGCGACCGGCGAGCGCGGCTGGGAACCGGCGGGCGGCATCCGCCCGCAGCTGTCCCCGCAGGAGGGTCAGATCGCCGACCTCGCCGCGCAGGGCCTGTCCAACCGGGAGATCGGCCAACGGCTCTTCCTCTCGCACCGGACCGTGGCCTCGCACCTCTACCGCATCTTTCCCAAGCTCGGCGTCACGAGCCGCCAGCAGCTCGCGAGCGTGCTGGTCCGTGGCACCGCCGGCCCGCTGGACCAGGCACAGTCATCCGACTGAAGTCGGCGGGGTCCCGGCCGTCCTAGCCTCTGAGTACACCCTGGTGCGACCAGCACAGGGGACCGAGCAAGGAGGCAACCGTGGGAACACCAGTGCTCTTCATCCACGGGCTGTGGCTGCACAGCAGCTCATGGGAACCGTGGGAGACGCGGTTCCGCGCCGAGGGTTATGTGCCGCAGGCGCCGGGATGGCCCGGTGACGCGGAGACCGTGCAGGCCTCGCGGCAGAGCCCGGAGACGATCGGCGACCACGGCATCGACGACGTCGTGGCGCACTTCGCCGCGATCATCGACGAGCTCCCCGAGCTGCCGATCCTGATCGGGCACTCGTTCGGCGGGATGATCGCCCAGAAGCTGCTGGGCCAGGACCGCGCCAGGGCTGCGATCGCGATCGACGCCGCTCAGATCAAGGGCGTGCTGCCCCTCCCCCTCTCGGCGCTGCGCGCGACGCTGCCGGTGTTCAAGAACCCCGCGAACAAGCACCGGGCCGTCTCGCTGACCGCCGAGCAGTTCCGCTTCGCCTTCGGGAACGCCGTCTCCGAGGAGGAGTCGGACGAGCTGTTCGAGCGATGGACGATCCCGGCACCCGGCAAGCCCCTGTTCGAGGCGGCCTCAGCCAACTTCGACCCGCACTCGCCGGCGAAGGTCGACACCGACAACCAGTCCCGCGGGCCGCTCCTGCTGATCGCCAGCGGAAAGGACCACACCGTTCCCGAGGCGGTGACGCGCGCGACGCTCAAGCAGTACCGGCACTCGGAGGCGGTCACCGACCTGACCACCTTCCCGGACCGGGGACACTCGCTGACGATCGACTCGGGCTGGGCGGAGATCGCGGAGACCTGCCTGACCTGGCTGAAGGGGCAGGAGCTGTGAAGCTCGACCTGGCCGGACGCCGTGCCGTCGTGACCGGTGCGAGCAAGGGCATCGGACTCGCCGTGGTCCGTGCCCTGGTGGACGAGGGCGTGCAGGTGGCCGCGGGGGCTCGCAGCGAGTCCGCCGAGCTGAGCGCCCTGGCCGACCAGGGTGTCGTCACGGTGCTCGGCGACCTGACCACTGCGGCGGGCTGTCAGGCGCTCGTGGACCAGGCCGTTACCCGCTTCGGCGGCGTCGACCTGCTCGTCAACAACGTCGGCGGGGTGCGCCCGCGCACCAACGGCTTCCTGGACGTCTCCGACGCCGACTGGGAGTGGGCGCTGCAGGTGAACCTGCTCTCCGCCGTGCGCGCGACCCGCGCGGCGCTGCCGCACCTGCTCACGGCGGCGCCGTCGGCCATCGTGACGATCTGCTCGGTCAACGCGACCCTGCCGGACCCCGGGGTCATCGACTACAGCGCCGCGAAGGCCGCGCTGCGCAGCTTCAGCAAGTCGCTGTCCAAGGAGGTCGGCCCCTCCGGCGTCCGGGTCAACACCGTCAGCCCCGGCCCGGTGGAGACAGCGCTGTGGCTCGGGCCCGGAGGGGTGGCCGAGACCCTCGGTCAGGCCCAGGGCGTCGACCCCGGTGCCGTCCGCGACGCCGCCGTCGGCGGCACCCCGACCGGGCGGTTCACCCGACCCGACGAGGTCGCGCAGGTCGTGCTGCTGCTCGCGTCCGGCACGGCCGGCAACATCACCGGGACCGACGTGCTGATCGACGGCGGCATGGTCACCACGGTCTGAGCCATGGTCGATATTGACGTCGTCTGCCCGCCGCACGCGGTTCCCCCCTCGGTCCGCCTCGCCAGCACCCAGGGCCGGTGGCTGCTGACCGCGACCATCCTGGGGTCCGGCCTGGCGTCGATCGACGCGACCGTGGTCAATGTCGCGCTCCCCGCCATCGGCCGCGACCTCGGGATGGAGTTCTCGGGCCTGCAGTGGACGCTCACGGCGTACACGCTGACCCTGGCGTCGTTCATCCTGCTGGGCGGCTCGGCGGGCGACCGGTTCGGGCGCCGGCGGGTCTTCCTCGTGGGCGTCGTCTGGTTCGCCGTGGCGTCGCTGCTGTGCGCCGTGGCTCCGACGGAAGGACTGCTCATCGGCGCCCGTGCCGTCCAGGGGTTCGGCGCCGCCCTGCTCACCCCGGCGAGCCTGGCGATCATCCAGGCGACCTACGCCGAGGCCGACCGGGCGCGCGCCGTGGGCACCTGGGCGGGCTTCAGCGGCGTGGCGTCCGCGCTCGGCCCGTTCCTGGGCGGCTGGTTGATCGAGGCCGGCTCGTGGCGCTACATCTTTCTCATCAACCTGCCCCTGGCGGCGCTGGTGGTCTGGCTCTGCCTCAGGCGCGTTCCCGAGACCCGGGATCCCGCGGCCGGCGGTCGCCTGGACGTCGCCGGCGCGCTCGCCGGTGTGGTCGGGCTCGGCGGCATGTCGTACGCGCTGATCTCCGCCCCTGCGTCAGGTGCGGGCTCGTTCGGCGTCGTCCTCCCGGCCGGTCTGGGACTCGCGGGACTCATCGCCTTCGTCCTGATCGAGCGCCGGGTGCGCAACCCGATGCTGCCGCCGAGCCTGTTCGGGGTGTCCCAGTTCCGTGCCATCAACGCGGTGACGTTCCTTGCGTACGGCGCGATCGGCGCGACCCTGTTCCTCCTCGTGCTCCAGCTCCAGGTGGTGTCGGGGTTCAGCCCGCTCGTCGCGGGCTCGGCGCTCCTGCCGATCACACTCGTCGTCCTGATCTTCTCCGCGCGCAGCGGTGCCCTGGCCAGCCGGATCGGCCCCCGGGTCCAGGTGACGGCGGGACCGCTCGTGCTCGGCCTCGCCACGCTTCTCGGGCTCAGGCTCCAGGCCGACAGCGACTACCTCACCGAGGTCCTTCCGATGACCGTCGCCTTCGGGTGCGGCCTGGCCGTCATGGTCGCCCCGCTCACCTCCGCGGCACTGGCCGCCGCGCCCGTGGAGCATGCCGGGATCGCCTCCGGCGTCAACAACGCCGTCGCCCGGGCGGCACAGCTGCTGGCCGTGGCCGCTATCCCGGCAGCCGCGGGACTCACCGCCGCGGCGTACACCGACCCCGCCGTCTTCCTGACCGCGTTCCATGCCGCCATCAGGATCTGCGCCGGGCTGTTCTTCGCGGCGGCGGTCCTGGCGGCACTCACCGTTCGACAAGGACGCCACTCCCGCCGAGGTAGTCGACCTAGATCGGGCAGAGCAGTACGTTTTGCCCCATGAGCAGTGACAGCGACGCGCCTCGGACCGAGGGCGGCGAGAAGACTGAGCGGATGGACCGCCTACGGGCTCTGCTGAACAAGCCCATCAAGATCCCGGAGTCGGCGTCGGCCGACACCGAGGACGCCGACTACGCCGCAGCCGTGGCAGCCGCCGCGACACCCCAGGGGGCCAGGACTCCGATGCCAGCCGAGGGAAAGACCCCCAAGGGCGCCAAGGCTCCCGTGGAGACGCCGCCCGCGGTCAAGGCCGCCGCCGAGGCGCTCGACCGCCTGACCGAGGAGGAGAAGGAGGCCGTCGTCGAGGGCTCCGGGTCCGGCAGGAGCCGGTCGCGGCGCACCTGGGCCGACGCCTACCTGGCCAAGCCGGACAAGCCCCTGACCCCGGAGGAGGTCCGCGCCGAGCTGACCGTCGCGCTCAAGGAGCAGGGCGCCGACCTGCGGGAGCTCGTCGCGAAGCGGGGCGACACCCAGGAGAAGTCGCTGAAGGAGGCCCTGGACACGGGCCTCGAACAGGGCCTCGCCGCGGCGCGGGAGAAGACCGTCGCCGAGCTGGCCACCCGGTTCGACGGCCGGCTCGACGAGCAGGCGGCGTCGGCCGAGCAGGCAGCGGCCGAGGCCCGCGCGGAGGCGGAGCGGCTGCAGGGCGAGCTCGACGTGCTCACCACGACCGCCGGCACGCTGCGGGGCGACCTCGACGCGGCGCGCACGGCCGCCGACGCCGCGCGCGAGACCGCGGAGGCCGCCACGAAGAAGGCCGCCACCGCGACCACGTTCGCGTGGGTCGGCATCGCGCTGGCGGTCGTCGCCGCCGTGGTCGGGGTCGTGGTCTAGCCGCCGCGAACCCTAGCGCGGGTCGAGGCGCGGGTCGTCCAGGTCGGTGCCGGCGCGCAGCACGAAGCGCCGGTGCCGCCTGCCCTGGCCTCGCCCGCCGTGACGCTGCTCGGCCGGGCGGTGGCCGCCGTAGTACGTCGGGGCCTCGCGGACCGGCGCGTAGGTGACCCGGGGGCCGGTGAACAACCCGTCCAGCAGGGCCGCGAACGCCGCGTCGACGGGTCCGTCGAGGGCCTGACCTTCCGTAGGTTCGTACATGTGTTCGAGTATATCCGCCGCCTGGACGGGAGTCCACCGAATGCGTTGGCCCGTGCCGCGCCGCCGCCGTTACGGTCGGCGGATGATCCTCAGCCACGACACCACGGGTTCCGGCCCCGCCGTCCTGCTCCTGCACGCCGGCGTCGCCGACTCCCGGATGTGGGACCCGCAGCGGGCCCCGCTGGCCCAGCACCACCGCGTGATCCGCTGCGACCTGCGCGGCTACGGTGACACCCCGCTGACCAGCGCACGCTTCGACAACGCGGGCGACGTCAAGGCGCTGCTCGACTCGCTGGGCGAGCGGCCCGTGGCGATCGTCGCGGCGTCCGCGGGCGGCCAGGTCGCCCTCCAGGTGGCCTCCGCGTGGCCGGACCTCGTGTCGCACCTGATGCTGATCAACTCTGCCTACGCGCTGCCGCCCACGCGCTCGGTGCAGCGCTTCGCACGCCGCGAGGACGCGCTGCTGGAGGCGGGCGACCTGGACGGCGCCACCGAGCTCAACGTCGCCACCTGGCTCGGCCCCGACGCGGACGACGAGGCCCGCGAGCTGGTGCGGACCATGCAGCGCCATGCCTTCGACGTGCAGCTCGCCGCCGGCGACGACATCAACGAGGAGGCCGGGCCCGCGATCGACCTGACGGCGATCACCGCCCGCACGCTCGTCGTCTCCGGCGGTCAGGACCTCGACCACTTCCGCGCCATCGCGAACCACCTCGCCGGGCACATCCCCGGCGCCCGGCACACCCAGCTCGGCTGGGCCGGCCACCTGCCGAACCTGGAGCGCCCCGCCGAGACGACGGCGCTGATCAGCGAGTTCCTGGACGAGCCCCTCGGCTGAGCTCCCGGGCCGCGCGCAGGTAGCCCCGCGTCACGCGGTCCTGCACGCGGTGGGCCGCCTGCGGCACGATCCGGCTGCCCCAGAAGTCGTGCCGGGCCACGGCGTGGATCTCGAAGGCGAGACCCGCGCCGTCGCGCAGCACGCGGAAGGACTCCACGCCCGTCTCCGGGTGGTGCGGCAGCGTCGCGTAGGTGAACCCGGCCTCGTCGGGTTCGCGGACGACGTCGACCACCCGGCACGGGGCCGTGAACCACAGCGGCCCCACGTGCACGGCCTGCACCACGGTCACGCCGAGGGCGGCCGGGCCGGTCGGGGCGATCGTCAGCCCGGCGCCGCGGTGCACGGCCCAGCCGAACAGCGCGTCGGCGGTGTCCGCCAGGGACGCGTCCGGGTCGAGCGCCACCCGCTCGCGCAGCACGCGGGCGCGCGGCGGCGGGGCGGCCAGCCAGCCGACGTCGGCCACGGGGTCGGCGCGCACGGAACGGTCGAGGACTCGGGCGAGGTCGGGCCGGGTGAACTGCACCCTGGCACCGTACCCGCGGGCGCGGCCGGATCTCACCCGGCCACCCACCGATCGGTCATATGTCACAGATCGACCCCCGTGTATGTTCCTCACCCATGGCGAGCGACCACGACCCCAGCGCCCTCGACGCCCCGGTCCCGGCCGGCGGTGTGCCCCGCCACGCCTCCGCGAAGGAGCGCCGGGGCCTGAAGCCCTTCCTGTCCGACCTCAAGGCCGAGGTGCAGAACCAGCTCTCCCGCGCCGAGATCCCGGGCCGCGTACCGCAGGCCGGGGCGGCATCGGCCACGGCGGCGCAGGTCACGGCCGCGCAGGTGACGGCGGCGCAGGTCACGGCCGCACCGCTGCCGGCACCCGAGGCCGGGCCCGGCGCCGTCCAGGAGCCCTTCCCGCAGCAGCCAGACAACGCGACGGCGCTCGCCTCGGCCGCGCTGGCGACGGCCGACCACGCGGGGGCGGAGGCGGCCGCGGCCCGCGACGAGGCCGCCGACGCGCGGGCCGAGGCGGCGGCGGCCCGCACCGAGGCGGCGACCGCGCAGGCCACGGCGGCCCGGGCCGACGCGCAGCTCGCGGCCCTCCGCGCGGAGATCGAGGCGGCCCACCGCGAGTTCGAGACCCTGCGGACCCAGCTCGACGACGACCGGGCGCGCACCCGGCGGCAGGTGCTGGTCGCCTGGGCCGGCGCGGGCGCGGCGGCGGCGCTCGCCGTGGTCGCTCTGGTCCTGGGGTTCTGACGGCGCCGGGTTCTGACGGCGCCGGGTTCTGACGACGCCGGACCCTGACGCCCCACCACGACCCGGCGAACCCGACCGATGAGTTTTCAACCTTCCGGTCGTCAGCACCTCATGACGGAGACCCTTGTCGACGTACCGGGCGCCCTGCTGTGCGCCGAGACCTTCGGCGACCCGGCCGACCCGGCCATCCTCCTGATCGGCGGGATCGGGGGCCCCATGGACTGGTGGCAGGACGACTTCTGCCAGGCCCTGGCCGACGGCGGCCCGCCCGGCCGGTACGTCATCCGCTACGACCACCGCGACACCGGACGCTCCCGGACCGACCCGCCCGGGGCGCCGTCGTACACCGGGGACGACCTCGCGCTGGACCCGGTGCGCCTGCTGGACGCGCTCGGGATCGGCCGCGCGCACCTGGCCGGGGTGTCGATGGGCGGCGGGATCGCGCAGCAGACGGCGATCGAGCACCGGCGCCGGGTCTCGTCGCTCACGCTGATGTCGACGAGCCCGGTGACGCACGACCCCGACGGGCCGACCCTGCCCGGCCCCACGCCGGAGGCGGCGGCCCAGTTCCACTCGCCGCCGCCGGACCCGGACTGGAGCGACCCGGACGACGTCGTCCGCTCGATCGTCGCGGCGGAGCGGGCGTTCGCCGGGCCCGGCTACGACGAGGTCGCCGCGCTGGCCACCGCCCGCCGGATCGTGCGGCGGTCGATCAACCCGGCGGCCGCGGCCAACCACTTCCTGGTCGAGAGCCGCCCGGTGCGCGGCACGCTCGCCGACGTCGCCGTGCCCACCCTGGTGCTGCACGGCGACGCCGACCCGCTGTTCCCGCCCGAGCACGGCGCGGCGCTGGCCGCCGCGATCACCGGCGCGCGGCTGGTGCTGCTGCCCGGCGTGGGGCACCAGTACCCGCCGCGGTCCGCCTGGGACGTGGTCGTGCCGGAGATGCTCGCGATCAGCTCGCCGGCCTGACCGGCCGCGGCGGCCGGGGCACCTCGAACCGCACGGGCAGCTCGCGCGGCGCCGACGAGAAGAGCGTCCCGGCCGAGCGCAGGGCCTCCGGCGGCACGGTCAGCGCGACGCCACCGAGGCGGCGCAGCGCCGCCTCGACCGTGATCTGCGCGATCAGGGTCGCGGGGCGGCGCGCGGGGCACGCGTGCGGGCCCGCGCCCCACGTGAGGTAGGAGAGGTTGCCGGACTCGAGCCAGATGTCGTCGCCGGTCCCCCGGGACTCGGCGCTCGCGCCCAGGATGCCCGGCACGACGGCGTCGCCCGCCGCGATCGCCCGGTCGCCGAGCGTGGTGTCGGCCAGGGCGAAGCGCGGCGCCGCGTTCGGCGCCGGCGGCGTGGAGCCGAGCACGGCCTCCAGCGTGTCCGGCGCGGACAGCCGGCCGCCCGAGCGCCCGTCGAACCGCGGGTCGGTGAGCCGCAGGCGCAGCGCCTGCGTGATCCACCCGACCTCGAACTCGCTGCCCAGGATGAGCGTGGCGGACACCGCGCTCTGCGCGTCCAGGTCGGTGGGCGCGCTCGGGTGCCGCAGGATCGCCGAGGTCAGGTCGTCCGACGGCGCCGCGCGGCGGTCCGCGATCAGGTCGGAGATCAGCGCGCGCTGCGCGTCGAGCGCCTCGGCGCCGGCCGCCCCCTTGGCCTGGAAGACCTTGCGCGAGTGCCCGAGCATGGCGCGGGCCTGCTCCGGGTCGAGCCCGAACATGGTGGACATCACCAGCAGCGGGACGGCGCGCGCGTAGTCGCTGACGAGGTCGGCCTCGCCCGCGGCCAGCACTCGGTCCAGCGCGAGGCCGCACCAGTACTCGACCGTCGCGGCGAGGCGGTGCTCGTCCACGCTCTCGAACGCGTCGTCGACCAGCCGGCGCAGGTGGCGGTGCCGCGCGCCGTCCACGTAGTAGATGCCGTCGCGCGGGGCCAGGACGCCGCCGACGCCGCTGCCCGGGCCGACGGTGCCGTCCGCGAACAGGCCCCAGTTGCGCGCGTCGCGCGAGTACAGGCCCTCGTTGCGCAGCACCGTGACCAGCTCCCGGTGCCCCAGCACGAGCCAGGCCGGAACGCCCGGCTCCAGGAGCACGGGCGCCACGTTCCCCCACCGGGCGCGCAGCGCTTCGTACGCGGCGGCGGGGTCGGGTCCGCTCGTGGTCTCGCTCAGCGGCGTGAGGTCGGCCAGGCCGGCCAGGCGCTCCGACTGGGTGGTCGTCGTGACTGTCATGGCTCCCCAGGCTCTGGGCGCGACGGAGGCGCGCTCCACGTCTTTTAGGCGGAATGTAGCTCATGTCCGATGCGCGGTAATACATCGGCCCTGGTCGCAACCGTTATCCTCGGGCCATGCAGCGGACCATCGCCGTCGTCGGCGGCGGGGCCGCCGGCGTCATCCTCTCGGCCCACCTCGTGCGTGCGGCCGCGTCACCCGGACCGCACCGGCAGGTGCGGGTCCTGCTGATCGAACCCGCGGAGACACCCGGCCGCGGCCTCCCCTACCGGACCACCGACCCCCGGCACACGCTCAACGCCGTGGTCGCGCGGCTCAGCGCCTTCGACGACGACCCCGAGCACCTGCTGCGCTGGTGCGCGTCGGCCGGCGTGCCCGCCGAGCCGGGCACGTTCCTGCAGCGCTCCGACTTCGGCCGGTACCTCACCGAGCTGCTCGGCTCGGTGCCCGTGCCGGCCGGCTCCGCGGTGGAGCACGTGCGCGGCACGGTGGTGGACGTGGTGGACGGTCCCGGACCGGTGGGCGGGAGCGGCGACGGCGTGGCGGACGCCGGGGCGGGCGTCACGCTCACCCTGGCCGACGGCACCGCCCTGCGCGCCGACGCCGCCGTCCTCGCGCTCGGCACCCCGCCGCCCGTGCGGCTGCCCGAGTACGAGGCGTGGGGCGAGCGCTACGTCGCCGACCCCTGGTCGCCCGACCTCGACGAGCGGGCCGCGGGCGCCCGCCGGGTGCTGGTCGTGGGCACCGGCCTGACCACGCTCGACGTCGTCGCGCACCTGCACCCGCTGCTGCCCGGCGCGACGTTCACCGCCGTCTCCCGGGGCGGTGCCCTGCCCGCGGCGCACGCCGCGGACCCGCTGCCGCCGGCCGTGGAGGTCGACCTCGGTGGTGCGCCGGGTCACGAACCCCGGGACGGACCTGGCGGTGCACCCGGCGGTGCGCTCGACGGCGCCGTCGACGTGGTGCGGCGGCGCGTCGCCGCGGAGCGCGCGGCGGGGCGGGACTGGCGCGCGGTGATCGACGCCGTCCGCCCGCAGGTCAACCCCGCCTGGTCCCGGCTGACCGCCGACGAGCAGGCGGCGTTCCAGCGCGAGCACGCGCGCTCGTGGGAGAACGTGCGGCACCGCATGTCGCACGCGATGCGCACCCACGTGGACGAGCTGCTCGCGGACGGCGTGCTCACCGTGTCCACGGTCGACGCGGTGGTGGGCGGGCCAGGCGGGGCGGGGCCGGACACGTCCGCGTTCGACCTCGTGGTCGGCGCCACGGGGCTGCCGGCGCTGACCTCGCCCGGCTGGAACCCCCTGGTGGACGCGCTGGTGGCGCGTGGCACGATGCGCCCCCACCGGCTCGGCACGGGCCTCGACCTGACGCCGGACGCCGCACTGGTCGACGCCGCCGGCGTCGGCCACCCGCGGCTGCGCGCCATGGGGCTGGCCCGGCGTGGGCTGGAGTGGGAGTGCACGTCGGTGCCGGACCTGCGGCGGCAGGCCGCGCGGCTGGCCGAGGACCTGTTGGCGGAGGATCTGCTCGCGGAGGATCTGCCGACGGACCGCCTGCCGGGCTAGAACTGGTCATCGAACTGCCATGTCACGGTTGCCCTGCGGCAACGCGTGGGGTGAAGTCTTCCCTCGAACACCCACCTGTCAGACCGACCGGGACGAGGGAAACAGATGCCTGGACCTGCACGAACACTGACGCTGGCCGCCGGCGCGACGGCGGCCGTGGTCGCCCTGGGGATCGCGGCGGCGGGATCCGCCGCGGCGGGGCCGGCGGCGGCGAGCGCCGCCCACGCGAGCACTGCCGCGGTGTCGGCCGCGAGCAACACCGACCTGGCCCAGCGCTGGGCGCCGATCCACTACCAGGACGTGGACCAGACCGGGACCAACGCCCTGGGCGGCCGTTCGGACTACCTCGCCGCCTACGACTTCGACGGCGACCTGAACGCGCGCAACAACTGGGAGAACACCGGCAGCCACGCGCTGGCCGCCACGGCGTACTACTCGGTCATGGAGACATCGACCCACTGGTTCGTGACCTACATGTTCTTCCACCCGCGGGACTGGTCGGACTCGATCTTCGACACGGAGCACGAGAACGACGCCGAGGGCGTCATGGTCGCCGTGCAGAAGGACGGCTCGGCCTACGGCGTCCTGCGCGGCGCCGTCACGGTGGCGCACAGCGACTTCTACTCGTACACCCCGCAGGGCAGCACCTGGGGCGCGGGCGGCGAGACGATCGACGGCACGCTGCAGATGGCGACCAGCCCGCACGACGGCCTGACCCACCCGGTCACCGCCCAGGAGGCCAAGGGCCACGGCCTCAAGGCGCGCCCGGGCTACGACATCAAGGGCGACGGCGTCATCTACTACCCGGCCGGCCGCGCCGAGGTGCCGGAGCACCCGGACGACCGGGACGTGTCCTACCGCCTGGTGGACATCCACGCCGCGGGCGGCCTGTGGGCGCAGCGCAACAACACCCAGCTCTTCGCGAGCGCGGGCACGTTCGCGGGCGACACCTCCGGCTCCTGCGGTGACGGCGGCATCTCCTGCACGCAGAACTCGGCGAACGCGCCGTGGGGCTGGGACGACGGCGACGACGTCCCCGGCCGCGGCGCCCTGGCGACGGACCCGGCGGGCCTGTCGGCAAGCTACTTCCGCATCCCGGAGACGCTGTCCCGCACATACACGACCAACCCGTACTGACCGCGCCGCTCCCGACCTGCCGGTGTTGGACAAAACAGGTGTTTTCCAAGAAGGAAGGCTCCTTGGAAAAAATGCTTTGGGGCAAACCCGGTTTGGGGGAGACAGGAGGGGGGGGGTAGGCCCCAACCAAGGGTGGAGGGTGGGTCCTGGTCACCCC
>NZ_JBHWLR010000003.1:419722-500226 GCF_042731755.1 Promicromonospora sp. NPDC059942
CCCACCCTTCATGGCCTTCCCCTCTCCCCCCTTCTGGGTTGTGCCAACGGAGTTTTTTCCAGGCGGGGGCGCCCTGGGACAACAACTTCTTTTGCCCAACACCGGGTGTGGGGCAGCCGGAGCGTGGGGGTCAGCCTCAACTCAAGGTTGAAGGTTGGCTCCGGCTCACCCTCAAGTCGAGGCTGAGGGTCGGGCCGCGTGCCGACTGTCACGGCAGGTCAGGCCGCGTGCCGCCCTTGACGTCGGACGACGGCGCGGGCCGACGACCGGTCACACCGGTGCGCCGTCCGCCACCTCCAGCGGCTCGCCGTGGCCGAAGCGGAACAGCGGGTCCTCCGTGTCGAACGGGACGTCCGAGCGGGACTGCTCGACCGCCGCCGTCGACCGCGGCAGGTCGAACGGCAGCCGGCCCTCGGGCGGGACAGCGCCGGTGAGCGCGTCGAGCAGCGCGGGGGCGCCGACGCCGAACGTGACGACGAGCGTGGTCGTGCCGGGCAGCTCCAGCAGCGGCGTCAGGACCGCGGGGCGGTCCAGGTGCGCGTCCACGACGGTCGGCACGGCCGCGGCCACCTCGGCGACGTGCGCCACGACGTCGTCGGCGAGCTCGAGCGACCCCGCGTGGAAGAAGCTCTCGAAGCCCGGGCCGCGCTCCTCGAACGGCGGGTCGACGCGCAGCAGCGCGACGTCCGCCTCGGCGGGGGTCGCCACGCGCCGGAAGCCGGCCACCTCGCCGTCGGGCACGCCCTCCGCGTACAGGCGCAGGCCGGGCGCGAGCGGCAGTCGCGCCGCGCCGCCCGCTCCCCCGCCGACGACGCCGTCCGCGACGCCGCCCACGACGGCACCAGCAGATCCCGCGTTGCGCAGCACCGTCACCGACCGCGACTGCGCCCGCCGTCCCGCGGCGACCAGGTCCGCGCGGCCGACGACGACGGCCGCGGCGTCCTCGTCGACGTACCGGCGGTCGTCGAACAGGCCGAGCTCGAACTTCTCGGCCAGCAGCCGCCGCACCGAGGCGTCGATGCGCGCCTCGGGCACCCGCCCCGAGCGCACGAGCTCGACCACGTGCTCCGGGCAGGCCTCGCCGCCGAGCTGGTCGGCGCCGGCGTCCAGGATCTTCGCCACGCGCTCCAGCGGGCTCAGGTGCTCCACACCCCAGGCGCGGGCGGGGAACGGGAGGCCGAACATCTCGACGTCGGTCACCAGGCCCCAGTCGGTGCAGATGATGCCGTCGAACCCGAGGTGCTCGCGCAGCAGCCGCGTGAGCACGCCGCGGTTGAAGCCGAACCCGACCTGCTCGACGTCCTCCGGGCCGGAGCCGAGGTCCGCGCGCAGCCCCACGGGCATGCCGTAGTACGGCATCATCTGCCGCGTGCCGGCGGCGAGCAGCGCCTTGAACGGCTCCAGGTGCAGGTCGAACTGCCCGCCCGGGTAGACCTGCTCGCGGCCGTAGGCGAAGTGCGGGTCCTCGCCGTCGAGCTGCGGGCCGCCGCCCGGGAAGTGCTTGGTCATCGTGGACACGCTGTCGGGCCCGAACGCGCCGTCCAGGCCCGCCTCGCGCGCGACGTCGCCCCCGGCCTGGAGGCCGCGCACGTAGGCGGCGCCCAGGCGTCCGGTGAGGTCGGCGTCCTCGCCGAAGGTGCCCCCGCCGCGCGCCCAGCGGGGCTCGGTCACGAGGTCCACCTGCGGGTGCAGCGCCGTCCGGATGCCGACGGCGAGGTACTCCTGGCGGGCGGCGTCGCCGTGCTCCTCGACCAGCCGCTCGTCGCGGGTCGCGGCCAGGCCCAGCGTCTCGGGCCACTGCGAGAACGGCCCCGACAGCAGGGCCGCGCCCGGGTTGTCCGTGAAGCCGTGCCGCGGGTCGGAGGCGATGGTCACCGGGATGCCGAGCCGGGTGTCGGCGGCCAGGCGCTGCAGCCGGTTGTGCCAGACGGCGAACTCGCGAGCGGTGGGCGGCGCGGCGAGCACGTTGAGGTGCGTCAGGTGCCGGTCGAGCACGAGCTCGGACGTGCCGGGCATGCCGTGGTCGGACGGCTCGTCGGCCAGCGTGCCGCCGGGGCCCACCTCGACCATGGTCTGGAACATCTGCCCGGCCTTCTCGGCCAGGGACATCCGGCCCAGCAGGTCGGCGACCCGCTCGGCGGCGGGCAGCGCGGGATCGCGGTACGGCACCGTGTCGGACGCCGCCACGGGCAGCGCCTCGCGGCCCACCTCGGTCGCCGTCATCGCGCACCCCGGATGAACATGGTGCTCACGGCGCCGACCACGACGACCAGCGCGCCCACCAGGAAAAGCGACGTGTAGTTGCCGCCCGCCCCGGAGGCCGGGCCGATCGCCAGCAGCGCGGGGGCGAGGGCCGGCGCGAGCGACTGCGGCAGGGCGTTGGCGATGTTGAAGACGCCCATGTTCTTGGCGGCCTCGGTGTCCTTGTTCGGCAGCACGTCCGTGACGAGCGCCAGGTCGACGGCGAAGTACGCACCCAGGCCCGCGCCGAACAGGGCGGCCCCGAGGTACAGGTGGCTCGGCGCGCCGGCGAAGGCGAACACAAGCAGGCCCGCGCCCGCGAGCACGGTGGAGACGATGACGAACACCTTGCGGCGGCCGGTGCGGTCCGACAGCGCGCCGCCCGCGGCGCCGGCCAGCAGCAGCACGGCCGCCTGGAGCACCATGAGCCGCAGCTGCCAGCCGAGCGCCGTCGGCTCGTCCATCCCGAACCGGTCCTGCAGGAAGTACACCTGGTAGCTGTTGTACAGCGCGAAGCCGAACAGCAGCAGGAAGCGGCCGGCGAAGGCCCAGCCGAAGTCGGGGTGCTTGCGCGGCGAGACCCAGAAGCCCGCGAGGAAGCGGCCCAGGTGGAACGGCTCGACGTCGGCCGGGTCGAGGCGGCGGTCCTTCAGGACGGCGACCAGCGCGAGCACGCCGACGATCGCCAGCGCCGTGGGCAGGAGGAACAGCCAGGCCGAGCCCGCGCCGGCCGCCGTCAGCCAGGCCGCGATACCGATGCCGGCCAGCGGCGCGAGGTTCTGCGCGATGCCGAGCCAGCCGGAGACGCGGGCGCGCAGGCGCTCGGAGACCTGGTCCGGCAGCAGGGCCTGGAGGGCGGCCTGGGTGCCGTTGAACGCCGTCTGCGCGATCGCCCAGCCGATGGCGACCACGGCGATGTTCGGCGCGACCGCGATGATCGCGATGCCGGCGGAGCCGAGCAGCACGCCCCACAGCAGCCACGGGCGGCGCATGCCGAGGCGGGAGGTGGTGCGGTCGGACAGGGCGCCCGCGAGCGGGTTGGCCACGAACGCGAAGAAGGCGCCGACGCCGGTGACGAGCGCGAGGTCGGCGGCGCGGGTCTCGGGGGTGGACAGGGCACTGACCCGCAGCGCGAGCGTGCTGATCACGGGCGTCAGGAGCGCCACGTAGAGCGCGAAGAACGCGGCGACGTAGGCGAGGACGAGGCCGGTGCCGCCGGCCTTGGACGGCGCCGGGTGGGCTGCCGGGCGCGGCGGCGTGGCGGCCGGGTCCTGCGCGGGACGCGAATCGAGAGTTGCCATGGTGACTCCTGGGTGGGGCAGCACTGCCCCGGCTGGGCGGGCTCCCGGTGGGCCGCTGTCGTCAACGGCTACCGGGTGGTAGTTTTTGAATTTCTACCACTCGGTAGGTTTGCAGCGCAACAGTCCAGGCTAAGGAGTGCACACATGACCATCGAGGAGACCACCGAGGCGCCGGCAGCCGCAGGATCGGGCGCCGGAAGCCGCGCGTTCGACGTCGAGCGCGTGCTCGCCGCCCTCACGCTCGAGGAGAAGGCGTCGCTGCTGTCGGGCCTGGACTTCTGGACCACGCAGCCGGTCGACCGGGACGGCGTGGCCGTGCCCGGCGTCATGGTCACCGACGGCCCGCACGGGCTGCGCAAGCAGGCCGAGACCCCCGACCACCTGGGGCTCGGCACCTCCGTGCCCGCCACCTGCTTCCCGCCCGCGGCCACGCTCGGCTCCACGTGGGACCCCGCGCTGCTGCGCCGGGTCGGCGAGGCGCTGGGCCGCGAGACGCGCGTCAACGACGTCGCCGTGCTGCTGGGCCCCGGCATCAACATCAAGCGCTCGCCGCTCAACGGGCGCAACTTCGAGTACCTGTCCGAGGACCCGGTGATCTCGGGCGAGCTCGGCACCGCCCTCGTGGCCGGCATCCAGTCCCAGGGCGTCGGCACCTCGCTCAAGCACTTCGCGGCCAACAACCAGGAGGCCGACCGCATGCGCGTCTCGGCCGACGTCGACGAGCGCACCCTGCGCGAGATCTACCTGCCCGGGTTCGAGCGCGTGGTCAAGCGGGCACAGCCGTGGACGGTGATGTGCTCGTACAACAAGATCAACGACGTCTACGCGTCGCAGAACCACTGGCTGCTCACCGAGGTGCTGCGCGACGAGTGGGGCTTCGAGGGGCTCGTCGTGTCCGACTGGGGCGCGGTGCGCGACCGCGTCGCCGCCGTCGCCGCCGGGCTCGACCTGGAGATGCCCGCCTCGGGCGGCCGCACCGACGCCGAGGTCGTCGCCGCGGTGCGCGCCGGCACGCTCGACGAGGCCGTGGTCGACGTCGCGGCCCGCCGCGTGCTGCGCCTCGTGGCGCGCTCGCTGCCGGCGCTGGACGCCGCCGCGGCTTCCGGTGAGGGCTTCGACGTCGACGCCCACCACGCCCTGGCCCGCGAGGCCGCGGCTGCCGGGACGGTGCTGCTGAAGAACGACGCCGCCCCCGCGGCCGACGGCTCGGCCGGTGCGCCGCTGCTGCCGCTCGACTCGGCCGACGGCGTCGCCGTCGTCGGCGAGCTGGCCCGCACGCCGCGCTACCAGGGCGCCGGGTCCTCGCAGGTCAACCCCACGCGGCTCGACGACGCGCTGTCCGCGCTCCGCGCCGCGACGGGCGCCGAGGTGCCGTTCGCGGCCGGGTACACGGTCGACGGCGCCGACGCAGGCTCGGGCACGGACGCGGCGGCCCTGCTGGCCGAGGCCGCCGAGGTGGCCCGCGCCGCCGGGACCGTGCTGGTGTTCCTGGGCCTGCCCGCCTCCTACGAGTCGGAGGGCTTCGACCGCGCGCACATGGACCTGCCCGCCGAGCAGGTCGCGCTGCTGGAGGCCGTCGCGGCGGTCAACCCGCGCGTCGTCGTCGTGCTGGCGAACGGCTCGGCCGTCTCCGTCGCGGCGTGGCGGCACCTCGCCCCGGCCGTGGTCGAGGGCTGGCTGGGCGGCCAGGCCGGCGGCTCCGCCGTCGTCGACGTGCTGCTCGGGGCGGTGAACCCGGCCGGGCGCCTGGCCGAGACGATCCCGCTGCGGCTTCAGGACAACCCGTCCTACGGCAACTTCCCCGGCGAGCTGGGGCACGTGCGCTACGGCGAGGGCCTGCTGGTGGGCTACCGCTGGTACGACGCGCGGCAGGCGGACGTCGCCTTCCCGTTCGGCCACGGCCTGTCGTACACCACGTTCGCCTACGACGGCGTGGCCGCCGAGGTGCTGCGCACGGCGTCCGGGGCGGACGACGCCGCGGCCGACGACGCCGTGGTGCGCGTGACCGTGACCGTCACCAACACCGGCGAGCGGTCGGGCGCCGACGTCGTGCAGGTGTACGTCGGCGACCCCGAGTCCCAGGTGCAGCGACCGGAGCGGGAGCTCAAGGCGTTCGCCAAGGTCGACCTGGAACCGGGCGAGTCGCGCGAGGTCACGCTCGACCTCGTGGGCCGCGACCTGGCCTACTGGCACCCCGTGCTGCGCCGCTGGGTGGTCGAGGGCGGCGAGTTCGTGATCTCCGTGGGCGCCTCGTCGCGCGACCTGCGCGGTGCGGCGACCGTCGTCGTCGAGGGCGAGGACGTGCGCCTGCCCCTGGAGCCGCTCTCGACGGTTGCGGAGGCGATGGCGCACCCCGTCGTCGGGCCGCGCATCCAGGCGCTCGTGCACGGCGGCGCCGTGGCCGAGGACATGCTCGGCATGATCGGCGACATGCCGCTGACCGTCGTCGCCGACTTCGGCATGGGCGGGTTCGACCGGGACGGCCTGACGGCGCTCCTGGCGGAGGCGAACGGCTGAGCGCCCGGCGCGGTCAGCGCAGGATGAGGTTCAGGTAGCCGCGCAGGTCGGCAGCCATGTCGACCCGCTCGGCGCCCGGCCGTTCCAGGGAGAAGAGCCACTGGATCTGCAGGCCGTCCATGAGCGCCACCACGGTGCGCGCCGCCTGGTCCGGGTCCACCCCGGGAGCGAGGCCGCCCCGCGCGGCCCGCTCCCGGAGGAGCTGGGACTGCTCGCCCAGCACGCGCGCGTACCGGCGCCGGAAGTACTCGTGCGCCGGGTGGTCCGGCGAGGTGGCCTCGGTGGACAGCCCGGCGAACAGCTCGACGAGCGGACGGCGCAGCCGGTTGCGCTCCACGAGGTTCAGCAGGGCCTCGAAGTACTCGGAGCCGCGCTCCATGTCCTCCTGGAAGGACTGCTCGTCCACGGCGTCGCGGTACTCCAGCACGGCCTCCAGCAGGGCGGCCTTGTTCGGGAAGTGGTGCAGCAGGCCCGGGTGGGAGATGCCCACCCGGGCCGCGATGTCCCGCAGGGAGGCGCCGTGGAAGCCGACGTCGGCGAACACGAGGATCGCCGCGCGGATGATCTCCTGCTGCGTCGCGCGGCCCTTGGCGTAGCCGCCGCGCTGACCGGTCGTCGCGGTGCGGGCGGTTCCGGCGGTGGCTCCCGTCCTGGTGGACGGGCCGGTCTGAGCGCTGACGGACATGCGCCCAACGTACCCCGGCCGGGACGGGGCGACGGTCTCGGGCCGCGCCCCTCCGGCTCAGGAGAGGCGGGCGCTGGCCACGATCTCGCGGCCAACGTCCAGGCGGACGTCGGCCAGGCGGACGCCGTCCGGCAGCTTCTCGGCCAGGTCGATGTCCCGGCTCGTGGCGGCCTCGACCTTGCCGCGGATCGTCCCGAGCAGCGCGGCGACCAGCGGGTTGCCGCTGCCGAGCTGCACGTCGCGCACGGCGAGCACCATGTTCTCGTCGATGCTGACCGACGCCGTGGCCTGCACCCGCGCCGAGAGGAACACGCCCTTCCTGATCGCGGCGTCGACCCGGAGCGTCGCGGCCCGCGGGCCCTGCGAGACCACGTCGAGGTCCAGCCCGGTCAGTGTGATGCCCTGCTGCAGCAGCACGACGGTGAGCACCCCGCGCGCCGTCGCGACCAGGCCCGCCTTGTCGACGGCGACCCGGGCGTGGCCGGAGACCGGGTGGTCGGCGCTGGGCTCGACGGGCTGGATGCCCACGCGGCCGTCGGAGCCCTCGACCCAGTCGAACCGCAGGTTCGTGAGCTCGGCGGTGATGTCCACGGGCAGGTCCACCGCGACGAGCCGGTGGGCGTCGATCCGCAGGTGATGGAGCGTGCCGCGCTCGCTGGCGATCACCTCGGGGTGCCAGCCGGCGCGCTCGCGCGCGGCCTGCGGGCCGGTGTGGTGGCCCGGGTGCGCGGCGTGATGCGGGTGACCGGCCTGCGCGGCCTGCGGCAGCGAGACGGCGACGCCCGACAGATCGATGACGGCCGACGTGATGTCGGCGCCGTCGAGCTCCGCCGTGATCGGCGCGTGGTCCAGCCTCAGCGCCTGGCCGCCGAGCTCGTCCGTCAACGTCGCTCGGATCCGCGCCTCCAGATCGACGCCGAAGGTGGGCCGGGGTGCGGTGCCGAGCGGGATCGGGCCGGGTGCGGGGCGGCCGGCGGGCTGGTCGGGTGCGGGGCGCTGGGCGGCGTCGGTCATGGACGCGAGACTAGCGGTGATCGCGGCGCGGGGTCGGTGGGCTGCGGTCGGGCCCGGCCCGCCGTCGTCGGACGGGCCTGGCCGACGCGAACCTGGCCGACCCGGCCGTCGTCAGACGCGGCCCTGGTTGAGGCGGCGCTGCAGGGCCATGACGGCGCGGGAGTCGCGCGAGATGACGCCGTCGACCGGGGTGCCGAGGTAGCGCTGGAGGGCGCGGATGGTCTGCGGGCCGATCTTGCCGTCGCGCTGGTCGGCGGGCATGCCGATCTTGCGCTGCAGGGCGGCGATCACGCGGGAGCCCTGGGCGTCGGTGACCCAGCGCCAGCCGGTGGTCAGGCCCGGGTTGACGTCACGCCAGGCGACGCTCTGGGACGAGACGACGCCGTCGACCGGGGTGCCGAGCTCCTGCTGGAGGCGGCGGGTGGTGGACGAGCCCCAGAAGCCGTCGACGGTCAGGCCGCCGGGCTCCCCCGGGCTGGGCGGGGTGGAGCCCTCGCCGGCGCGGATGTCGTCGAGGCGCGCGTACAGGTTGCGGCCGGGGCAGGCGGTCTGCGAGACGTCGCGGTGGCCGCCGAGCGGCGCGCCCTGGGTCCACCAGCGGCCCTTGCCGGCGTCGTAGATGGCCGCGGCCGTGGAGATCTGGGCGGCGGTGGGGTTGTTGGTCTCGTAGTTGCCGGCGAAGCAGATGGACCGGGAGGTGCTGTTGCGGCCGCCGGTGTGGGTGCCGCGGCGGTTCCAGCTCACGCCCTGGTAGGCCCGGCCGGAGGGGAAGATCACCACGTTGTACGAGATGCCGGTGCCGAACCGGGTCTGGCCCACGCTCTCCAGCGCGCGCATCTGCTCGGCCTCGGCGGCCACGCTCGCGCCGGGCGAGAGCTGAGCCGTGACCGAGTGGTGCACCCACACCTCGACGGCGGGGCCGGTCAGCGTCAGGTCGCCGTCGGGATAGCGGGCGCCCCAGGACGCGCGGGTCGCGATGCTCACCGTGGCGGTGGGCTCGACGGCCGGCTCGGGCGGTTCGGGGGTCGTGGTGGGTTCTGGAATCTGCGGCGTCTCCGGGGTCTCGGTGGGTTCCGGGGGCGTCCAGGGCTCGGTCACCTCGCCCTGCGGCTCGTCGTCGGGCCCGAGCACCTCCAGCACCACGCCGCCCTCACCCTTGATCTCGTACGTCTCAGCCACGGCTCCCCCTCGCCCCAAGTTCCGTATATGTCCGTCATGTCTACCACCGTGCGGCGGACGTGGCGACCCCTTAGCGTGCGGGTATGACCACTGCCTGGTCCCTCACCATCGACTGCACCGACGTCCGCGCCGTCGCCCCGTTCTGGATGCTCGCGCTCGGCTACGCCGAGCGCCCGCCGCCCGCGGGGTGGGGCTCCTGGGAGGACTGGCTGGCCGCGCAGGGCGTGCCCGAGGAGGAGTGGCACGACGTCGCCTACCTCGCCGACCCCGAGGGGCGGCTGCCGTCCGTGTCGTTCCTCCGGGTGCCCGAGCCCAAGACGGTCAAGAACCGCGTGCACGTGGACCTTCAGGTCTCGGGCGGACGTGACCTCCCGCCGCAGGTGCGCGAGGAACGCATCCGCGCCAAGGTCGCCGAGCTGGTCGCGGCAGGCGGCACGATCGCGTGGGAGGCCCCCGGGCCGGCGGGCCTGGACCACGTCACGGTGCGCGACCCGGAGGGGAACGAGCTCTGCGTGGTGTGACGGGCGTGGCCGGCGGGCGTGGTGTGACGGGCGTGGCCGGCGGGCGTGGTGTGACGGGCGTGGCCGGCGGGCGTGGTGTGACGGGCGTGGTGTGACGGGCGTGGCCGCGTCGCGTGGGGCGTGTTCCGGCCTGTCCGGCGTGGGTCGCGCTTGTACTGTGGCGAGCGTGATCAGCATCGACGCCGAGTCCTCCGTCCCGCCGTACGAGCAGGTGCGCACCACGCTCGCGCAGCAGATGGCGGACCGGACCCTGCCCGTCGGCGCGCGGCTCCCGACCGTGCGGGCCCTGGCCGCCGACCTCGGGATCGCCGTGAACACCGTGGCTCGCGCGTACCGCGAGCTGGAGGCGGCCGGGCTCGTCGAGACCCGCGGCCGCGCCGGGACGTTCGTCAGCGCTGCCGGCAACCAGCGCCTCGCCCTGGCCCAGGACGCCGCGACGCAGTACGCGGAGACGACCCGCGCCCTCGGGATCAGCCGGGCCGAGGCCCTGGAGATCGTCTCGGCGGCGCTGCGGTAGTCGGACTCGCCGCCGACGACGGCAGTTTGCCCCGCGAACTCGGCAGTCCGCGCCGACGTCGGCAGTTTGCCGCACAAAGTCCGCAGTCCGCTGCGACGACGGCAGTTTGCCGCACAAAGTCGGCAGTCCGCTGCGACGACGGCAGTTTGCCGCACAAAGTCCGCAGTCCGCTGCGACGACGGCAGTTTGCCGCACAAAGTCGGCAGTTGGCATCGAGGTCGGCACAGGCCTGTGCCGACCTCGATGCAGACTGCCGACCGCGCAGGAATGTGCCGACGTCGCCACAGGCCGCCTCCCGGACCGTTCCGTCGGCGGGTGTCGTTCTGAGCAGGATGTCGTTCTGGGCGTGGCCCGTTCGTCGTCCTCATGGACGCCCGGCCGATGAGCTTCGACGTGGCTGGTCGTCGGTACGTGGAGAGGCGTCGTCCGCACGCCGGGCAGCCCGTCGACCGAGGAGAGCACATGACCACGACACATGAGCACCACCCCGACCAGGAAGGTGCCGCGAGCGCCCAGGCAGGCTCCCCCGGCGTGCCGCCCGTCGTCGACCGGACCGCCTGGCAGGCCGCGCGCGACGAGCTGCTGGTGCGGGAGAAGGCGCACACGCACGAGGGCGATGCCATCGCGGCGGCGCGGCGCCGGCTGCCGATGACGGAGGTCGACGCGGGCGCCGTCGTCGTCGGACCGGACGGGCCCACCACGCTGCTGGACCTGTTCCAGGGCCGCGAGGAGCTGATCGTCTACAAGCACATGTGGCACCCGGGCGAGCCGTTCGAGAACCAGTGCGAGGGTTGCACCCTGACCTACTGGGCGGTGCAGGACCCGGCCTACCTCACCGCCCGCGGCGTCTCGTTCGCGGTGTTCGCCAAGGCGCCGTACACGGAGCTCGCGCCGTTCGTGGAGTTCATGGGGTACCCGGAGCACTGGTACTCCGTGCTGGACTACTCCGCGCAGGACGGTGCGGACGAGATCGTGGGCGGCGACGAGTTCGGCACCTGGGTGTGCTTCCTGCGGCAGGGCGACCGGGTGTTCCTCACCAACTCGGTCACCGGACGGGGCGCGGAGGCCACCATGCCGGCGCTGGCGCTGCTCGACATGACGGCGCGCGGCCGGCTGGAGTCGTGGCAGGACTCCCCTGCGGGCTGGCCGGAGGGCAAGGGTCCGGGCTGGTTCTGGCGCACCCACGAGGACGGCGCCGGCAACAGCTGGACCGGCGGCCGGCCGGCCATCCAGTGGACCCGCCCGGGCGCGACCCCGGTGACGACGGCCGAGCACCACCACCACTGACCCCGGCCTCTGCCCGTTGCGCGCTGCCCGGCGTCGGCCGGATGCGCGTGGGGGTGCCGGGAGGCGCGGTGTGCGGAGGTGCGGCGGACGGAGGTGCGCTTCTACCCCGTCATTGGGCCCGGAATCAGCCGTGTTTCGGGCCCAATGACGGGGTAGAAGCGCACATCGACGGCCCCGCCACGGCGCGGGCGCGTGGTCGGCGTCGTCCGAATGTTGACCGGGCAGCACGAGATCGGTCCGCTGCCGGACGGGCTGAATGAGATCGGTCCGCTGCCGGACGGGCAGCTCGTGCTCAGTCCAGTGCCGACCGGGCTGGACGAGATCGGTCGGTTGTGTCGAGATCGGTCGGGCGACCGACCGGTCTCGACGCAAGGGACCGATCTCGGCGGCACTGCGGCCCCGCCCCGTGTGGCCTCGCGCGGGTCAGCGCTCGTCGGCTCGGATGGTGGCGCGGACACGGGCCGACCGGGAGCCCACCCGGTTGGTGGCGCCGGTGCGGTAGGCCCGGGCCTGCTGATCGTCGTGCACCCCGGCCGCGCCCGACCGGGCATGCTCGGCGCGTTCGCGCACGGCCTCGGCCGGGAGCGCGTGCCTGTGCCGGGTTCGGTCCTTCTTGTTGCTGCTCACACGTCTCACCTCCGTCCGGTGCGTCAGCGACGCCCGACCGTAGCGGCCGGACCCGTACGCGGTCAGCGGATTTTCCCGGCCGGTTGTTCCCGCTGGTCAACGGCCGGTCCCGGGCTCGGCATACTTGCGCGGATGACCACCGCAGCCCAGCACCCGGTCCGCCACGTCGACATCCAGCACGCACCCCTGCGGCACGACGACGCCGTCGCGCCCACCGCCACCAGGCCAACCAACGCCGCGCCCGACACCGTCGGACCGGCCGCCACCGCTCCCCTGCGCCTCGCCTACCGCGAGGCCGGCGACCCCGCCGCACCGGTGCTGCTCCTGCTGCACGCCCTCGGCGAGAGCTCGCTGTCCTGGGATCCCCTGCTCGACGACCTCGCGGCGCTCGGCTACCGCGTCCTGGCCCCCGACGCGCGCGGCCACGGCGACAGCGACCGCCCCGGGCAGTACTCGTACGAGCTGATGACGGCCGACACCCTCGCGTTCTGTGCCGCCCTCGGCGTGACCGCCCAGGACGACGCCGCCGGCGCGGCCGACGCCGGCGGCACGGTCGCGGCCCGCCCGGTCGCGGCCCCGGACGGCTTCGCGATCGTCGGGCACTCGATGGGCGCCGTCACGGCGGCCCTGGTCACCACCGCCCTGAACGCCACCGCGCCCGCCGCCAGCGACGAGCCGACCCCGACTCCGACTCCGACTCCGACTCAGTCCACCGCCCCCGTCACCCGGCTCGTCCTCGAGGACGCCGCGCCGCCGCGCCCCGGCGGGCCGCGGTTCGAGCCGTTCGACGAGCCGGACCACCCCGTCCCGTTCGACTGGCCGCTCGTCAACGCCCTGCGCGCCCAGCGCGGCGACCCCGACCCGGCCTGGTGGGACGACGCGCTGGGGATCGAGGCGCCGGTGCTCGTCGTCGCGGGCGGCCCCACGAGCAACGTGGACCAGGCGGACCTCGCGGAGTTCACCTCGCGCGTGGCCCACGGCCGGCTCGTGGAGATCCGCGTGGGCCACATGGTGCACGACGAGGCCCCCGACGAGTTCCTCGCGGCCGTGACCGACTTCCTGCGGCGGTAGCCGGGCCACACCAGCGGTAGCCGGGCCGCCACGGCGCGTTCACCCGGCGGCCGTGCGGCGCTCATCTGGACGAAGACCTCGGCCAACACACTGAGCCGACCCTTCCCCGGACACGTCAGGAACTCGTCATGTCCTCATCCAGATGGCGCCCAGCATCGCGCCCCACCCGTCCCGCCGGTACCCGGGCGGCGCTCGCGGCGGGGGTGGTGACGCTCCTCGCGCTCACCCCCGCCGTCACGCTGTCCGCGGCGGCCCAGCCCGCCGCGGCCGAGCAGGCCCAGCAGGCCCAGCAGGCGACGTCGCACTCCCGCGAGCTCTCCCCGTTCGACGCCGTCGACCCCTTCATCGGCACCGAGCTGGACACCACGGAGAACAAGAGCAACGACGCCTACGGGAACACGTTCCCGGGCGCCACGGTGCCGTTCGGCCTGGTGCAGCCCAGCCCCACGACGTACCGCGAGGGCAGCAACGGCGAGAAGGGCGGCTACGAGTACACGGCCGACCGGATCCGCGGCTTCGGCATGACCCGGCTGTCGGGCACGGGCTGCACGGGCAACTACAGCGGCTTCGACTTCCCGCTCCTGCCCTTCACCGGCAGCCTGACCGACGACGGCGCCCTGCCGACCGACCCGGCGTCGAACATCCGGGACTACGACCTGCCGTTCAGCCACGACGACGAGCGCGCCGAGCCCGGGTTCTACGAGGTCACGACGAGCAACGGCGTCCGCACCCGGCTGACGGCGAGCCAGCGCACCGCCGTCGCCTCCTTCACCTTCCCCGAGGCCGGCGCCGCCGGCACCCCCGGCACCGATGGCACGAACGACGCCGCCACCCTCCTGCTCGACGTCGCCGGCTCCAACAACTCGATCCGCACCAGCGAGGTCACGGTCGACGCGGACCGCCGCACCGTGACCGGCACCGTCACCGCGGGCGCCGTCTGCAACCAGGGCACGTACTACACGGTGCACTTCTCGGCGACGTTCGACCGCCCCATCAAGGCCCACGGCGTGTGGGGCGACGGCGCGGTGACGCCCGGCGCGAGCCACGCGGCCGGCACCACGGCCAAGCACGGCACGGGCGCCTACCTGGGCTTCGAGCCGGGCAGCACCGTGACGGCGCGCATCGGCCTGAGCTACACGAGCGTCGAGAACGCGGCGCTCAACCGCGTCACCGAGGTGCGGAACAAGAGCTTCGACGCCGTCCGCGCCGCCGCCCGGAACACCTGGCGCGACGCGCTGGGGACCATCGAGGTGGACGGCGGCGACGGCCCCGACGCGGGCACCGACACCGACGCCGAGCGCACCAAGCTCTACACGGCGCTCTACCACGTGCTGCACCACCCGAACGTGTTCGAGGACGTCAACGGGCAGTACGTCGGCTACGACGGCGAGGTGCACCGCGTCGAGAAGGGCCGCCACCTCTACGTGAACTTCGCCGGCTGGGACTTCTACCGCGGCCACGCGCAGCTCCTCGCCATGGCCTTCCCGAAGGTCGCGGACGACGTCGCGCAGTCGCTGGTGCTCATGGCCCGGCAGACCGGCACCTGGTACGACGGCCCGACGCTGAACCTGGTGCAGGCCCGGATGGCCGCCGACTCGCTGCCCGTGGCGCTGGCCGCGATGGACGACTTCGGCGCCACCGGCTACGACCGCGAGGCCGCGCTGGCCTCGCTCCTTCAGACCCAGTCCCTGCCGGGCGACAAGAGCACGCGCCCGGACGCCTACCAGTACCTCGCCACCGGCATGGTGGAGAACCGCAAGGGCAACTTCGCGACGGCGCGCGTCCTGGAGTACTCCGTGGAGGACTTCGCGATCGCGCAGCTCGCGGAGCGGCTCGGGGACGACGACGCGCACGACCGCCTCATGGTCCGCGCCCAGTCCTGGCAGAACGTGTTCGACCCGGTGACCCAGCACATCAGGCCGCGCGAGCGCACCGGCTTCGACCGGTCGTTCGACCTGCGCGTGCGGGACGACGCCGCGGGCCGCGGCCAGTTCAACCAGTCGACGGGCTACCAGTACGGCTGGATGGTGCCGCACAACATCGGCACCCTGGTCGAGAAGCGGGGCGGCGTGGCGGCGTCCGAGCAGGCGCTCGACGTGCTGCTGGAGCACCTGGACGCCGGCGCCTACACGCAGACCGGCAGCTATCTGAGCAACCAGCCCAGCTTCTCCAACCCGTGGGTCTACAACTGGCTCGGCAAGCCACACAAGACCACGGACGTGCTGCACCGCGCGGTGAACGAGCTGTACGACACGACGCCGACGGGCCTGCCCGGCAACGACGACCAGGGCGGGCTGAGCGCCTGGTACGTCTGGGCCAACCTGGGCATCTACCCCGTGGTCTACGGCACCGCGGACCTGGTGGTCAGCGCCCCGCTGTGGGAGCGCATCACGATCGACGCCGCCGACAGCCACCGGGACTACGAGATCGTGGCGCCGGGCGCGAGCAGCGAGCGCCGGTACACGACCGGCCTGCGCGTGAACGGCCGGGCGCAGAACGCGTCCGTCGTCGACGCGTCGTTCGCCCGGAAGGGCGGAACGCTGCGGTTCACGATGTCCGACGAGCCGGGTACGTGGGGCACCGGGGCGGACGACGTCCCGCCGTCGTACAGCGAGGGGATGGACGGCCGGAACAACGTGGGCACCACGCCCGACGGCCGCGGCAACCTGGGGTCGATGGACCTGAGCGACTGGTCGCTGTCGCGCGAGGGTCTGACGGCGGCGGGCGCCGCGCCGGGGGCGCGCCTGCCCCTGCGCGTGGACGGCGCGGACACGGGTGTCGCGTTCACCTGGCCCGACGCCGGGGCCGGCGAGCCGGACAACTGGATCGTCGCCGGTCAGCGGGTCGAGCTGGACGACGCCCCGGCGTCGTCGGTCTCGTTCCTCGGGCTGGCCACGAACGGCCCCGCGCGCGGGACGGCGTACGTCGAGTACACGGACGGCACGCGCCAGCCGGTCGAGGTCGAGCTGACCGACTGGGCGGCGGCACCCGGTGCGGGCAACACGACGCTGGTCGAGGTGCAGGGCCGCAACAACCGCAACGGCACGGCCGGGACGGGCACGTTCCGCGTGTTCGCGACGCGGCCCGTCGCGCTGGACCCGGACAGGACGGTCGACGCCGTGGTGCTGCCCGCCTCGACGGACCGCGGCATCATGCACGTCTTCGACGTCGCGACGGCGCCGGTTCCGGAGGCGACGCCGGCCGGCTGACCGGGCGGCGGAGCAGGCTGCCGATCGGGCGACCGATCTCGCGCCAGACCGCGACGTCAACCATGCACCTGCTGCCAGGACCGATCAGGTTCTGGCAGCAGGTGCATGGTCGCTTGGGAGCCCGTGTCAGCGGCCAATGTCAGCGACCGCCGGTCAGCGTTCCCGGCCGCCCGTGCCCAGGCTCGCGCGGACCGCCGGGTGCAGCGCCAGCGTGACGCCCGCCAGCACGAACAGGATGTGCAGCGCGCGGATCACGGGGAAGAGCGGCGAGACGTCTCCCTCGAAGGCGGTGGACCAGGAGGCGCCGTCGGCCAGCATCGCGGCCATGGGCAGGAGCATCGAGGCGAGGCCCACCACGCCCAGGCCGAGCAGCAGGGCCCACCAGGCCCAGCGCCGTCCGCGGGCCAGGTACCAGGCGCAGGTCAGGGCGGCGGCGAAGATCAGGCCGCGCACCCCGACCTGCGTGAGCAGGGCGGCGTCGGCCCCCTGCTGGGCCACGATCGAGGTGACGGCGACGACGGCCTCGGCGATCCCGGCCGCGACGGCGAGCGCGAACGCGCCCGCCGCGGACGTCCGGAGCGACCGGCCTGTGAGCAACGTGTGCGGTGCGGTTTCGGTCATGCGTCCATGCTGGTCAGCGGGCTCCCGACGCACCAACCGGCTGTCCTCCGTGCTGGGCCGGGGGTTATCCCGACCCTGCCGCGTGGGAAGATGCAAAGGTCATGAACTTCCGCTCCCCGCTCCCCCACCTGCGCCGGATGCTGCACGTGGGACCGTACGGCGGGGAGCTGCCCGTGGCGCTGCGGGCCGCCGCGTCGGTGGCCGTGCCGATGCTGGTGCTGTGGGCGACGGGCCACCTGGAGTGGTCCCTCTACGCGACGTTCGGCGCGTTCACCAGCCTGTTCGGCCGCACCGTGCCGATCCGGCCGCGCCTGGTGATGCAGGTCCAGGCCGGGGCCGTGCTGGTCGCGTCGGTGCTGGTCGGCACGCTGATCGCGGTCCTGGCGTCCGCCGTCCCCGGCACGGGGTGGGTAGTGGTGCCCGTCGCGGCGCTGTGGGCCACGGGCGTGGCGATCGTGTCGCACCGGCTGCGCTGGCACCCGCCCGGGCCGCTGTTCCCCGTGTTCGCGCTGGGCGCCTGCTCCTCCGTCCCGGCCGACGCGGGCAGCCTGGTCGTCGCCCTGGCCGTGGCCGTGGCCGCCGTGCTGTTCGCGCTCGCGCTGACCGCCGTCTTCGCGCGGTTCGAGCCGGGCCCGGCCCCGGCCGTCGTCGCTTCTGGCGCGGTCGCCGCCACGGCCGTCGCATCCGGCACCGGCCCGGAGTGGACGCTCTCGCACTACCTCGTGCGGTACGCCGCCGGCGTGGCCGTCGCGGGCGCGATCGCCACCGCCGTCGGGCACCCGTACTGGGCGATGGTCGCCGCCGTGGTGCCGATGTCGGCGCCCGATGCCTCCGGGGCGATCATGCGCGCCGCCCAGCGCCTGGCGGGCACCCTGGTGGGCGTGCTCCTGGCGTGGGCGCTGCTGACGGCGGGGCCGCCGCCGCTGGTGGTGATCGCGGTCGCCGCGCTGCTGCAGGCCGGCGCCGAGCTGTACGTGGGCCGCAACTACGCCGTCGCGATGCTGTTCATCACGCCGCTCGCCCTGTCCATGACGCACCTCGCGCACCCGGTGCCCGTCGCCGGCCTCGTCAGCGACCGTGCGATCGACACGCTGATCGGCGTCGTCGTCGCCGTGGCGATCACGCTCCTGACCCACGAGCGCCGCCAGGACGCCGCGGGCTGACGCCGGTCGCGTGCTGCCGGCCGCGTGCCGGGTTCACACGTCGTCGGGCAGCCGCAGCGGCCCGACGGCGAGCCGCGCCAGCTCACCGATCGCCGCGTCCACCCGCGGCAGGTGCCGCTCGGGCCGCGCGGCCCGGGTCAGCACCACCACGCCCACGGGGTGCTCGTGCGGGAACCGGACGACGGCGGCCTCGTGCCGCAGCCGCCCGAGGGTGCCGGTCTTGCCGAGCAGCGCGACGTCGTCGTGCGGGAACCCGCTGCCCACGCGGTGCCGCCAGGCCTGATGGGCCAGGGCGTCGCGCACCAGGTCGTGGGCCGGGCCGGTGCGCGACCACAGGATGCGCAGCACCTGACCGACCTGCGCCGCCGTCGCGGCGCTCGCGTACGCCGGGTCGTACTGCGACGTCTCCGCGGCCCGGTCCGGGTCGGCGAGCGCCCCCTGGGCGGCGGCCCAGTCGCCGGTGCCGGTATCGCGCAGGACGGCCCGCGTCTCCTCGGCCGAGCCCTGCCGCACCAGAGTCGCCGGGAGGCCCAGCTCCGCCAGGTGCTCGTGCACGCGGGTGCGGCCGACCAGGGCCAGGACGGCGTCGCCGCACGCGTTGTCGGACACCGCGAGCATCAGCCGCACGGCGTCGCGAGCGGTCAGTGACACGTCGTCGAGCAGCATCGCGACGCCCGTCGGACCGGGCATGCGGGAAGCCGCCGCGAGGCGCACGGGCAGGTCCGCGGCGAGGTCGCCGGCCGCCACGAGATCCGCCCAGACCAGCGCGAGGGGCAGCTTGTAGAGCGAGGCGATCGCGACGGCGTCGGTGTCGTCCAGGGCGACAATGCCGGGCGGGCCGGTCAGGCGGGTCGCATGGACCCGGGCCGTGACGCCTGCGTCGCGCGCCACCTCCCGGAGCGCGGCGACGACGGCGGAGGTGTCAGCGGCCCAGGTGCCGGCGGCCGTCGACGTCTCGGGTACCTCGGACGGATGGGCGACGGACGGGGCCCCGGACGACGCGGCGGGCTTCATCGGGCTCGTCCCGCGCCGAGCGCCCGCTCGAGCGCGGCTGCGACCGCGTCGTGGTCGACCTCGGGCCTGCGCTGCGGGGCGTGCGGCAGGGCCACCCGCAGCCGCAGCGGCGGGCACGACGGGCCGGGATCTTCCGGACCCGGGCCACCGTCGGAGCCTCGGTCCCTGCCGTCCGGACCGTGGCCCCGGTCGTGCCCCCGGTCGTGGTCCCGGCAGTCGTCCAGGTCTGACACCGGGCCGGACTGCCCGACGGGCACTGGCACGATTCCTGCTGCAACACCCGCCGCGACGAGCGCCCGGCGCTGTGCGGCGTCCCGCGCCTCGATCACCGCGCCGCTGTGGCCGGCGCGGCGCAGGGCGTCGACGAGCTGGTCGTGCGCGGGCGGCTGGTAGTGCCGGGGCGGCACGGCCACGGGCAGGCGGACCTCGGCGAGGCCGGCGCCGGGGCCCGGTCGTCCGGCGCCGACCCGGCCGCCGCCGTGCGCACCTGCACCGGCGTCGGAGCCGCCTCCGTCATCTGCACCCGTGCCGACACCCACCAGCCGGGTCGGCAGCACGAGCACCGGCCCCGCCGTCAGCCCGTCGAGCACGCCCGGGTGGCGCACGACGGCGACGTCGAGCAGGCCGTCCCGCAGCAGGTCGACGAGCTCGACGCTGCCCGCGACCGTGGGCACGACGGCGCCGGACGCGGTACCCGCGACACCCGAGACGCCCGAGCCAGCGGGGCCGCCCGAGCCCGCAGCACCCGCGCCGACGGAGCCGCCCGCGACCACCCGGAGCAGCCCGGGAACGGCGTCCTCCAGGTCGGCGGCGAGGCCGAGCCGGACCTGCTCGGGCAGGGCGAGGTCGCGGGCGGCGGCGACGAGGTCGTCGGCGGCGTCGAGCAGCTCCCGCGCTGCGGGCAGGAGCCGGCGCCCGGCGGCGGTGATCCGCACGCCGCGCGCGTCGCGGTCGAAGAGCCGCACGCCGAGGTGCCGCTCCAGCCGGAGGATGCCCTGGGACAGCGGCGGCTGGGTCATGCCGAGGTCGGCGGCGGCGTTGCCGAAGTGCCGGGTGTCGGCGACGGCCGCGAAGAAGCCCAGGTGCTTCAGGAGGTCCACGCCCCGAGCCTAGGCGGGGGCCATATCAGGATCGACTCGGGTCACGTCGGCAAGACTCTTTGACTCTCGCCGGCGGCCTCGCGAAGGGTGTGCCGCATGACGACACCCACCACCTCGAACCGCGGCCTCAGCCGCCGCACACTGATGTCCGGCGCCGGGACGGCGGCCCTGGGCGTGCTCGGCGGGCTGGCCGGTGCGGCCGTGCCGGGCGCGGCGTCGGCCGCCGTCGCCGCCACCGCCGTCGGCCCGGAGACCGCGAACCCGGCCGAGACCGCGGCCCCGGCCGGCTTCGCCACGTTCGCCTGGCTCGGCACCTCGGGCTGGCGTATCCGCACCCCCACGACCACGGTGCTGCTCGACCCGTACGTCACGCGGTTCGACACCGGCCTCGCGGCCGGGAAGTTCAGCGCCACCACCCGGCTGCGGGTCGACGCCGCCGCGCTGGACGCCGCGCTCGGCGCCCCGGGGACGGCGGAGGGCGCCGTCGACTCGATCCTGGTGACGCACACCCACTGGGACCACTTCGCCGACGTGCCCCACCTGGCCCGCACCCGCGGCGCCACCGTGTTCACCACCCTGACCGGGTACCACCTGGCGCTGGCCCTGGGCGTCCCCCGGGAGCAGCTCGCGGTGGTGCGCGGCGGCGAGGAGCTGCACCTGGGCGACCTCGTGCTGCGCGTCGTGCCCTCGCTGCACAGCCGCACGGCGTCCGGCGGGCTGCTGTTCCCCGGCGTGCACACGCGGGTCCCGGCGCGGCCCCGCACGATCGCCGACCTGCCGGAGGGCGACACCCTGTCGTACCTGCTGCGCTCACCGCAGGGCCGGTCCGTGCTGCTGCTCGGCGGCAGCGACTACGACGACCGGGCGCTGCGCGGCCTGCGCGTCGACACCGTCGCGCTGCCCGTGCCGAGCACCGACGTCACCGCCGACTACGCGGGCCGCCTGCTCGCGGCGCTGGACGGCGTCGGCCAGGTCGTCCTGGTGCACTGGGACGACTTCGAGTCGCCGCTGACCAACCCGCCGCGCGCCGACGACCGTACGCGGGGCCGGATGCGCGACCTCACCGAGCGGATCGGGCAGCTCTCGCCGGGCACGCGGGTGGTGGTCCCGGAGTACGGGACGCCGCTGGACCTGCTGTGAGGCCTCGCTGAGACCTCACGACCGGCTCGGCACGACCGCGCCACCCACGCCCCGGCCGGCGAGCAGCTCCCGCACCACCGGCACGATCACCGACGCCATGTGCGCGTAGCCCTCGGGCCCCGGGTGCAGGCCGTCGGCCAGCAGGTGCGCGTGCTCGGGGCCGAGCACCGCCCGCCCGTCGAGCAGGTGCAGGTCCGGGTCGCCGTGCGCGGTCAGGAGGCCGACCGCGTCGGCCACCTGGTCGCGCACCTGCGCGAGCGTCAGACCTGCGGGACCCACGGCGTCCTCGCGCCGCGGCGAGGCGACCGGCGAGACCACGAGCACGGGCACGCCCGGGTGCCCGTCGCGGACCGTGCTCAGGAACCCGAGCAGCGCCGGGAGCAGCGACCGCTCGGTGAACGTGCCCGCGCCGTACACGTTGATGCCGAGGCAGGCCACGACGACGTCGGCGGGCAGGTCGCGCAGCACGCGCGCGACCATCGGGTCGAGGTGCGCCTCCCCCGCGAAGCCCAGGCACGTCAGGTCCAGACCGAGCCCGCGCGCCACCAGCGCGGGCCACGTCCGCGTGGGGGACGCCGCCTGGCGGCACTGCGTCAGGGAGCTGCCGTACGTCACGAGCCGGGGGCCGGACGGGCCGCGCGCCGGCCAGACCCGCGCGCCGTCGTCGATCGCGAGGCTCAGGAGCCGGAAGGTCCCGAACTGCGGCAGCCACACCTCGACCCGCTTGTCGCCGGGCGGGAGCTCCATCGCGAAGCCCCCGTCCGGCCCGACCGGCACGGAGGCGACGACGGCACCACCCGGCCCGGCGCCGTCCGATCCAGCACCACCCGGCCCACCGCCGTCCACCACCACGTCCAGCGGCACCTCCACCCCCTGGACCGCGGCGAACCCCGCGAGCCTCCGCGCGTCGGTGCCGAGCACCAGCCGCACCCCCGCGGGCATCGCGGCGCGCGAGCGCAGGGCGCCGCCGGGAAACAGGCCGATCCGGTCGTGCGGCAGGCGCCAGGCGCGGGACCAGCGCGGCCCGTGCTCCACGGAGACGGCACCGGCCCAGGTCAGGACGTCGTCGTCCGCCCGGATCTCCCGCATCCCGCCCTCGTTCCGTCGACCGGGTGAATACAGGCGTTTCGGCCGGGATTTCCTTGACGGCCCGTTGCCCGGATCCATAGTGTGGCGTCCCACGGCTTTAATACGTATTAAAGAGGCTACCCGGCAATGGCGCCGGCTACCCGAGGAGTCTGCGATGACGCAACGTCGGCGTCCCACCCAGGTGGACATCGCGCGGGCCGCCGGCGTCTCGCAGGCGACCGTATCCCTGGTGGTCAGCGGCGGCCAGGCCAGCAGCCAGGTCGCCGAGCAGACCCGCCGGGCCGTGCTCGACGCCGCGGCGGCGCTCGGCTACACCGTCAACACCGCCGCGCGCAGCCTCAAGGGCGGGCGCAACCGCATGCTCGGCCTCTACACGTTCGAGCCGGTCTTTCCCGTGGACCAGCGCGACTTCTACTTCCCGTTCCTGCTGGGCGTCGAGGAGGCAACCGCCGAGTTCGGGTACGACCTGCTGCTGTTCAGCTCCGTCGGCACGGGCGAGCGCCGCATCTACTCGGGCGGCATCAACCGGCTCAAGGTCGCCGACGGCTGCGTGCTGCTGGGCCGGCACATCGACCGCGCGGACCTCGCCGACCTGGTCCGCGAGGACTTTCCGTTCGTCTTCGTCGGCCGGCGCGAGCTGCCCGGCGCGGAGCTCTCCTACGTGGCCCCGGACTACGTGGGCGCCACCCGCGACATGGTGCGCCGCCTGACCGACGCCGGGCACCGCCGCCTCGCCTACCTGCGGCCCGCCGACCACCAGGAGCCCACGCGCGACCGCGAGGCGGGGTTCCGCGCGGGCCTGGCCGACGCCGGCCTGACGGACCAGCCGGTCCACGAGATGCCGGACGACGCCGCCACCACCGCCGCGCTGCTGACCGACCTGCTCCAGCGGTGGCGGGCCGACGGCGTGACGGCGCTGCTGGTCGAGCCGAGCGAGGACGACCAGACCGTCGCCGCCCTCGAGCGGGTCGCCGCCGCGGCGGGGCTGCGCATCCCGGAGGACCTCTCCGTCGCCCTGCTGGGCGACCCGGCACCCAGCAGCACGCCCGGCAGCGCGCCGAACAACACCGCGACCTCGTCCGGCCGCGACTGGACCCGCTTCACGCTCCCCCGCGAGGACATGGGCCGCGCGGCGGTGGGCCTCCTGCTGGAGATCCTGGACGCCGACGACGGCCCGCGCCAGCTCTCGGTCGCGTGCACGCCCGTCGACGGCGACTCGGTGGGGAGCCCGCGATGATGCTCACGTTCCTGCTGCGGCGCCTCGCCGTCGGGCTGTTCACCATCTGGGGCGTGCTCACCGCGGTCTTCCTCATCGTGCGGCTCGCACCGGGCGACCAGGCCACGGTCGCCCTCGGCCCGGACGCCGCCCCCGAGCAGATCGCGGAGCTGCGGCACACCCTGGGCCTCGACCAGCCGCTGCTCGCCCAGTACCTGTCGTTCCTGGGCGACGCCGTGCGCGGCGACTTCGGCGAGTCGTACCGGTACGGCCGCCCGGCCATGGACGCGGTGCTCGAACGGTTCCCCGCGACCGTCACGCTCACGCTGGCGGCCACGCTCGTCGCGGTCACGGTCGGGATCGTGCTCGGCGTGCTGGCGGGGCACCGGCCCGGCAGCCTCGTGGACCGCGCCACCTCCACGGTCACCCTCGGGATGCAGGCGCTGCCGCCGTTCTGGGTCGGCATCATGCTCATCCTCGTGCTCGCGCTGTGGCTGCGGCTCCTGCCGAGCGCGGGCGGCGGGGACCTGGAGCACCTGGTGCTGCCCGCGGTCACGCTCGCCATCCCGTTCACCGCGCTGGTCGGGCGCATCACGCGCAGCGGCGTCGCCGAGACGATGTCCGAGCCGTTCGTGCGCACCGCGCGGTCCAAGGGCCTGACCGAGCGCGAGGTGCTGACCGGGCACGTCCTGAAGAACTCGCTGGTCCCCGTGGTCACGGTCGTCGGCCTCCAGGTCGGCACGCTGCTGGGCGGCGCCGTCGTCATCGAGACCGTGTTCGCCTGGCCCGGGCTCGGCAACCTGCTGGTCGGCGCGGTCGGCAACCGCGACTACGCCGTGGTGCAGGCCGCCACGGTGCTGATCGCCGTCTGCGTCGTCGTGCTCAACCTGGCCGCCGACCTCGCCTACGCCCGCCTCGACCCGCGCATCCGGCTGGAGGCCCGCCGATGAGAGGCACGGGTTCGGTCGGCGCCTGGGTCGTCTACGGGATCATCGGCGTCTACGTGCTCGCCGCCGTCGTCGGCCCGTACCTCGTGCCGTACGACCCGGTGGCGACCGTCGTCACCGAGCGGCTGCTGCCGCCCGGCTCGGCCACGGCGTCGGGCACCGCGTGGCTCGGCACGGACGGCGTGGGCCGCGACGTGCTGGCGCAGGTGGTGCACGGGGCGCGCACGTCCCTGACCATCGGCGTGGTCGTGGTGGCGCTGTGCTCCGTGGTGGGCGTGGCGCTCGGCGCGGTGGCCGGCTACGCGGGCGGGTTCGCCGACGTCGCCGTGGCCCGCACCGTCGACGTGCTCATGGCGTTCCCCGGCATCCTGCTCGCCATCGTGATCGCGGGCCTCCTGGACCGGGGCACGGGCGTGGTGATCATCGCGCTGTCCGTGGCGGGCTGGATCGGGTTCGCCCGCCTGTCGCGGAGCGTGGCCCTGTCCGTCCGCGAGCGCGACTGGGTCGACGCCGCCCGGATCATGGGCGTGCGCACCCCGGTGATCCTCGGGCGGCACGTGGTGCCGTTCCTCGCCGGGCCCGTGGTCGCGCTCGCCACGATGGAGCTCGCCTCCGTGGTCCTGTCCGAGGCGGCCCTCAGCTTCCTGGGCCTCGGCCTGCCCCCGCACGTCGCGTCCTGGGGCCAGAGCATCGCGAGCGGCAAGGAGTACCTCGCCACCGCGTGGTGGATCTCGGCCTTCCCCGGCATCGCGCTCACCGTCCTGGTCGTCTGCATCGGCCTCGTCGGCGACCGCCTCACCAGACGTTTCGCCCAGACCTGACAACGCCGCACCCCGGCGCTGCACCAGCACACACCCGGCACACCCCTCCGGAAGGAACGAGCGATGAAGCTCAGCACCCGGCGCGCCGTACCCGCCCTCACGATCACTCTCGCGCTCCTGGCCACGGCGGCCTGCGGCGGCTCCGACGGCGGGGACGACCCCGGCGGGGACGCCGCGGGCGGCACCCTGACCGCGGCCGGCCCCATCCCCATCGAGAACCTGGACCCGCACGGCCCGTCCAGCATGGACGCAGGCACGCAGCTCGCGGCCCGCGCCCTGTTCAGCCAGCTCGTGGTCAGCACCGGCCCGGGCGAGTTCACGGGCGACCTGGCCACCGAGTGGGAGCCCGACGACGACACGAGCGAGTGGACGTTCACGCTGCGTGACGGCGTGGAGTTCTCCGACGGCGAGCCGGTCGACGCCGACGCCGTCGTCGCCTCCTTCGAGCGCGTGCTGGAGCTGCAGGGCCCGCTGGCGGGCAACTTCGTGGACTACCAGGTCGAGGCGCCCGACGAGTCGACCGTGGTGTTCGACGCCGGCAAGCCGGACGCGTCGTTCGTCGCGAAGATCTCGTCGTTCTTCGTCACCCCGCCCGACGTCGACGAGTCGTTCTTCCAGGACCCCGTGGGCTCCGGGCCGTTCGTCGTGGAGTCGTTCGAGCCGGGCCAGACGCTGCGGATGACGCCGAACCCGACCTACTGGGACGGACCCCCGGCATTGGAGGAGCTGGTCTTCCAGTCGATCCCCGAGGTCTCGGCGCGCATGACGGCGCTGCAGACCGGCGAGGTAGACGTCACGTGGGCCATGCCCGACGACCAGATCCCCGCCCTGCAGGGCGACACCTCGATCACGGTCGAGAGCGTGGACAGCCCCGGCGTGCTGACCATGTGGATGAACAGCTCCGAGGAGACCCTCAAGGAGGCCGCCGTGCGGCGCGCGCTGTGGCAGGCGGTCGACTTCGACGAGATCACGACGTCGCTGTTCCCGGAGACGGGCTCGCCGGCCGACTCCGTCGTCAGCCCCGTGGTGCTCGGCTACGCGCCGCAGGAACCGGTGGCCTACGACCCGCAGGCCGCCAAGGCCGCCCTGGACGCCGCCGGCTTCGACTACGACACGAAGCTGCGCATGCAGTTCTCGCAGCCGCAGTTCCGCCAGCTCGCGCAGGCCGTGGCCTCCGACCTGGCCGAGATCGGCGTGCAGGTCGAGCCGCTGGAGAAGGAGCAGGCGGTGTTCCTTGAGGACCTGCTGGCCCTGAAGTGGGACCTCAACATCCAGCAGATCGGCTCGCAGGGGTACGACGCCGCCACCAACCTGGGGCGTCTGTACCCGTGCGCCGCGGGCCGCACCGGCTACTGCAACGAGGACCTCGACGAGCTGCTGGCCGCCGCGGAGGCCACGAGCGACACCGCCGAGCGGGAGGACCTGTACGCGCAGGCCACGCAGATCGTCTGGGACGACGCCGTGGGCATGTACCCGATGTTCGTCGGCATGCCGTACGCGTGGCGCTCCGGGGTCGAGGGCTTCGTGCCGGCGTCCGACAGCCTGCCGTACTTCACGCGCGTGACGAACTCCGAGAGCTGACGGGCGCGCCGGAGCGCGGGAGGGAGTACGGATGGCAGACCAGTCCGTCGCGGTGGTGACCCCCGAGCGGAGCACCACCCCGATGCTCGAGGTGACCGGGCTCGGCGTCGCCCTGCCCGCGGGGACGGTGGTCGACCGGGTCTCGTTCACCGTCCTGGCCGGGCGCACCACGGGCCTGATCGGCGAGTCCGGCAGCGGCAAGACGATGACGGCCATGGCCGTCGTCGGGCTGCTGCCGGACGCCGCCGTCGCCTCCGGCGAGGTGCGGTGGAAGTCGCAGGACCTCCTGACCGCGCCCGAGCGCCGTCGGCGGCAGGTGCGCGGGCGCGAGATCGGCGTCGTCTTCCAGGACCCGTCGGCCGCGCTCGACCCGATCCAGACCGTGGGGCGGCAGGTCGGCGAGATCCTGCGGCGCGCCGGCCGCCCGCGCGCCGAGGTCCGGGCGCGCGTGCTGGAGCTGCTGGCGCGCGTCGGGCTGCCCGAGCCGGAGCGGCAGGCCGGCTCGTACCCGCACGAGCTGTCGGGCGGCATGCGCCAGCGCGTCATGATCGCCATCGCGCTGGCCGGACGGCCCGAGCTGGTCATCGCCGACGAGCCGACCACCGCGCTCGACGTCACCACGCAGGCGCGGATCCTGGCGCTGCTCGCCGACCTGCGCGACCGCGAGGGCCTGGCCATGATCCTGGTCAGCCACGACCTGCGGGTCATGGCGCACGTCGCCGACGAGGTGGTGGTGATGTACGCAGGCCGGGTCTGCGAGCAGGGCCCGGCCCGCGCCGTGCTCGACCGCCCGCACCACCCCTACACGCGGGCGCTCGCGGGCAACGTCCCGGCCGTGACCAGCCGGACGGCGATCGCCGAGCCGCTCCCGGGCGCGCCCGCGAGCCCCTTCGACCCGCCGTCCGGGTGCCCGTTCCACCCCCGCTGCCCGATGGCGCGGGCGCGCTGCGCCACGGAGGTCCCGGCGCTTCGCGAGATCGACACGGGCGGCGGTGCCCCGGACGGCACCGACCCGGGCGAGCCCGCGGCCCGGCGGCTCAGCGCCTGCCACTTCGCCGAGGAGGTCACCCCGTGAGCGTGCTCGAGATCCGTGGCCTGCGCGTCACGTTCGCCGGCCCGCGGCGGTCGGTCCGCGAGCGCCGCACCACGGTAACGGCGGTCGACGGCGTGGACCTGGACGTCGGTGCCCGGCAGACCGTGGCGCTGGTCGGCGAGTCGGGTTCGGGCAAGTCGACGGTGGCGCGGTGCGTGCTGGGGCTGGTGACGCCGCAGGAGGGCAGCATCACGTTCGAGGGGCACCCGCTCGGGCCGGTGCGGCGGCGGTCGCCGGAGCTGCACCGCGCGGTGCAGATGGTGTTCCAGGACCCGGGGTCGTCGCTCAACCCGCGCATGACGGTGGGCGCGATCGTGCGCGAGGCGTGGCGGGTGCACCCGTCGGTGGCGCCGTCCGGCGACCGGCGGGAGGCGCTGGCACGGGTGCTGGCCGACGTCGGGCTGGACCCGGGGGTGGCGGACCGGCGGCCGTCCGCACTGTCGGGCGGGCAGAAGCAGCGGGTGAGCATCGCCCGGGCGCTCGCGCTGCGCCCGCGGCTGCTGGTCTGCGACGAGGCGGTCTCGGCACTGGACGTGTCGGTGCAGTCGCAGATCCTGCGGCTGCTGGTGGACCTGCGCGACGAGCACGACCTGTCGCTGCTGTTCATCACGCACGACCTCGCGGTGGTGCGGCAGATCGCCGACCGGGTGGCCGTGATGCACCGCGGGGTGCTGGTGGAGGACACCTCCGCGGAACAGCTCTTCACCGCACCGGCGCACCCGTACACCCAAGCCCTCCTGCAAGCGGCCCAAACCTTGGAGGGAGCAGCATGACGCCCGCCCGACCGACCCCGTTGAGTGCTGGGTATCTGTCCTCTCAGAACGATTCGACACCACAAATGCCCAGCACTCAACGGATGGGTGGGCGGGTTGTGGGGGCCGACGTGTTGGTCGTGGGGGGCGGGGCCGGTGGGGTGGCCGCGGCGCTCGCCGCGCTGCGGCGGGGGCGGTCGGTGGTGCTGACCGAGGAGACGGACTGGCTGGGCGGGCAGCTCAGCGCGCAGGGCGTGCCGCCCGACGAGCACCCGTGGATCGAGCAGTTCGGCTGCACGCGCTCCTACCGGGCGTTCCGGGAGGGGGTGCGGCAGTACTACCGCGCGTGGTACCCGCTGACGCCGTCGGCCCGCCGGGTGATGGACCTCAACCCGGGCCTGGGCCGGGTGAGCCGGCTGTGCTACGAGCCCCGGGTCGCCGCCGCGGTGCTGGACGCGATGGTGGCGCCGTACCTGGCAGCGGGGCGGCTGCGGGTCCTGTTCGGGCACCGCCCGGTGGCGGTGCACGCGGACGGCGACCGGGTGGAAGCCGTGACCCTGACCGGCCCGGACGGCGCCCACGTGACGGTCGCGGCGCCCTACGTCCTGGACGCCACGGAGCTCGGCGACCTGCTGCCGCTGGGCGGCGTCGAGCACGTGACGGGGTTCGAGTCGCAGGAGGAGACCGGGGAGCCGAGCGCCCCCGCTCATCCGCAGCCGGGCAACCAGCAGGCCTTCTCGTGGGTGTTCGCCGTGGAGCACCGCGAGGGCGAGGACCACACGGTCGACCGGCCCGAGCAGTACGAGACCTGGCACGACTACCGCCCGACCTACTGGCCCGACCGGATGCTCAGCCTCACCGCCCCCGACCCGCGCACGCTGGAGCCGCTGGTGCGCACGTTCGTGCCGCACGCGCCCAGCGGCCCGGTCGTGGCCGACCAGAGCGCCGACCCCGGTGACCGGGAGCTGTGGCTGTTCCGCCGCATCGTGGCGCGCGAGCAGTTCGAGGCCGGCTTCGCCGCCAGCGACGTCACGCTCGTCAACTGGCCCATGATCGACTACCTGCCCGGCCCGCTGGTCGGCCCGGCGGACGACCCCGTGCCCGACGCCGAGCACGACAAGCACCTGCTGGGCGCCCGGCAGCTGTCCCTCAGCATGCTCTACTGGCTGCAGACCGAGGCGCCCCGGCCCGACGGCGGCACCGGCTGGCCGGGACTGCGGCTGCGGCCGGACGTGCTGGGCACCCAGGACGGGTTCGCCAAGGCGCCCTACGTGCGCGAGTCGCGCCGCATCCGGGCCCGCACCACCGTGGTGGAGCAGGACCTGTCGCTCGCGGTGCGCGGCGCCGCAGGGGCCGTGGCCTACCCCGACTCCGTGGGCGTGGGCATGTACCGGATCGACCTGCACCCCAGCACCGGCGGGGACAACTACCTGGACGTGCCGTCCAGCCCGTTCCGGATCCCGCTCGGCGCACTGCTGCCCGTGCGGGTGCGCAACCTGCTGGCCGCCGGGAAGAACATCGGCACCACGCACATCACCAACGGCTGCTACCGGCTGCACCCCGTCGAGTGGAACGCCGGGGAGGCCGCCGGGGCGCTCGCCGCGCACTGCCTGGCCCACGGCGTGGAGCCCGCCCAGGTGCACGGCGACGCCGCGCTGCTCGCCGCGTTCCAGGCCGAGCTCGTCGCCGACGGGTTCGAGCTCGACTGGCCCGAGATCAGGGGGTACTGATGCTGACCGGAACACCGCTCCTGACCGGGGTGACCGTGCCGCTCGTGACGCCCATGGACGTGCGCGGCCGGCCGGCGGCAGCGAGCGCGAGCCGGCTGCTGAACAGCCTGCACGCCCACGGGGTGCGCACCCTGATGCTGTTCGGCAGCAACGGCGAGGGCCCGCTGGTGCCTGTCGCGGACGTCGGCCCGTTCACCGCCGAGGTGGTGGCGCGCTGGCACGCGCTGGGCCGGAGCTCCGAGCACCACAACGGTCACCACAACGGTGGGCCCCACTTCGGCGGGCAGCGTCCCGGCACACCGCCGCACATCACACCGCACCACGGCACCGGTCACGACGGCGGGTTCGTGCTGGTGAACGTGACGGCGGCCGGCACGCACGACGTCCTCGCGCGGGCCTTCTCCGCCGCGGCGGCCGGCGCGGACGCCCTGGTGCTCAGCCCGCCCATCTACTTCCACCACCGCGCCGACGAGGTCGTGGCGCACTTCGCGGCCCTGGCCGACGTCGGCCTGCCCGTCGTGGCCTACAACGCGCCCCGGTACAGCAGCCCGATCACGCCGGGCCTGGCCGACGCGCTGGCCGACCTCGACCACGTGGTCGGCATCAAGGACAGCTCCGGCGACCTCGTGCTGATGCGGCACCTGGTCGGGATCGCGGCGCGCCGGCCGGGGTTCGCCGTCGGGCAGGGCGACGAGACGCAGCTCGCGGCCGCCCTGGACCTCGGCGCGCACGGCGTGGTGCCCGGCATCGGCAACATCGCGCCGCGCGCGACGCTCGCGCTCGTGGCCGCGCACCGCGCGGGCGCCACCGCCGAGGTGGCCCGCCTGCAGGAGCTGCTGACCGCCCTGGTGGGCCTGCACAAGGTGCGCCCGGGCACCCCCGCGATCAAGGCCGTGCTCGCCCGGCGCGGGCTGTGCCCACCGCACGTCGCACCACCCCTGATCGCGTGCGACCCGGCCGAACGGGAGGCGCTGCACGCCTTCCTCGCGCCCTTCGCGGAGCATCTCATCTGAGTGCCCCTACCTGAGTCACCCCCATCTGGGCCGCCCCACGAGGGCCCAGCCCGTAAGGCTCAACGGAAGGAAAGCAACGATGCACCAGCCCGTGACCCGACGGAACATGCTCCGCACCGCCAGCCTGGCCGGTCTCGCCACCGCCGCAGGCGCCGTGTCCACGCCGCTGTCCGCCGCACTGTCCCCCAGCCTGTCCCCCGGCTCCGCGGTCCCGGGCGAGCCCGGCCCGCCCGAGCTCTCCGACCCGGCGCTGGCCACCCTCGACATCTCGGGGGCCACCACGCCGCAGGAGTTCGGCGCCCTGGCCGACGGCGTCAACGACGACACCGCCGCGATCCAGGCCGCCATCGACGCCCAGTTCGAGCGGCTCAGCAAGATCGTCTGGTTCCCGCCGGGCACCTACCGCATCACCGCGCCGCTCGTGGTGCGGGACACCGAGTTCACCGAGCCGATGAACCTCAACCGCATCGTGCTGGCCGGCCAGGGCACCATGGGCGTGCGCACGTCGCTGATCCTCGTGGACTTCGACGGCACCGGCCTGGAGATGCACGCCCCGCTGTGCGGCATCCGCGGGCTGTCGTTCATCACCCGGACCCGCACGCCCGGCTCGGTCGCGGTGCGCACGGCCCGGACCACCAACACCGACGACATGGACGCCACCATCACGGAGTGCACCTTCGTGTCGTTCAACCAGGCGGTGGTGCACGTCGGGCGCGGGCTGGTGTTCACGAACAACCTGGTGGCGATCTCCGGGACCGCCCTGACCGTGCAGTGGCCCACCGACGGCACGGGCGGCGGCGACCTGCACCTGCTGCCGTACGGCATGCGCAAGTGGCTCATCGAGGGCAACCACTTCCACAGCATGAACCAGTGCATCGCGACCACCGGCGCGGAGAACGAGAACTTCCGCGGCGCCGTGATCTCGAACAACCTGGTGGACATCGGCCGCCGGTTCTTCGTCGGCGGCATCATCAACTCCACGATCGTCGGCAACGTCGTGGAGCACGCCTCCGGGCCGGCGATCGACATCACGGCGGGCGGCTCCAACCTGACGATCGCGGGCAACGTGATCGGCGGCGGCGGGGTGGAGCCGGGCGGCAACCGACCCCCGAACGCGATCCTGTTCCGCGGCGTGGACGCGCACAACGTCACCATCACCGGGAACACGTTCAACTGGATCAACCTCGACCCGGTCGCGTTCGAGCAGTCGGCGTCCGAGATCACGGTCTCCGCCAACTCGTTCGACAACTGGAACCTGGAGCGCAGCGTGATCCGCGGCGCGGTGCGGATCGCCGGCGACGCCGACGGCATCTCCGTGATGGGCAACGCGTTCGGCGCCAACACGGTGCCCGCGAACGCGCCCGTGCGGGTCACCGGAACCCTGACCGGCTCCACGATCAGCGGCAACACCCTGGACGCCGCCGCGCCCGTGCTGCTCGCGGGCACCGTGGGTGCGGGGTGCTACGTCCAGCGGCGCAGTGCCGGGAACAACGAGCACGAGCTCACCTCCGCGAAGAACGGCGCGTCGGTCGTGCGGGCCACGGCGGCCGACGGGTACGCGGACGGCGACGCCTACGGCAGCTTCCTCGCGGCGTCCGCCCAGGTCGCGGGCGCCGGGCCGGGCATCAAGGGTGGCGTCCGGGTGGTGCCGGACGGCGCGGCGGGCGCCGCCGTCGTCGAGCTGGTCGCCGCCACGCCGGAGGCGAACGCGCTGGCCGCCGTCCGCGTCGGGGCCGACGGCGTGGTGCCCACCGCGGACAACGAGCGCGACCTCGGCTCCGCGGAGCTGCGGATGCGCCGCGTTCACGCGCACAGCCTGCAGCTCGTGCCCAACCCCGTGGCCGAGCTCCCCGAGCCCGTCGCCGGCGGGCTCGTGATGGTGCCCGACGCGCTGGGGCCGTTCCCCACGCTCGCCGTGTCCGACGGGCGGCGCTGGTACCGGGTGATCGTGGCCGGGTACCTCACCGCCGACGGCGCGACGATCGAGGTGCCGGGCGCCGGGGAGATGTCGTGAGGTACCGGCTGTGAGGAACGAGCTGTGAGGAACGAGCGGTGAGGAACGAGCGGTGAGGCTCGCCAGCTTCCTGGCCCAGGGCACGGAGCGCTGGGGCGTCGTGCTGCGCGACCCCGGCGTGGCGGACCGCGAGTGGCTCGTCGAGCCCGTCCGCGCCGAGGCCGCCCTCGCGGCGCACGCGCCCGTCCCGGCCCCGGGCCCGGCCCCGCACTTCCTCGCGGGGCCGTGGCCGGACACGCTCGTCGGCCTCCTCGCGCTCGACGACGCCGGCCTGGCGGCCCTGTCCCGGCTCGCCGCCGCCGTCGAGCAGCGGGCGCGGACCGACCTGACGTTCCTGCCGCGCTCGGGGCACCGGGTCGGCGACGGCGGGGCGGACGACGACATCGAGCTGCTCGCGCCCGTCCCGAAGCCGCGCCTGTGCTGGGGGCTGGTGACCAACTCGCCGTCCTTCGTGCGGAACCGGCCGGGTGTGCCGCTGCTCAACCTGTTCCCGCTGGGGCACCAGCGGCCGCAGGGGGCGGTGGTCGGGCACGGCGCCCCCGTCGTCGTCCGCCACGGCCACCACCTGCCCGCCATGGCCTACAACGTGGAGCTGGCCGTGGTGATCGGCCGGGCGGGGCGGGACGTCCCGGTCGAGCGGGCCATGGAGCACGTCGCGGGGTACACCGTGGTGGACGACGTGTCCGGCACCCACTACTTCTCCGCCGTGCCGGGCAACGCCGGCGCCGGGTACTCGCTCCCGCCCGGGTACCAGGACTGGCTGTTCCAGGCGACGGCGTCGTGGGCCGGCAAGAAGGCCGACACGATGTGCCCCATGGGCCCGTACCTCGTCACGAAGGACGAGGTGGGCGACCCGTACGACCTGCTGATGTGGACGCGACAGTCGGGCCGCACACGCGACCGCGCGCACAGCGGCGCCACCCTGCTGGGTATCGAGCGCGTGCTCGCCTGGTACTCCTCGTTCGCGTCGCTGCACGTGGGCGACGTGATCCACCTCGGCACCATGGGCATCGACGGCCTGCCCGTCACCCCCGGTGAGGTCGCCGCCGGCACGCGGCTCGAGGTCGAGATCGAGCGGGTGGGCGCGCTGGCCAACCCGGTGGTGGCGCCCGACGACGTCCCGGGGTCCCCGGCCGCGCCGCCCGACCTGACCCGGCACCCGTCGTGGGCCGTGCGGGAGCTCGCGCTGCGCGAACGCGCCGAGCCCGGCTCGACGGTGATCGGGGCGCCCGCGGACTGGTCGGTCGCGGGCGTGCGGCACTTCTGGACCGCCTTCGGCAATGCCGCCCCGCAAGACGCCGTCGACCCGGACGGCCTGCCGCGGCTCGCCGTGCCGCGCTTCCTCAACGGTCCGGCGTCGGCGCTCACGGCGGGCGGCGCTGCGAGCGGCGCTGCGGTCGGCGTCCCGGGCGACGCTGCGGGCGGCGTCGCGGGCGGCGCTGCGGGCGGCGTCGCGAGCGCCGTCGTGCGCGTCCCGGCGCGCGCCACGGACCTGGTCGTCGCGGTCGAGCTGGCGCTGGTGCTGCGCCGCCTGGTCGCCGAAGCCCCCGCCGTGTCGGACGTCCAGGTCCCCGGAGGGACCTGGGCGTCCGGCACGGCGGGGGCGGGCGACCTGGTGCTCGGGTACACGCCCCTGATCTCGGTCTGCGACCAGTCGTTCTCCGACGCCGTCGCCGAGCCCGCCCGCGCCGGCGAGCGCGGCATCGGCGCCGTCTACGGACGCTGGGCCGACGGCTTCAACGTGGTCATGCCCGCGCCCGGCCCGCTCCTGCCCGTCGCCGCCCTGCCCGACCCGGCCGGCTGGTGGGGGCGCGAGATGTGGCTGACGACGGCGGCGGGCACCGTCCGCGGCTCGACGGCGGAGTACGCCGCAGGGCCGGGCGAGCTGCTGGCCACGATCTCCCGCATGATCACGCTGTTCCCGGGGGACGTGGTGACGCTGGGTTCGGCGTCGGCCCGGGCGCGCGTCACGCGCGAGCAGTACGCGGCGGGGCTGGACGTCGTCGCGGGGATCGAGGGCCTGGGCGTGGTGCACGCCCGGATCACCCCGGCCGGGTCGGACACGTCCGTGTCGGAGGCCTCCGTGTCAGACGCACAGGTCCCCCGGGTGACCCGCACGTCTGACCCGGCACCTCTGGATCAGGGGGCGACATGACCCGCCGGCCCGACGTGCTGGTCGTCCTCGCCGACGACCTCGGGTTCTCCGACCTCGGCGCGTTCGGCGGCGAGATCGACACCCCCGCCCTCGACCGGCTGGCCCGGCGCGGCGTCCGGATGAGCTCCTTCTACGCGACGCCCCGCTGCAGCCCGTCGCGCGCCGCGCTGCTCACGGGCCGCCACGCGCACGACGTCGGCGTCGGCGTCCTCACCAGCGACGACCGCCCGGACGGCTACCGCGGCTCCCCCGACCCCGCGGCGCCGACCCTCGCCGAGCGTCTGCGCGCCGTCGGCTACACGACGGCGCTGGCGGGCAAGTGGCACCTGTCGTCGCGGACGGACGAGCCCGACGAGACCTGGCCCACGCGCCGCGGGTTCGACGAGTTCTACGGCGTGCTGCCCGGCGCGACCAGTTACTACGCCCCGCCGCTGGTCCAGGGCGAGGAGCGGCTGCCGCCGTCCGCCACCGCGGGCGACTACTACCTGACGGACGACCTGAGCCGGTATGCGCGCGGGTTCGTGGAGCGGGCGCACCGCGCCGGCCGGCCGTGGTTCCTCTACCTCGCGTACACGGCGCCGCACTGGCCGCTGCACGCGCGCGAGGCCGACGTCGCGCAGTACCGCGAGCGCTACCTCGCGGGCTGGGACCGCCTCCGCGAGCGCCGGCTGGCCGCGCAGCACCGCCTCGGCCTGGCCACGGCCACGGACCTGCCGCCGCGTGACCCGCGGGTGCCGGCGTGGGCGGAGACGACGGACCGCGAGTGGGAGGCGGAGCGGATGGCGGTATACGCGGCGCAGGTCGAGGCGATGGACCGGGGCGTGGGCGCGCTGCTGGACCAGCTCGCGGCGCAGGGCACGCTGGACGACACGCTGGTCGTGTTCTGCTCGGACAACGGGGCGTGCGCGGAGGAGCTGCCGCCGCCGTCGGGCAGCCTGAGCCCGGACGTGTCCCCGCCGACGACGCGCGACGGGCGGGCGGTGCGGGTGGGCAGCTCCCCCGCCGTCGTCCCGGGGCCGGAGGACACGTTCGCGAGCTACGGGCGGGCGTGGGCGCACCTGTCGAACACGCCGTTCCGCCTGTACAAGCGGTGGGTGCACGAGGGCGGCATCGCGTCGCCCCTGATCGCGTCGTGGCCCGCGGGCGGCGTGCGCGGCGGAGGTAGGACGGCGGGGCCGGGCCACGTGGTCGACGTCGCGCCGACGGTGCTGCGCGCGGCGGGCGGCGACGCCGACGGCATGACGGGCGTGAGCATGCTCGACCAGTGGCGGGGCGCGCCTGCGGTGGAGCGGCCCCTGTTCTGGGAGCACCTCGGCAACGCCGCGGTGCGGCACGGCCGGTGGAAGCTGGTGCGCGAGGCGGGGCAGCCGTGGGAGCTGTACGACGTCGGCGCGGACCGCGGCGAGACGCACGACCTCGCGGCCGCGCACCCCGGCGTCGTCGCGCGGCTGGAGCGCTGCTGGGAGGCGTGGGCGCGGTCGGCCGGGGTGATCGGGTGGGACCGCCTGCTGGCGTACTACCGCGAGCGCGGCCTGGAACGGTCGGTCCTCCCGGACTGACCCGGTGGGTCGTTACCGGGTTCAGGCAGGACGACGGCGGCGGCGGCGCCGGAACAGGAGCTCGCCGAGCACCGTCAGCAGCAGGACGACGGCGCAGGCGCCCGCGAACAGGGCGAGGGCGTGCATGCCGGTGGTGTCGGGCTCCTGCCGGTAGGCCGCGGCGGTGGCCGCCGTCGCGCACAGGGCGCCCACGTACATGAAGGTGCGGAACAGCCCGGACGCCGCGCCGATCTGCTCGGGGGTGGCCTGCTCGTACAGGGCGTTCTGGTTGGCCAGCCCGTTCAGCGCCTGCGGGATGCCGTGCAGCGCGATGACGACGCACAGCCAGAGCACGGGCGTGCCGGCGTCGAGCAGGAGGAGCGCGGCGCAGGCGACCACCTGGACCGCCGACCCGGCGAGCAGCTTGCCGAGGATCGCCGGGCTGCGCCCGGTCAGCACCGTGAACAGCATCGCGGTGCCGAACATCGGCAGCACCACCAGCCCGGTGTGCGACGGCGACAGCCCGCGCGCGTGCTCCAGCCACTGCGGCATCCCGTAGACCACGCAGTACATGACGATCCCGGTCAGCATCTGCCGGGCGTAGGTGAGCAGCAGCGGCCGGTTCTGGCCCAGGACGCGGACGTCGAGGAAGGGGTCGGTCGTGCGCAGCTCCCGCCACACGAACCCCGTCCCGGTCACGAGCGTGATCGCGACGAGCCACAGCGCCCGGGCCGCCGGGTCCATGAGGAACAGCATCAGCGCGGTGAGCGACACGGCGAACAGGGCGATCCCGGCGGCGTCCCAGGTGCGGCGCGGGACCCGGACGCCGTCCGCGTCGTCGTCCCGCGGCAGGAACAGCGCGCCCAGCACCAGGCAGGCGACGGCGAACGGCACGTTGACGGAGAACACGGTGCGCCAGCCGCCGAGGTCCACGAGCAGCCCGCCGAGCGACGGCCCGACGACCGCGATCACCTGGTTGGCGAACGACAGCGTGGCCAGCACCCCGGCGGGCGACGGCCCGCCGGTGCGGCGCCCCTCACGCTTGATGAGCGCCATCGACGCCGGGTAGCCGGCGCACGTGCCCAGGCCGATCAGCACCCGGGCGACGACCAGCCAGCCGAGCGTCGGCGCGAACGTGCCGAGCAGCCCGGCGGCGCCGACGAGCGCCGTGCCGATGAGGTACAGCCGCCGCGGCCCGTAGGTGTCGACCATGCGGCCCACCACTGGCTGCCCCACCGCGCACGCGAGGTACAGCGCGCTGACCAGCCACGCGGTGTCCGACGGCGGCGCCCCGAACGCCAGGCCGATCGGCACGAGCGCGACCGCCAGCAGCGAGGTGTTGAGCGGGTTGAGCACCGACCCGAGAACCATCGGCGCGATGAGCCTGCGGTCGAACCGCGCGGGCTCGGGGGCGGGCTGGTCGTCAGGTCCGGTGGGTCGGTCGGGGCCGCCCGGCTGATCGGGGCCGCCCGGCTGATCGGGGCCGCCTGGCTGCTGGGGGCCGCCTGGCTGCTGGGGGCCCGTCGGTCGATCGGGGCCCGTCACCCTGCGGCTCGCCCGCTGGGTCGTCGTGCGCCCCGCCCGGCGTCGTACTGCCGACGCCCGCTGTGAAACTCAGTTGCCTCGGGCACGCTCTCACCGTACACCGGCGAGGTCGGCAGTCTGCTCGTGGTCGGCAGCGCGCGGGCCAGGTCGGCAGCCCCCCTCGCCCGGTCGGCAGTCCCCTCGTCCGGTCGGCAGTTTCCTCGTCCGGTCGGCAGTTTCCTCGTCCGGTCGGCAGTTTCCTCGTCCGGTCGGCAGCCCCTCCTCCGGTCGGCAGTCCCCTCGTCCGGTCGGCAGTTTCCTCGTCCGGTCGGCGGTCGGCAGTCTGCATCGAGGTCGGCACAGGCCTGTGCCGACCTCGATGCAAACTGCCGACTCTGCGATGCAAACTGCCGACCCAGCTGTGCGGCGCCGATCGCTCGGGCGACCGCCGCCGTCGCAGCGCCGCCGTCGAAGCACCGTCGCCGTCGAAGCGCCGTCGCCGAAGCGCCGTCGCCGAAGCATCGTCGCCGAAGCACCGTCCCTGCCGGGAGTGCGAGACTGCGCCCATGCGTGACGACGAGTGGTCCCGGCAGCGCGCCGAGGCGGTGCGGGTGCAGGCGGAACGCCTGGAGGCGCGGCAGGACGCCGAGCACACCCGGGCCGAGGCGATGCTGCGCGAGTTCGTGGCCGCCGCGCGCACCGCCGGGCTCGCCCCCGAGGACCTCCAGGTCCAGGGTTACGGCGGGCGCGGGACGGCGCGCACCGGGCTCAAGGGCTGGTACCTGCGCGTCGACCGCAGCGCCGGGGTCAGCACCGACGGCGACTTCTACGTGCTCACCGCGCCCATCGGCCTGCTCGACCGGCTGCGCGGGATCCGCCCCGAGACGCGCCGTCCGCCCCTGGTCCTCGGCGCGGGCGGGAAGGACGGCGAGTCCATGCCCCTGGCCGACGTCCTGGACCGCCTGCTGCCGGGCTGGCGCACGCGCTGACCCGCGCCGCCGTCAGACCGGGCAGCCGTCAGGCCGGGCAGCCGTCAGGCCGGGCCGCCGTCAGGCCGCAACCGTCAGCCCCCGCCGTCAGGCCGCCGCCGCTAGCCCCCGGCGTCCGGCGCCGCCGCCAGCCCCCCGCCGTCCGCGCCGCCGCCAGCCCCCCGCCGTCCGGCCACGCCGCCGTCAGCCCGCCGAGCGCCCCAGGTCCTCCCAGCGGCGCCACGCGGCGACCCGCTCCTCGGTGATCGGCAGCACGGCGTCCACGGCGAGGTCGCCGACCAGGATGCGCAGGGGCGGCTCGTCGGCGTCGACCACGGCGAGGACCACGCGGGCGACGTCGGCCGGGGACGACGAGCCCGGCGGGTGCCAGGCGGCCGTGCGCAGCGCGTCGTAGGCGGGCAGTTGGGCGGCGTGCACCCCGGACTCGTCGCGCCACCCGGTGTCCACGGGCCCCGGCTCGACGAGCGTGACGCGGACGCCGAACCCCGCGACCTCCTGGGCGAGCGCCTCCGACAGCCCCTCGAGCGCCCACTTCGACGCGCTGTAGCCGCCGAGCCCGGGCCAGGCCGCGACCCCGCTGGAGCTGGAGACCTGGACCACGTGCCCGCTGCCCTGCGCGCGCAGCACCGGCAGGGCCGCCTGGGTCACGTGCAGCACGCCGAAGAGGTTGACGTCGAGCTGGTCGCGCAGCTGCTCGGGCGTGATCTCCTCGACCGTGCCGAACAGGCCGTAACCCGCGTTGTTCACCACCACGTCGATGCGGCCGAGCGCCTCGGCCGCCGCCCGCACCGCGTCCCGGGCCTGGTCCCGATCAGTCACGTCGAGGCGCAGCGGCACGACGGCGTCGCCGTACCCGGCCACGAGGTCGTCGATCGCGGCCAGGTCCCGCGCCGTCGCCGCGACGCGGTCGCCGCGCTCCAGGGCGGCGACCGCGATCGCGCGGCCGAGCCCGCGGCCCGCGCCGGTGACGAACCAGGTCCGGTTCATCGGGTGCCGTCCGGGGTGTGCGGCGGGGTGGGCGCGTGGGTGCGCACGGAGTCGGTCGACATGCGCGTCATCGTGCCAGGCGAGCGCCGGGTGTGTCGCGGAGCGGCGCCGGGTGCCGGGTGTGTCGCGGAGCGGCTCCGGGTGCCGGCCAGGTCGGTCTCCCGGGCAGCCGGGCCGCACTCCGGACGCCGCGCCCCGCGACGCCCCGCGCTTCGGCTCCCGGGCATCGGCTCCAGGAGTTGGCACTAGGCTCGCGGCATGCCCGTGGACGACGTCGACACCCGGCCCGCACCGCCGCGGACCCTGACCCGCCGCGAGCGCCTGCGGCGGCAGACGGTCGACGAGATCGTGGAGCGGGCGCTGGAGCTCGTCGACTCGGGCGGGGCGCACGGACTGTCGATCGCTTCGGTCAGCAAGGCGATGGGCATGACGCCGCCGGCGCTCTACCACTATTTCGCTTCCCGCGACGCGCTGCTCGACGCCCTGGTCCTGGCCGGGTACACGGACCTCGGCACCGCCGTCGAGGGCGCCGCGCGTGCGGCGTCGGACCGGCCCGCCGCCGAGCGGGTCGCCGCGATCGCCCACGCGTGGCGACGCTGGGCCCTGGACCACCCGCGGCGCTACGCGATGCTGTTCACTGGCAGCCGGCGCGACGCCGTCGACCCGCTGGAGCACGTGGGCCCGATCACCGCGAGCATGCTCGCCCTGGTCACGGCCCTCCAGGAGCTCGTACGGGACGGCGGGGGCGTCGGGGACGGCGGGGGCCGCGACGACGGCGCGGACGGCGGGGGCCGCGACAGCGGCGAACCCGGTGCGGGGCCAAAGTCCGGTGCGGGACAAGAGTCCGGTGCGCGGCCAGGCCTCGACGCGGAGCTGTCCCGGTGGGGCCGGACGCTCGGCGCCCCGCCGGAGACCGCACCCGGCGCGCTGCGGCTGGCGCTGTCCACCTGGTACCGCGTGCACGGGCTGGTGTCGCTGGAGCTGGTCGGCGGTTTCGACACGATGGGACTAGACGGCGGCACCCTGCTGACCGCCGAGATCGAGAGCCTGGTCCACGAGGCGACCCGCTGACCCGCCGCGCCACGCACGGCCCGCCGCGCCCGCACCGCACCGGAAGGTGCGCTTCTACCCCGCGATTGGGCCCGAAACGGGGCTGTTTTCGGGCCTAATGGCTGGGTAGAAGCGCACCTCGCGCGCCCGCTCGACGCCGCCCGGGTCAGCGACGGTCCGGGTCGGCACTCCCGGCGTGTGCCAGGAGGAACTCCCGCACCAGCGCCACCACCCGGTCCGGCTGGTCCAGCGTGGAGAGGTGGCCCGCGCCCGGCAGCACCGCCGACCGCGCGCCGGGCGCCGCGGCGATCGCGGCGTCGAGCTCGGGCTGGAGCACCAGCGGGTCCTCCGAGCCGCGCACCCAGAGCGTCGGCACCGACAGCCGGTGCAGCGCCGGGAGAAAGTCGGTGCGCATCGCGAACGGGCCGAACGACAGCGCCTGCCAGTCGTCGAGGGCCGGCTCGCGGTGCCTGTCCTTCTGTTCGGCCTCCCGCTGCGCGAGCTCGACCGCCCGCTCGAAGCCACGGGTGTCCGCGCCGTGCTGCAGGTTGTCGACGAGCGAGCGGCGCACCGCGCGCGGGCTCCGCGCCAGCCATGCCGTGGTCGCGCGGAGCAGCCAGGGCGTGCGCGTGGACAGCCAGGTGACGAGCTGCGCCGAACGCCGCGCGCCCAGCCCGCCCGGTGCCAGCAGGACCGCGGCGCTGACCCGGTCCGGGTGGTCAAGCGCGGTGCCGATCGACACGCCCCCGCCCATCGAGAGCCCGACCAGCGCGGTCCGCTCGATGCCGAGCTGGTCCAGCAGCCCGATCACGACCCGCTGGAGCCGCGGCTGGTCCACGGGCCCCGCCCAGGGTCGGCTGCCGCCGTGCCGCGGCAGGTCGATCGCCAGGACCCGGAAGTGCTCCGCGAGCGCCGGCGCCACGTGCATCCAGTCCAGCTCCGCGGTGTCCAGCATCGCGCCGTGCAGCAGCAGGACCGGCGGCGCGTCGGGGCGGCCGCTGGTGTAGAGGCGGATCGGCCCGCCCGCGACGGTGAGGTCGCGGACGTCGTCGAAGGCGGTGGTCGCGGTCGTCATGACCCGGTCCTCTCCGCACGGCCGACGCCGCCGGCACGCGCCTCGGCGGCGCGCGTTTCGTCAGCGCCCACCTCGCCCACGCCGACGCCGGCAGCGCCCATCTCGCCCGGCCCGACGTCATCGGTGCCCGCCTCGTCCGCGCCGACGTCGATGCCCTCGCGCACCAGCCCCTCGACCACGCCGAGGGCGGCGCGCAGCCGGTCCGGCGTCAGCGGCCCGATCAGCGCCGAGGCGGACAGCAGCCCGATCGTCACGCTCGACAGCGCGAGCGAGACCGCCTCGGGGTCGACGTCGGGCCGCACACGGCCGGCGGCGCGCAGCTCCTCGACGTGCGCCGTGATCCAGCGGAACCGGGCGCGGTACCGCTCGGGGTCGACGGCGCGCACGTGCTCGCCGAGCACCGCGCGGTCGTCGAGGAACGCCGCCGACATCAGCGGGTCGGCCAGCAGCGCCTCGACGCCCGCGCGGTAGAGCGCGCTCAGCGCGACCGGGCGCGGCAGGTGCGCCGTGAGCTCGTCCACCCGTGCGCCGAGCCGGGTGGTGGAGCGCAGCAGGACGGCGTCGAGCAGCTCGTGCTTGCCCGCGAACTCGCGGTAGACGCCGCCCTTGCTCACCCCCGCGGCGTCCGCCACGGACTGCATCGACATCGCGTCGAAGCCGCGGTCGAGCACGAGCCGTTCGGCGACGTCGAGCAGGGTCTCCCGGCGGTCCGGGATGGTCGGTCTGGGCATGCGCACCTCCGTAGTGACCCAAACTACCGCATTGGTCACTACGGGTGAACCGCCAGGTCAGGGCACGAGCACGACCTTGCCGCCGGCGTGCCCACCGTCTACCAGCTCCTGCCCCCGCGCCGCCTCCGCGAGCGGCAGCACGTGTGCGACCGGCACGGACACCTCGCCGCGCAGCACGAGACCGACGAGGTCCGCGAGCTCGGCAGCTGAGGGCTCGGACCGCTCGTCGAACTCCACGCCGAGGTCGTGCGCCGCCGGGTCGGTGAGGGTCAGCACGCGGTCGGTGCCGCCCCGCAGCTCGATGCTGTCCGGCAGCACGCCAGCTCCGGAGGTGTCCAGCACGGCGTCGACGACGGGCGTGAGCCCGCGGACGCGCTCGACGAGCCCGGCGCCGTACGTCGTGGGCGTCGCCCCGTAGGCCGCGACCCGGCCCTGGTTGGCGGGCGACGCCGTGCCGACCACGCGCACGCCCGCCGCGACGGCGAGCTGGGTCACCAGCCCGCCGATGCCACCGCTGGCCCCGTGCACCAGCAGGGTCTCCCCCGGCTGCGGGCCGAGGATGCGCAACGCCCGCCGGGCGGCCTCGCCCACCACGGGCAGCGCGGCCGCCTGCGTCACGGCCAGCCCGTCGGGCACCGGGGCCCACCGCTTCAGGAGGGCCAGCTCCGCGGCGCCCCGACTGGTCCACCCGGTGACCCGGTCGCCCGGGGCGACCCCGGCGACGGCCGCCCCCACCTGGTCGACGACGCCGACGACCTCCAGCCCCGGCACCGCCGGGAGGCGGGTCCGGAACACGGATTCCATGGCCCCCGAACGGACCTTGCCGTCGAAGGCGTTGAGGCCCACCGCCTCGACCCGGACCCGGACCTTCCCCGGGCCGGCCTCCGGCTCCGGGACCTCACCGAGGTGCAGCACCTCGGGCCCGCCGAACTCGTCGTACACCACTGCGCGCATCGTGCGTCCTCTCCCTCAGGACCAGTCTGCCCGCCGTGTGTGACACCGCGGTTCAGGACTCCGTAGTTCGGGACTCCGCAGTTCGGGACACCGCAGGTCAGGACTCCGACGCCCGGGCCTGCGCGGCCCACGCCTCCGAGACGGGCGCCATCAGCTCGGGGTCCGACGACGGCTCGAGGCCGGCGACGCCCACGAGGCCCGTCGTCGGCCCCGGGACGGTGAGGGTGGCGATCGCGGTGGTCACCGGGATCGCGAGCACAAGGCCGATCGAGCCCACAAGGGTGCGCACCACCTCCTCGGCGATCTCGCCCGAGGTCAGGGCGGTCAGCGGCGACTGGTCCACGAGCCAGACGATCATGAGCAGCGGCAGGGCGGCGCCCACGTAGGCGAACGCGATCGTGTAGACGGTCGAGGCGATGTGGTCGCGGCCGATCCGCATGGCGCTCGTGAAGAGCTCGGCCCGGGTCGCCGTCGGCGCGACGGCGCGCAGCTCCCACACCGCCGAGGCCTGCGTGATGGTCACGTCGTTCAGCACGCCCAGGCCGGCCAGGACGATGCCGCACAGCGCGATGCCGCGCAGGTCCGCGAGGGGCGCGCTCGACGGCAGGAAGGCCGAGGCATCGTCGGAGGTGCCGGTGATCTGCGCGGCGCCCGACGCCCAGGCGGCGATCCCCGCCGTCAGCGCGAGGCCCACCAGCGTGCCCAGCAGCGCCGTCGAGGTGCGCGCCGACAACCCGTGCGCCAGGTACAGGGTGACGAACATGATCAGCGACGACGTCACCAGCGCCACGCCGAACGCGTTCTGCCCCGCGAGCAGGGCCGGCATGGTGAACCCGAGGAGCACCACGAACGCGATCCCGAGCCCGGCCATCGCCGCCAGCCCGCGCCACCGCGCCACGAGCAGCACCACCAGCGCGTAGACGACGGCGAGCAGCGCGATCGGCAGCTCGCGCTGGAAGTCCATGAACACGAGCGGGTCGACGCCGGGCTGCGCGACCCCGGAGATGTCCACGGCGGTGATGCGGTCGCCCTCGGCGAGCGGGACCGACGGACCGGGCGACTGCATCCGGGAGGCCCCGCCGTCGGCCAGCTCCACCGGGATGCTCCCCGTGGCCGGGTCAGCGGGGCCCGCGATCGTGACGTCCACGAAGGACGTGCCCTCGGCCCGGTTCGGCACCCGGTCGGGCACGTCGCCGGCGTTCGGCCACAGCAGCCACAGCCCGGCCAGCGTGGCGAGCAGCGCCGAGACCAGGATCATGACCAGGAAGAACGTGGTCTTCGGCGCGGCAGGGCCCGCCGAGCCGTGCGAGGGAGCATGCGCCATGCCGACATCCTGGCTCAGGAGTGCGCCGCGGGCGCGGCGAGAGAAGGCTTTGTCCACAGGCCGCCGAAAACCGCGGAGCGCGCCATCCAATATCACCGGATTTACCTCATAGGCGTCAACTAACGACACAACCGGCGTATCGGCTGTGGATGAATTGCGACGATCACCTTCCTGGTGTGACATGGGACGAGGATTTTTCATCAATACCCGACACCTCAGGCGGTCTTTCCTTGCGAACACCAGCGAAGGTCACACTCGTAGCCCTGGTCGCCGTCGTCCTCCTCGTCGCTGTCGCGGTCGGGAGCTGGTCGATCCGGGGCGCGCAGGCGAACAGCGCCGATCAGGCCGCTGCCGCTGCTGTCGCCGCTGCCGACGACATCAGGGTCGGGGTGCCGACCGTGGTGTCGGCGCAGACCCTCGAACAGGTCTCGGCGAACCATTACCCCTTGTACTGGGCGGGAGAGATCCCTGAGACCAAGATCGAGCTGACCCTCACCGCCAACAGCGGAACTTTTGTCCGTTATCTGCCGCAGAATGCGAAAGCGGCCGACCCTGACAAATACCTCACTGTCGCCACCTATGAGGCAATCTCGGGATACGACGGCCTGAAGTCCGCCGACGAGGATCTCGCGACCGTCGAGCAAAGCAAGAGCGGCGCGGTGATCGCCGTGTTCGACGACCGCCCGCTCTCGACCTATTTCTCGTTCCAGAACGCCGCTTTCCAGGTCGAGGTCTTCTCACCGGAGAAGGACGAGTCAAAGAAGCTGACCGACGACGGCACCATCGGGCTCGTCGGCGGAGAGGCTTCGTGACCTGGTACCGGAGAGCCGGTCGGACCACCCTGACGGTGGGCGCGACCGCGGTGCTCTTCCTCGCCGGCGGCCGCCTCGCAGCGGACGCCGACGCCGCGACCGGCCCGGACAACCCCTGGGCGGGACAGCAGCCCCCGGGAGTGCGCGGCCCGGTGTTCGGCGACCTCGAGGACACGACCGGTGAACCCGGCGAGACGGGGCGCACCGGCCCCGTCGGCCCGCAGGGAGCGGACGGCGCACGGGGAGTCCCGGGCCCCGGCGGCCCGCCCGGCCCCCGGGGTGAAGACGGCGCGCGCGGCCCGGACGGCGCCGACGGCGAGCCGGGCGCGAACGGGGTGGATGGCACGGACGGTGTCGACGGCACCGATGGTGCGGACGGCACTGATGGTGCAGACGGCACGGACGGGGCGGACGGTGTCGACGGAGCCCAGGGACCCGCCGGGCCGATGGGCATGGTCGGCCCACAGGGCGCTCCAGGTGCCGACGGCGCGGACGGCGCGACTGGGGCGCAGGGAGCCGACGGTGCTGACGGCTCCGACGGCACGGACGGTGTCGACGGCGTGGACGGCGCCCAGGGCGCGACCGGTGCACAAGGAGCCGACGGAGCGCAGGGACCTGCCGGACAGCAGGGTCCCGCGGGCGCGCAGGGTGCTGCGGGTGCAGACGGTTCCGACGGCGCGACGGGACCGCAGGGTGCTGACGGCAGCGACGGCGCTGACGGAGCGGACGGGGCACAGGGAGCTGACGGCGCGCAGGGGCCTGCCGGGCCTCAGGGTGCAGCAGGCTCGGAAGGGCCCGAAGGCGCGCAGGGACCGGCCGGCCCGCAAGGTCCCCAGGGCAGCACGGGGTCTGCGGGCGAGGCCGGCGCGCAGGGCGAGACAGGCCCGCAGGGAGCCGACGGCGCGCAGGGCGCCACCGGATCTCAAGGCGCTGGTGGTGCCGACGGTGCCGATGGCGCCACGGGCGCGCAGGGTGCTGACGGAGCCGACGGTCCGCAGGGCGCAGACGGAGCGACCGGCGCCCAAGGAGCCGCCGGCCCGCAGGGCCCTGCCGGAGCACAGGGTGCTTCAGGAGCTGACGGTCCGGAGGGCGTACAAGGTCCGGCCGGTCCGCAGGGTCCCCAAGGAGCAGACGGCGAGACAGGGCCGCAGGGAGCAGACGGAACCGACGGAACCGACGGCGCACAAGGCTCCCAGGGTGCCGACGGCGCCACCGGACCGCAGGGAGCGGACGGTGCGACGGGTCCGCAGGGAGCGGACGGAGCCACAGGGCCGCAGGGAGCAAGCGGAGCCGACGGCGCACAAGGCGCAGACGGCGCACAAGGCCCTGACGGTGCGCAGGGCGCTGACGGTGCTGACGGTTCAACCGGCCCTCAGGGCGCGGACGGCGCGCAGGGCGCCGACGGCCCGCAAGGACCCACCGGCCCCCAAGGCGCTTCGGGCGCAGACGGACCCGTGGGCGTACAGGGACCGGCCGGACCGCAGGGGCCTCAGGGCGACGTCGGGCCCGACGGCGAGACCGGCGCCCAAGGAGCGGAAGGTGCCGCGGGCCCGCAGGGCGCGGACGGCACGGACGGGACCGACGGCGCACAGGGCGCAACAGGCGCCCAAGGCTCGGACGGGGCACAGGGCGCACAGGGTGCGGCCGGACCGCGGGGCCTCAACGGGTCAGACGGTGCCGACGGCCCGCAAGGCGCCACCGGGGCGCAGGGTGCGGACGGCCTGGATGGTGCCGACGGCCCGCAGGGCGCGACCGGCGCGCAGGGAGCATCGGGTGCGGACGGCGCTCAGGGCGCGACCGGCGCGCAAGGACCGACCGGTCCACAGGGCGCGTCGGGCACGGACGGACCTGCGGGCGTGCAAGGACCGGCCGGACCCCAGGGCCCTCAGGGCAGTGTCGGTCCGGAGGGAGAGGCCGGCGCCCAGGGCGCCCCCGGAACCGACGGCGCGACCGGACCACAGGGCACGACCGGACCACAGGGGGCAGACGGAGCGCAAGGCTCGGACGGCACTGACGGAACCGACGGCCCGCAGGGAGCGACAGGACCGCAGGGAGCCGACGGGGCGCAAGGCGCGACCGGAGCCGACGGCGCCACGGGCGCCCAGGGTGCTGATGGCGCGACCGGACCGCAAGGCGCAGACGGCAGTGACGGAACCGACGGCGCACAGGGCGCAACGGGCCCGCAGGGAGCGACAGGTTCACAGGGCGCCAACGGGGCCCAAGGCGCGACCGGAGCCGACGGCGCGACCGGACCGCAAGGCGCGGACGGGGCTGACGGCGCGACCGGACCGCAAGGCGCGGACGGGGCTGACGGAGCCGACGGTTCGCAGGGCGCGACCGGGTCGCAGGGCGCCGACGGCGCTCAAGGTCCGACGGGACCTCAGGGCGCTGCCGGACCCCAGGGAGTGCAGGGGCCCGCCGGGCCGCAAGGCCCTCAGGGCGCGGACGGCGCCGACGGCGTCGACGGCGCACCAGGCACACAAGGAGCGACCGGCTCGCAAGGTGCCACAGGTCCCCAGGGCACGGCGGGTGCCCAGGGCCAGACAGGGCCACAGGGCACGTCCGGAGCCACCGGCGCACAGGGCCCCCAAGGCACCCAGGGCACAGCCGGAACACAGGGCCCGATCGGTCCGCAGGGCCTCACTGGAACCCAGGGCGCGACGGGCACACAAGGTCCCGTCGGCCCCCAGGGCGCGACCGGCACCCAGGGCGCCGTCGGACCGCAGGGCACACCGGGCACGCAAGGCGCGACCGGCGCACAAGGCGCCGCAGGTCCGCAGGGCACACCAGGCACGCAAGGCGCGACCGGCGCACAAGGCGCCGCAGGTCCGCAGGGCACACCGGGCTCGCAGGGAGCAACAGGCCCGCAAGGCACAACAGGCGCCCAGGGCGCCACCGGAGCCCAGGGCGCCACCGGCGTGCAGGGCCCCACCGGACCCCAGGGCCTCACGGGTCCCACGGGACCGCAGGGTCCCGCCGGCCCGCAGGGGCCCCAGGGCGTGCAGGGGGCAACGGGCACCCAGGGCGCGACCGGCACGCCGGGCACGGCCGGCGCCCAGGGCGCGACCGGGACCGCCGGCGCGCAGGGCCCCGCGGGCCCGCAGGGCGCCGTCGGGCCACAGGGAGCGACCGGTGCGCAGGGTCCCGCCGGGCCACAGGGCGCCAACGGGACGCAGGGCGCCCAGGGCGCCGCCGCGCCCGCGAACGGCGGGTACTTCTACACCACGTCGACGGCGGGGCAGAACGCGAACACGGTGGTGCCCCTGACCACGGCCGGCACCACCTACGGCACCGGCGTGGCGCTCAGCGGCGGCGCGATCACGCTGCCCGCGGGCACCTACGTCGTCACCTACTCCTGGTCCGCGGACGCAGTCGGCGACCTGACGGGTGCCGCCAGCGAGGTCGTCTCGGCCTACCTCGTCCTCAGCGGCACGGAGGTCCCCGGGTCCCGGATCAGGCAGACGACGTCGAACCTGTCGAGCGTCGACGGATACGTCAGCAACACCATCACCATCTCGACCGCGGGCGGCACGCTCCAGCTCTTCAACGGCAACCGCGCCGTCACCCACGGCACCACGAACCTGAGCGGGTTCGTCGGCAGCGTCAACGTCCAGCAGGTCACCCGCTGAGCCGGCCGGCCCGTCAGTGAACCGTCAGCACACCAGACCGTCAGCACACCCTCAGCAGAGCAGCGGACCGCCCTGGCGGGGGCCGTCCTTCACCGCCACGAGCTGGGCGCCCACGTAGGAGATCTTGTGGGTGCGGTCGAACTCCGTCGGGAAGTACGTGCGCAGGCCGCCGACCTGGAACCGCAGGTGCGCACTGCCCGGGAAGGCTCGCTCGCGGAGCGGGGCCTGGGTGAGGTACCAGAAGCTGTTCTCGTTCCACCAGGCCACGTGCGTCGGGTCCTGGAAGGCCCCGCGCCCGTCGGTGCTCGGCGTCGTCGTCAGCACCAGTCCCCCGTGCGCGAGCACCCGGTGGCACTCGGTGAAGAACGCGTACCGGTCCGGGATCCGCTGCAGCAGCTCGGTCGCGACGATCACCCCCACCTCGCCGTCGCCGTACGGCAGCACCGGGTAGTCCGCGTCGATCCCGAGGTCGTCCGCGCCGGGGACGAGCGTCCGCGCCGACCACTGCGCCGTGTGCAGGTCGATCGACGCCAGCCCGGCCCGCTTGGCCCAGGCCACCGCGAGCCCGGCGATGCCGCGGTGGTAGCGCTCCACGGTCTCGCGCTGGATCAGCTTGTTGATCCGTCCCTCGCGCTGCGTGTTCCCGTCGTGGATGCGCTGCAGGTAAAGGCAGGCGTCGACGTGGTGGAAGTCGCCGACCTCGTACAGGCGCATCATCAGGTCCTGGTCGTCGAGCACCTCGAGCGACGCGTCGTACCCGCCCACCCGGTCGTACGCAGAGCGCCGGAAAGCGCGCACGTGGTTCGGGGCGTACCAGATGTAGCCGACGTTGTGCGGGCTGGGCGCGAGCGCCCGGCAACGGTTCACGAGCATCTGGTTGACGTTCGCGGGCGCGTACTCCCAGCCCATCGCCGGGTTGAAGGTGTCGAAGTTCGGCGAGCCGTCCGCGTTGATCTGCGCGAAGTCGGAGTACACGAGCACCGCGTCGCGGTGCCGGTCGAACGCGTCGACCACCTCGGCCAGGCAGCGCGGCGCCAGGACGTCGTCGTGGTCGAGCTCGAGGAGGATCTCACCGGTCGCGAGCGCGCACGCCTCGCGCTTGATCGCCCCCACGAGACCGGTGGCCTCCCCGCGCAGGACCCTGATCCGCGGGTCCGGCTCCGGCGGTTCCCAGCGGGCGTCGCCGTTGAGCAGGACGATCCACTCCCAGTCGCGGTACGTCTGGGCGACGACGCTGCGGTAGCAGTCGTCGAGATACCCCGGCGCATGACTCGGTGTGAAGACGGATACCCTCACGTGCCCGCGACCTCCCGTGCCCGTCGTCGATGCCACAGTCGATGCCGCCCGGTGCGGCCTGGTCGCCCGGCCTGCGCAGAGCCGTTGCTGCGCGCAAGGTCATTCCTAAGGGACGACGGACCCGCTCGCATCCCCAGCCCGACGCCCGACGCCGGAAGCCCGCGCCGGAGGCCCGCCGCCGGACGGCCGGCACCGCTCAGTCGAGAAAGCTCACCTCGACCAGGCGGCACCGGCGCACCCAGTCCTCCAGGTCCACCGGCTGGGCCAGGTGGCCGGGGTTGGCCGGCTGGTTGAGGTCGGCGGCGATCTCGGTGAGCACCGCGCGCCGCTCCGTGTCCTCGGTGACGGGCCGGGCGGTCGCCCGCAGGTCCGCCCGCACGCCGTGCTTGAGGTGGAAGGTGAAGGCCGGCTCGGCCACCAGGTTCACGTACCAGCTCGGCCGGTCGACCGTCCCGCTGCACAGGTACGTGCGGCCGGCCACGTGGTAGAAGAAGATCTCGATCTCCCGGGGCAGGCCGGTGCGCCGCCCCGTCGTCGTGACGTCGACGATCCGCTGCCGGGTCGTCGCGGCCGGCGTGATCTCGACCGCCCGGCGCACCGCCGCGTCCATCAGGCCGCCTCACCCTCGCGCCGCGCTGCGGCGTCGCCAGTCGCCAGGGCGCCGACGGCGCCGTCCTCAGCCGCCGGGGCGTCCACGGCGTCGTACCGCAGGGCCGGCCCCAGCAGCAGCCCGCCGTCCACCACGAACTCCGACCCGGTGGCGTACGCGGCGTCCGCGGAGGCCACGAACAGCGTCAGCCGGGTCACGTCCTCGGGCTGCCCGACGCGCGGGATCGCGAACGGCTCCGGCGTGTAGGCGTCAGTGACGGGCGCTGCACCGGGCGCCGCCGGCTCGGTGATGAACGCGGTGGCGACGGCGCCGGGGTGGATCGAGTTCACCCGGATCCCGTCTCGGCCGAGCTCCATGGCCGCCGTCCGGGTCAGGCCGCGCAGCGCCCACTTGCTCGTGGTGTAGGCCGCGAAGTACGGCGTGGCGGTGTTCGCCATGGAGGAGGCGATGTTCACGATCGAGCCGCCCCCGCCGCGCCGCATCGACGGCGTGACGGCGCGGATCCCGAGGAACTGGCCGGTCACGTTGATGTCGAGCTGGCGCTGCCAGTCGGCCAGCTCGGTGTGCTCCACCGTCGCGGCGGCCTGCGGCACGCCCGCGTTGTTCACCAGCACCGACACCGGCCCGAACCGCTCCTCGGCCGCCGCCACGGCGTCGGTCCACTGCCGCTCGTCGCGCACGTCCAGGGTGACCGCCAGTGCCCGCTCCCCCAGCTCGGCGGCCAGGCCGGCCCCGCGCTCCTGGTTCCGGTCCCCGATCACCACGTGGGCCCCCTCCGCGTGGAAGGCACGCACGTGGCTCACGCCCATGCCGCCGCCCGCACCCGTGACCAGGACCGTCTTGTTCTCGAATCGCCGCACGGCTGTCCTCTCGTCGAGTTGCGAGTCATCCGACTCGCAACAACGGCGACGGTACGCCGGGCTATGGTTGTGAGTCAAGCGACTCACCTCGCAGGTTCCGGCATGATGGACGCATGGCGACAGGGACGGGCGTGTACCACCAGCAGCTCGCGGAGCAGAAGCGGACCGCGATCATCGACGCCGCCACCCGCCTGTTCATGGCCCACGGCTACGCGGGCGCGTCGCTGGCCCGGGTGGCGCAGGACGCCGAGGTCTCCAAGGCCACGCTCTTCAAGCAGTTCCCCACCAAGGCGGCCCTGTTCGAGGCGGTGGTGACGCAGCAGTGGGACGCGGCCGACGACGACCGCACCACGCCGGAGCCCGGCGACCTCGCGCGCGGCCTGCGGGTGTACGGGCGCCGCTACGCCGCCCTCATGTCACGGCCCGAGATGGTGGGCCTGTACCGGATGGTGATCGCCGAGATGCCGCGGTTCCCGCAGATCGCCGACACCCAGTTCGAGTCGGGGAAGATGCCGTTCTTCCGGGCGGTCCAGCACTACCTCCAGGCCGAGCACGACGCCGGCGCGGCGCGTGTCGACGACACGCTCATGGCAGCGACGAACTTCCTGGGCATGATCGGCAGCTACGTGTTCTGGCCCCGACTCATGGTGGTGGGCTGGGACCCGACGCCGGCCGAGGTCGAGAACGCCGTGGACGAGGCCGTGGCGACGACCGTCGCCCGCCACGGCATCGCGTAACCCCTGGGGCGCGCCGGACTCCCAGGTCAGCCGCGCGGCCCGAACGCCGCCAGGAACGTGTCGACACCGGCGTTGACCGGCCCCACGGCCTCGGCCGGGTCGATCGGGCGCGCCCCGTACGCGCTGCGCGTGAGCACCTCGTCCTGCACGAGCGCCATGAAGTGCCGGGCGGCCCGCGCCGGGTTGTCGGTGTGCAGGCGCCCCGTCGCGGCGAACTGGCCGAACTTGCCCGCCAGGCGGTCCAGGGTGCGGTCGCGCCCGGCGTCGCGGATGGAGTCGACGGCGTCGCCGAACCGCGGCGACTCGGCGAACTGCAGCCGGATCACCGCCGCCCCCTCGGCGTCCGTGACGCACGCGATGATCGACGCCCCGAGCCGCTCCAGCTCGGCGCGCAGGTCGTCGGTGTCCACGTCGATCGAGTCGACGATCCGCGACACCCGCTCCCCCGAGCGCGCGGCGTACTCGGTGATCACCTCGAGGAAGAGCGTGCGCTTGTCGCCGAAGTGGTTGTAGACCGTCGGCTTGGCCACGCCCGCGTCGCGGGCGATCTCGTCCACGGACGCGTCGGCGAAGCCGTCCCGGGCGAAGACCAGGAGCGCCGCGTCGAGGATCGCGCGGCGCTTGTCCGGCCGCGCTCCGCCCCGCCGCCGGGCGGCCGTCCCCTCGTCCGTGTGCGTGCTCATCACCGCAGATCCTACCTTGACCGCTGTACCGGCGCGGCGCATATAGTGAACTTATGAGTTCAGTTCAGCGAACTGCTGAGTCCACACCCGTGCCCGCGCCCCGGCTGGGCGCCCTCGCGACGGTCCTCGTGGCGGGCGGCGTCCTGGCCCTGCTGTCCACCACGGTCGTCGGCGTCGCCGTGCCCGACCTCGCGGACGACCTGCGGGTCTCCGAGGCCGACGCGTCCTGGGTCGCCACGGTCGCGCTGCTCGCCGCGGGCGTGGCGATCCCCCTGTCCGGCTGGGCGACCACCCGGTTCGGCACGCGCGCCACCTGGCTGGTCGCGCTCGGCCTGTTCGCCGTCGGCCTGGCCGCCTCCGCCCTCGCCCCCACGTTCCCGGTGCTCGTGGTGGCCCGCGTCGTGCAGGGCCTGGGGGCCGGGGCCCTGGAGCCGATCATGCTGACGGCCCTGGCGCGCGCCGTCGACCCGGCCCGGATGGGCCGCGTGATGGGCTCAGCGGCGGCCGCCATGTCGATCGGGCCGCTGCTCGGCCCCGTGACCGGCGGGTTCCTCGTCGGAACGGTCGGCTGGCGCGCGGTCTTCGGTGTGCTCGCCGTGGCCGCGGCGGCCCTGTGGGTCGTGTCGCTGCTCGTGGTCCGGGACGACGAGCGCGCCCCGGCCGCCCTCGACCTCATGGGGCTCCTGCTGCTCTCGGCCGGCACGACGGCCCTGCTCGCCGGGTTCTCCCGCGCGGCCGCGCCGGACGGCGTCGACCCGCTCGCCATCGCGCTCGTCGTGGGCGGCGCGCTCGCCCTGCTCGCCTTCGTGCGGTGGGCCCGACGCCGCGGCACGACGGCGATCGTCGACCTCGGCACCTTCTCCGCCCGGGGCTACGGCGCCGCCGTCGGCGTGATGGCCCTGCTCGGCGCGGCCGTGTACCCCGCGTTCTTCGGGCTGCCCCAGCTCTTCCAGTCGGTCGGCGGCCTCTCGCCCGCGGCGGCGGGCCTGCTGGTGGCCCCGTACGGCCTCGGCACCCTGATCGCGATGCCGCTCACGGGCCGGCTCTCGGACTCGGTCAGCACCGGCCTGCTCGTGCGGGTCGGGGCCGGCGTGGCCGCCGTCGGCTTCGCGGGCTACCCGCTGGCCGGGATGCTCGACGGCGCCGCCCGGGTCGCCCTGTACGCCGTGCTCGGCCTGGTCGTGGGGCTGGGCATCGGCTCGGTCGGCAGCCCGACCGTCTCGTCGATCTACCGCGCACTGCCGCCCGCGCGCATCGCGCCGGGCACCACGATCCTGTTCGTCACCAACCAGCTCGGCGGCGCGCTCGGCGTGGCCGTCCTGGCCGGAATCGTCGGGATCCTGGGCGGCGGGCGCTGGGACGCCGACGTCGCGGGCTGGCCCCTCACTGTCCCCGTCGTGGCGTGCCTCGCGGTCGCGGGGCTCTCGGCCCGGCTGGCCAGCGCCGACGCCGCCGACACCGCCGGAGCGGGCCGCGCTACAGCAGGAGCGTGACCGCCGCGAACACCAGGGCCGCCACCGCCACGCCGACGGCGATCATGAGCGCCAGGGAGGTCCGGGAGCCCGGTCCCGCGCCGCCGCCGGAGTCGGCGCTCCGGCCGGAGCCCGGTGCCGACCGGTCGTCCTGGGCGCCCCGGGGCAGGATCGACACCGGCTGCGCCGGGGTACCGGGGGCGGGACCTGATGCGGGCCCAGCCACGGTGGGGCCGGCCTCGACGGAACCGCCGGCGGCGGCAGCGGCGGCAGCGGTCCCGGCGTCGCCGGGCGGGACGTCCAGCCGGGCCGTGTCCAGCTGCTTCGTCAGCGCCGACGTCTCGGTCGCGTCCAGCCGGGCCGTGTCGAGCTGCTCCGTCGTGTCCGGCCCAGCCGTGTCGAGCCGCTCCGTCTCGTCCGGCGCCCCGGCCGCGCTGGGACCGGACCCGCTCCGCCCCGACCTCGCCACGGGCGCCACCGGCGCGATCCGCGCCGTCGGCTCCGCGGGGATCGCCGGCGCCAGCGGCGCCGACCGGCCCCGGCCCAGCACCGCCCACTGCGTGAGGTCGCCGGTCAAGCCGGCGGGCAGCACCCACGCACCCGGAGACCCGGCCGCCAGCCGCCGGCGCAGCGCCGCGAGCGTGGGCCGCTCCCCGGGGTTCGCGCGGACGGCGGCGGCCACCGGCTCGACCAGGTCGTCCGGCAGGCCCGTGAGGTCGGGCTCATCGTCCCGCACCCGGCGCGCCAGCTCGCCGGAGGCGCCGGAGCCGAAGGGCCCGCGCCCGGTCGCGGCGTACGTGAGCACGGCGCCCAGGCCGAAGACGTCGGCGGGCGACCCGGGCTCCAGGCCGCGCGCCACCTCCGGGGCCAGGTAGGCGACGGCGTCCGGCACGAGCCGCGGGAGCGTGACCGTGACGGCCTCTAGCGCGCGGGCGATCCCCAGCCCGCTCACCACCGGGCCGTCGGCGGTGAGGACCACCGTGGACGGGTCGAGGCCGCGGTGCACCTGGCCCGAGGCGTGGACGGCGGCCAGGGCGTCCGCGAGCGCCACGGCCAGGCTCCGGACGGCGGCGGGCGGAAGCGGGCCGTGCGCCTCGACGGCCTCACGGAGCGAGGGCCCGGGCAGGAAGTCGGCGGCGATCCACGGTGTGCGGGCGGCCAGGTCGGCGTCGCGCACCCGCTGCACGTGGGCGGCGCGGAGCCGTCGTGCGCCGTCCGCGCCCTCGGTCAGGAGCGCGAGGACCTGCGGGTCCCACGCGATCTGCTCGCCGACCACGGTCACCTCGGCGAACAGCCCGTCCGCCGACCGGCCGAGGTAGGCGGGGCCCAGCCGACCGACCCGGAGTCGGCCCCGCAGGTGGTAGGGGCCCAGCTCGCGGGGGTCACGCTCGCCCAGCGGTTCCAGCTCCATGATCGGTGTCCTCTCGGTGGTCCGGAACGGCTGGGGTCAGGTCGGCACGGGTCAGGTCGGCACGGGTCAGGTCGCAGCGTCAGAACAGCCCGTCCAGGATGGTCGACATGTCGACGGGGACCCCGCACGCCACGCCACCGGACTCGGTCGCCTCGGCGGCCGGTTCGCCGTCCAGCCCGATCCGGCAGGTGATGTCGTCGACGTCGTCGCCCTCCGCGGTGACGGTCAGGGACAGGACCTTCGACTCGACGGGGATGGTGCCCGTCCACGGCGTCACCACCGTGAAGCCGTCGCCGTTGCCCTGCTGCCCCTGCTGGGTGCCCTCGTCGTCCGAGGTGACGACCGTGGCGTCGTAGCTCACCGTCAGCACCTCGCCGTCGCGGGGGGTCACGATCTCCAGCTCCACGCTGTGCGGCGCGTCCACGGGTCCGGCGCCCAGGTGCTCGCCGGACAGGCTGTAGGCACCGCTCGCCACGGCGTCGGCGGGGACGTCGCCCTCCGCCGCGAACCACCACGCGCCGCCGGCCACCGCGGCGGCCCCGGCCGCCGCGAGCGCCCACCACCCCCGGCGCCGGCCCGTGCCACGCCCACCGACCCGGGCACCGCCGGGCCCCACTCCCGCTCCCGTGCTCGTGCCCGCGCGGTCGCCCGTGTCGACGGCGTCCTCGACGCCCTCCGGGACCGGCGCCCGGACCACCTCGGTGACCGCGGGCGCCTCCCGCGCCTGCAGGTCCTTGAGCTCCTGCGCGCGCTCCGCGACCAGCGGGCCGACGCCGGACGGCAGCCGCCACGGCACGACCGCCGCCGCGCCCGCGACCGCGGCAGCACCGGCCCCGGCGCCGCCGGCCGGCCGGAGCCGGTCGAGCACCTGCGCCGTCGTCGGCCGGTCGGCCGCGTCCTTGGCGAGGCAGTCCGCGATCAGCCCGCGCAGCTCCTCGGGCGCCTCGCCGAGGTCGACGTCCTCGTGCACGACGCGGTAGACGACCGCCTCGGTGGGGCCGCCGCCGAACGGCGAGCGCCCCGTGGCCGCGAAGTGCAGCACGCACCCCAGGGCGAACACGTCCGACGGCGGTTCGGCCTCCCGTCCGCGCACCTGCTCGGGCGACATGTAGGCGGCGGTGCCGAGCACGTCGCCCGACGTCGTCACCGACGTCGCGTCGACGGCGCGCGCGATGCCGAAGTCGATCACGCGCGGGCCGTCGGCCGTCAGGAGCACGTTGGCGGGCTTGAGGTCGCGGTGCACCAGGCCCGCGGCGTGGATCGCCTCCAGGCCGCCCACCAGCCCCGCGCCGAGCGCCCGGACCGCCTCGACGTCGAGCACGCCGCCGCGCTGCACCACCTCGTGCAGCGACGGGCCGGGCACGTAGGCGGTGGCCATCCAGGGCCGGTCGGCGTACGCGTCGGCGTCGACCACCTCGGCCGTGTGATAGCCGCCGACCGCCTGGGCGGCCTCGACCTCCCGGGCGAACCGGACGCGGAACTCGTCACCCTGCGCCAGGCCCGGGTGGATCACCTTGACCGCGACGACGCGCCCGCCGCGCGAGCGGCCCACGTAGACCTGGCCCATGCCGCCGGCGGCGAGCCGGCCCAGGAGGCGGTACGGGCCTGCCTGGGCGGGGTCGTCCGCCCGGAGTGCCTCGATCACGGGCGCACCTCGGGCAGCCGTGCGACGCGGCGCATCAGCCGTTGCCCTCCTGGGTCTGGCCGGCCTTGCCCAGCAGGTTGTCCAGGTACTCCTGGAACTCAGGGGTGCCGGGCTCGGGCATGTCGTCCAGCCGCTCCTGCTGCTCCTTGGTCTGCTCCTTGGCCAGCTTCTCGCTGTTCTCGCGCATCTCGTCCATCTGCGCCTGGATCTGCGGGGGCAGGAGCATGCAGCCCACGTTGACCTGCCCGGCCTCCTCGGCGACCACCTCGCCGTCGATCAGGATGCGGCAGGAGACCGCGACGTCCGTGTCGGTGGTCAGCATGGCCATCCGGTCGCGCCAGCCGGCCTCGGCCGTCAGGGTGATGTACGCCCCGTCGACCGTGCCCTTGGCGGTGATCGTCCTGCTCCACGGGAGCTCGATCTCGGTGTACAGCTTGTCGGGATCCATCTCCGCGACGTCCTCAGCGCTGCGGAACGAGCCCGCCAGGCCGGACGGGCCGAGCCGCCCGTCGTAGCGCACACCCACCTCCGTGGTGGCGGCGTCCTTGCCCGTGGCGGTCACCTCGAGCGTGACGTCGTGCTCCTCGTCCGGCACGGTGAGCTGCATGTTGCCGACCGACGGCGACGGCCCGGCGTCCGGCGTCCCGCCGTCGGGGGTCAGCACCCCCGCGACCGCGACGGCGGCGACCGTGCCGACGGCCACGGCCGCCACCCCGATGCCGGCCCACCTCGCCGCCGGGGTCCGCCACCAGGGCCGGGCCGGGGCGTCGTCCGGGCCGCCCGCCGGCACGCCGGCGGCGTCCGGCGCCCCGCCGCCCACCAGCAGGTCCCCGCGCCGCGTGCCCGGGTCACCGACCCGCTCGGTGGCCGCGGGGTCGTGCCGGGCCACCGACACCACGCCCGCCTCGGCCCCGCCCACCTCGGCGCTGCGCTCCGCGATCATCGCGACCACACCGGCGGGCAGCTCCCAGCTGTTCGTACCCGTGGCGAGCCGGTCCACGACGTCGGACAGCGCGGGGCGCTCCCCCGGCTCCTTCGCGAGGCAGGACCCCACCAGGTCGCGGATGCCCGACGGCACACCGGTCAGGTCGGGCTCGTCGTGGACCACGCGCCGGGCGACGTCCTCGGCCGCGCCGCCGCCAAAGGGGCTGCGCCCCGTGCAGGCGAAGCCCAGCACCGAGCCGAGCGCGAAGACGTCGGACGCCGGGGTGATGTCCAGGCCGCGCACCTGCTCGGGCGACATGTAGGGCGCCGTGCCGATCGAGCCCTGCCGGGTCAGGGAGGTCGCGTCCCGCTCCAGCGCGATGCCGAAGTCCACGACCCGGGGGCCGTCGTCGGCCAGCAGGATGTTGGACGGCTTGAGGTCGCGGTGCACCAGGCCCTGGTCGTGGATGGCGCTCAGGGCCTCGGCGAGGGTGGCGCCCAGGGTGCGGACCACCGACAGGGGCAGCGCGCCCTCCTGGTCCACCGCGTCCTGCAGCGAGGGGCCCGCCACGTAGGCGGTGGCCATCCACGGCCGCTCGGCGTCGGGGTCGGCGTCGACCACCTGCGCCGCCCAGAAGCCGCCGACCCGCCGCGCCGCGGCGACCTCGCGCCGGAAGCGCGTGCGGAACTCGGCGTCGCCCGCCAGGTCGGGGTGGATGACCTTGACCGCCACGGGCCGCCCGGTGCGCGGGCGGCCCAGGTACACGCTCCCCATGCCACCCGCGCCGAGGCGCCCCTCGATCACGTACGGACCGACCTCGCGCGGATCCCCGCTGCTGAGCGCTGCGACTGGCACTGTGCCCCCGACTCCCCTGACCGCCCCGGACCGGCTTCCGCGGCGGGCTGCTGGCCTGATGGTAGAGGGCCTAACGTTTTGGTTCAATCGGTCGCCGGACGGGTCGCACTACCGTTCGGGCAGGTCAGGCCGCCGACAGCAGGAGCGCGTCGCGCAGCGCCGACGCCGCGCCGTCCTGCTCCACGGTGCCCGTGACGCGGTGGGCGGCGGCGCGGACGGTGGCGGGCGCGTGCCCCATGGCTATCGACACGGCCGCCCAGGCGAACATCTCCAGGTCGTTCTCCCCGTCGCCGACCGCCAGGGTCCGCGACGGCGCGACGCCGAGCTCCACGCGGATGCTCTCCAGCGCGATCGCCGCGCTGACGCCGGGGGCGGTGACGTCCACCCAGTCCACGCGGGCGGGGATCGCGGTGACGCCGGACGCGCGCAGCGCCGGGGCGAGGCGCTGGGCCCACTGCCCGTACACGACCAGGCGCGGCGTCGGCCGCGCCCAGAGGTCCTCGACCTGGCGCAGCACCTCCTGGTGCCCGTGGAGCTGCTGCTCGGGGAACCGCCGGGTGACGCGGTACCCGGTGCCGACCACCTCGGCCGCGAGCCGGAGGTCCGGCCGGATGCGCGTGACCAGCCGGACCACGGGCTCGGCCGCCACGGTGCGCACCTCGACCACCGAGTAGCCGTCCGGGTCCAGGCGTGCGGTCACGGCCCCGTTCGCCGCGACCACCCAGCCCTCGCGGACCCCGAGCTGCCGCACCACCTGCACCGCGCCCGACAGCGACCGGCCGGTGGCGATCACCAGGTGGTGCCCGGCGGCACGCACCGCCGCGAGCGCCTCGACGACGGCGGGGGTGGCCCGGCGGCCGGTGCGGACGAGGGTCCCGTCGACGTCGCAGGCGACGAGGGCGGGCGTGGACGTGGGTACGTCGGGCGGTGCTGCGGTGGCCCCGGAGGCGGTCGCGGTCACGATATTCCCCTGGTGATAGGTGGCGGGGCCATCATCGCGCATACTAGGACATTTTGGAACTCGCGTTTCGGGCCGAGAGGGATGTTATCCCAGGTCAGAGGCCTGCAGCAGCCGAAACGATACACGTCGGGCCGGGTGAATGACGCACCCGTCCGGTCAGCGCTCGCGGACGGCGATGCCCGGGTACTCCTGCACCAGCCCGGAGGGGTCGAGGGTGAGCACGCAGGCGAAGTCGAAGGTCGCCGAGGTGTAGTCGAGGCTGAGCACGTCGGGAGTGCGCTCCCGGAGCCGGTACTCCTGCTCGATCGGCTCGACGGAGAGGTCGGCGGCCCGGACGAACAGCGCCGGCGCGGCACCGGCCCGCCCGGGCCGCAGGTCGAGCCGGTGCACCGGCAGCGTGTTCGTCACGGCGGACGACTCGAGGTCCACGTCGACACAGTCGTCGAACCGGTCGTCGGGTACGCCGTCGACGAGCCAGCGTGCCCCGCCCGCCGGGTTGTCCGCCTCGGTGAGGTCGGCCCGTTCGAGGGTGACGCGGAGGGTCTCGGCGGCCGTCAACGCCTCGATCCGGACCTCGCGGGTACGCCACCGGTGGTCGACGTCGATCCGGTACCCGACCGACCACGCCTCGGCGCCCTCGGCGGCGGTGGTGTGCCCGCGCAGCACCAGCCCGTCCGCCGTCGACCGGACGAACAGCACCTCGAAGCCGGCCCGGACCCCGGTGTGGGTCCAGGCCGACACCTCGGGCATCGGTCGAAACCGCATGGTCCGACCCTAGCCACAGGCGCGCCGCCCGCACGGGCTATGGGCTGAACCGCCCACAGGTTGATCCGCCTGCGGGTTGATCCGCCTACAGGTTGATCCGCCTACAGGTTGATCGGCCTACAGGTTGATCGGCCTACAGGTTGAAGCCGCCGGTCACCTCGATGTCCTGCGCGGTGATCCAGCGGGCGCCGTCGGACAGGAGGAACGCGATGGCGGAGCCGGCGTCGTCTGGCTCGCCGAGGCGGCCCAGCACGGTGCGGCCGACGAGCTGCGCCGTGACCTCGGGGTACTCCTCGAACGCGCCGCCGGCGAACGGGGTGCGCGTGGGCCCCGGGGACACCGAGTTCACGCGGATGCCGCGCGCGCCCAGCTCCTTGGCGAGGTAGCGGGTCAGCACGACGACGGCACCCTTCATCGACCCGTAGGCCGAGTACCCCTCGGACAGCCCGGCGGTGCCCGCGGAGCTGCTGGCGGTGTTCACGATCGCGCCGCCGTCCTCGATCAGCGGCAGCAGGGCCTGGGTCACCAGGTAGGGACCCTTGAAGATGACCCGGTAGAAGTCGTCGAGCTGCTTCTCGGTGGTGTCCGCGAACAGGGTGCCGCCGCCGTACCCGGCGTTGTTGACCAGGCCCGTGACGGTCCGCGCGCCCCAGGTCTCGGCCAGCGCCCGCTCGACGGCGGCCCGGAACGCCGGGAACGTGGCGCTGTCGCCCACGTCGAGCGGGAGCGCGACGGCGGTGCCGCCGGCCTCCTCGATGCGTTCGACGGTCTCCAGCGCGCCGTCCCGGTTGGCGTTGTAGGTGACGACGACGCCGGAGCCGCCCTCCGCGGCGCGGATCGCGGCGGCCTGCCCGATGCCGGAGCTGGCCCCGACGACGATGGTGATCGACATGTCTGCCTCGTTCTCTGGTGGTCCTGAGTCTTGCCGGATAGTGCTTCCTTGTGGATGCACTGGAGTCGGGACCGTGCGGTCCTGGCTGCCCGACAAGTCAAGGCGATGATTGGTTGCAGCGGTGATAGCGTTCCTCGCGCTTTCTTGCCTGATCCTGCTCGCAGGGGTGTTGCGCGGGGTCGGAGCGTCGTCGGAGGAGGAAGGTGGGCGGCATGGACCTCGACGAGCTGCGCGCGCTCATGGACCGGCGGGCGCCCGCCGGCACCAGCGAGCCGCTGCCCGGGGTGTTCCTCTCGCGCGAGACACGGCCGGGCGACCCGGAGGCCGCGACGACGGGCACCACGTTCGCGCTCATCACGCAGGGCACCAAGGAGCTGCGGCTGGGCGCCGAGACCGTCGTGTACGGGCCCGGCGAGTACCTGGTCACGTCGATCGACCTGCCGGTCATCGGGCGGTTCACGCAGGCGAGCGAGCAGGCCCCGGCCCTGGGCTTCGGGATGACGCTGACCGCGCCGGCGATCGCGGAGCTGCTGCTGTCGGCGGGGGCTGCGGCGGCGGGGGCTGGGTCAACGGGGGCTGGGTCGGCGGGGCCTGGGTCGACGGGAGCCGGGGCGGCGGGAAGCACGTCGGCGAGCACCGGGTCCCCGGGAGCGGCGTCGCCGGACGCCGCACCAACCGAAACCGCTCGCGGTTCGGGCCCGCTCGGCGCGCCCGGCCCGGGGCTCGGCCCTGCCGTCCCCGCGCTGGCGACGAGCCGGGCGCCGGCCGAGCTGCTGGACGCCGTCGGACGGCTGATCCGCCTGCTCGACAGACCGCGCGACCTCGCGGTGCTCGGACCGATGGTGCAGCGGGAGATCCTCTGGCTGCTGGTCACGGGACCGCAGGGCGACACCGTGCGGCAGCTCGGGCTGGCCGGCAGCAGGCTCACGCGAGTCAGCACCGTGGTGCAGTGGATCCGGGACAACGCCGCCGAGCCGCTCCGCGTCGAGGACCTCGCCCGGCGCGCGGGCCTCAGCGTCTCCGCGTTCCACCGCACGTTCCGCGCGGTGACCGGGTCGAGCCCGCTCCAGTTCCAGAAGCAGCTCCGGCTGGCCACCGCGCGCCAGATGCTCGCGTCGCGGAACACGAGCGTCACCCGGGTCGCGTTCGACGTCGGCTACGAGAGCGCGGCCCAGTTCAACCGGGAGTACCGCCGCCTGTTCGGCACGCCGCCGGGCCGCGACCGCAACCGGCAGGCCGGCACCGCGGCCGTCGGCTGACGGACGCCGCCGGACGCCCCGTCGACCAACCCGCCGCCGGCCGCCCCGTCGACCAACCCACCGCCTGACGACCATGCACCCGCTGCCAAGCAGACCTGCCTTCTGGCAGCAACTGCATGCTCATCTCGCGGGCGCACGCCCCGGGGCCGACACCCCCGTACAGACCGATACCCCCGGCATGGCGGCGCGACTGTCGCGGGCCGATCCACCGCCCGAGCGCCCGCCGGCCGACCACGCACCTGCTGCCATTCCGGCGTCCCGTCTGGCAGCAACTGCATGGTCATCCGTTGCCGGCCGACCCGTCGAATGACCCACCGCCCGACGACCATGCACCTGCTGCCAAACGGTCGTGCCCACTGGCAGCAACTGCATGGTCATCCCGCGGCGGCCTACGGCGGCGCCCGGCGTGTCTCAGGCGTCCGGGACCAGTCGGCGCAGGACCGGCTCCGCGGCCGCGACGACGTCGGACCCCGAGATCGCGCCGGAGAGCCAGAGGCTCGCGAAGCCGTGGGCGACGGACCAGGCCGCGCGCGCCCCGTCGGCGTCGGGCGCCAGGCCCGCGAGCGCCCCGGAGGCAACCTGCTCGGCGGCGAGCAGGTCCGCGTCGTCACCGTGCAGCAGGCTGCGGTCGAACATGACGGCGAAGTGCCCCGGGTGGTCCACCGCGAACCGCACGTAGGCGACGCCGGCGGCGAGCAGGTCGTCCCCGGCGTCGTCCACGGCCGAGGCGAGCAGGGTGAAGCCCTCGGTCGCAACGGCCGTGAGCACGCCCGCCTTGTCCCCGAAGTGGTGGGCCGGCGCGGCGTGCGACACCCCCGCGAGCCGGGCCAGCTCGCGCAGGCTCAGGCCGGCGGGCCCGCGCTCGGCGACGGCGGTCGCGGCGGCGGCGGTCATCGTCCTGCGCAGGTCTCCGTGGTGGTAGCTCATGGAGCCCCGTCTCTCCCGGTGTTCTTGTGCTCGACGCCGGTTCGAGCCCGGCGATCCGATCTTGCCATTGACAAGATAACACCGCGAGTGGTGAGGTGTCGCTCGAACTTGTCGCCGTCAAGATTGGAACGGTCATGCCTGTCCCCCTGCCCGTGCTGCTGCTCGCGGTCACGGCGCTCGCGCGCCTGCTCGGCCTGCTCGCGGTCCCGGCCCTCGACTCCTGGCACGACGCCGCCCGGGTCGGCGTCGCCGCCGTCTACCTGCTGGCGTCGTCCGGCCGGCTCATCCCGCACGTCCGCCAGGACCTCGTGCGCATGGTGCCGCCGGGCCTGCCGCGCCCCGACCTGCTCGTCGCGGGCACGGGGGTGCTGGAGCTGGCGGGCGCGATCGGCCTGCTGGTGCCCGCGACGGCGTCCGCGGCCGCGGTCTGCCTGGGACTGCTCACCCTGGCGATGACCCCGGCGAACATCTCCGCGGCGCGTCGCGGCGTCCTGTTCGGCGGCAAGCCCGCCACGCCGGTCGGCCGCCGCCTCGCGGAGCAGGCCCTCTACCTGGCGGCGCTGGCGTCGATCGTCTGGCTCCCTTTCTGACGCCGCCGCCCGCCGCCCGCCGGCCCGCCGCCCGCCGCTCGCCGGCCGGCCGGCGTTGACCACAGCAGTTGCTGCCAAAGAAGGCCCCGCGTGGCAGCAACTGCTGTGGTCGACACCGTGACGGCGGTCTCTTGGCAGCAACTGCTGTGGTCAACACCGTGACGGCAGTCCCTTGGCAGCAGGTGCTGTGGTCGACGCCGACCCCCGCGCAGCCCCGCCGACCCACGGGCGGCACAGGCAGCACGCGCTACCCCGACAGCCCCGGCAGCCCAGTTGGCACGCGCAGCCGCCGCCCGCAGCCATCGCCCGTCGACCCGCGCGGCCAACACTCGTCACCGGGCCTTGCGGGGCACCCGCTCCTGGCGGGTCCAGCCCGACCAGCCGCGCTCCTCCAGCAGCTCCTCCAGGCGGCGGCCCGCAGGGATGGAGTCGAGGGCCAGCGAGTCGAACTGCTCGACGAGCCCTCGCTCCACCCCGCGCACGCCGTCGCCGGTCCACTCGGCGTGCCGGTCCAGGACGGCGGCCACCTGGTCGGCCAGGCCGGGCAGCCGCGGGTCGTCCGGGTCCCAGCCGATCCCGTCGCCGATCGCCCGCAGCACGCCGACGAACTCGGCGTCCTCCAGGAGCCGGCCCTTGTTCACCATCGCGGCGGCGATCTGCTCGCGCGAGTACACGGCCAGCGACAGGATCCAGCTGTCCCGCTCGATCTCGACGACCTGCTCCGGCACGCCCAGCTCGCGCCACCGGTCGAGGTAGGCCGCGCCCTCCGGCGGCAGGGCCAGGCTGTCCCCCGCGGCGAGCCGCGCGATGCGCTCGCGGTGCCGCTCGCGCTCCTCGATCTCCGACCGGAGCCGCGCGTCGATCTCGGCGACGGCGGCCGTGAACTCCTCCTCGTCGGCGTGCAGCAGCTCCTGGACGCGGGCCAACGGCACCCCGGCGTCGGCCAGGGTCCGGATCCGGAGGAGGTCCACCACGGCCTGCGCGCCGTAGCGGCGGTACCCGGAGTGGTCGCGCTCCGGCTCCGGCAGCAGCCCGACGGCGTGGTAGTGCCGCACGGTGCGCGCCGTCACCCCCGCGTAGGACGCGACCTGCCCGATCGTCAGCATGACGCCATCCTCTCCCCTGTCATCGGTCGTCGGTCAGCGGTCAGCGGGCCGCGGCCGCGACCCTGCCGAAGGCGTGCCGGGACCACACGTAGCCCACCCCGGCGATCAGCACGCACCAGCCGATCGCGAGCCAGCCGTCCGGCCCGACGGGCGTGCCCGACGTCAGGGCCCGCAGCGTCTCGATAACCGGCGTGAACGGCTGGTGCTCGGCGAACTGCCGCAGCCCGGCGGGCATCTGCTCGGTGGGCACGAAGCCGCTGCTCACCACGGGCAGCACCATCAGCACGAGCGGCGTGTTGCTCGCCGTCTCGACGCTGCCCGCGGCCAGCCCCATCGCGACCGTCAGCCAGGTGAACGAGAACGCCAGGAGCAGCACCAGCCCGGCGGCGCCGAGCCAGCCCGCCACCCCGGCCTGCGACCGGAACCCGAGCAGCAGCGCGAAGGCGACCATCACCGTCAGGGCGAGCACCGTGCGGATCACCGCGCCGAGCACGTGCCCGGTCAGCACCGAGACGCGCGCGATGTCCATCGTCCGGAACCGGTCGAACATCCCGCCGGTGCGGTCGATCGCGACGGCGACGGCGGTCCCGTTCGCCACGCTCGACACGGTCATGACCCAGATGCCGGGGACCAGGTAGTTCAGGTAGTCGGCGCGGCTGCCCCCGCCGTCGACCGGGAGGCCCGCGCCGAGCGTGCCGCCGAACACGTAGACGAACAGCAGCAGGAACACGACCGGGATGGCGATCAGCATGACCGCCAGGGAGGGGTAGCGGCTCAGGTGCCGCAGGTTGCGGCGCAGCATGGTCATCGAGTCGCGGACGGCGTAGGTGGTGCTCATCGTGCGGTCACCTCCGAGGTGGCGTTGTCGGTATCTGTGTCGGTATCGGGGCCGACGACGGCGGGGTCGGCGGCGTGCCCCGTGAGCGCCAGGAACACGTCGTCGAGGCTGGTGGCACCGCCGGGCACCTGCGCCTTGAGCTCGCCCGGCGTCCCCTCGGCCACGAGCGTGCCGACGTCGAGCACGCCGACCCGGTCGGCCAGGGCGTCGGCCTCCTCGAGGTACTGGGTGGTGAGCAGCACGGTGACGCCGTCGGCCACCTGCTCGCGGACCACCTGCCAGACGGCGCGGCGGCTGCGCGGGTCGAGCCCCGTCGTCGGCTCGTCCAGGAAGATCAGCCGCGGCCGGGTGATGAGCGTCATCGCCAGGTCGAGGCGGCGTCGCATGCCGCCGGACCACGTCAGGGCGCGGCGGTCGGCGGCGTCGGCCAGGTCGAACCGGTCGAGCAGCGCCGCGACGTCCCGGACGGCGGTCGCCCGGTCGAGGTGGGTCAGGTCGGCCATGAGGCGCAGGTTCTCGCGGCCGGTGAGGAACATGTCGATCGCCGAGAACTGCCCGGTCACGCCGATCGCCGCTCGCACCCTGTCCGGCTCGCGCCGCACGTCGTGGCCCGCGACGCGCACCACGCCGGCGTCGGCCGCGAGCAGCGTGGACAGGATGTTCACCATGGTGGTCTTGCCCGCGCCGTTCGGCCCGAGCAGGGCGTAGACGGAGCCGGCGGGGACGGCGAGGTCCACGCCGTCGAGCACGTGGTGGTCGCCGTAGGACTTGTGCAGGCCGACGACCTCGATCGCGGTGCCTCGTACGGCCGCGGCCGTACTGTCTGGTGTGGTCATGACCGCAGCGTGCAGGGTTGCCGCTACGGCAAGGTCAAGCCCGTCAGTCGGTATAGCCCCCACCGGCCACGTCGAAGACCTCCTCCAGCGTCGTGACGCCGGCGCCGCCCATGTACGCCGCCAGGTCGCGGCCCACCCAGCGCAGGTGCCAGGCCTCGGGGGCGTACCCCGTCACGTCGCTGTTCTCGGGCGTGTAACGCACCAGGAAGCCGTACGTCCCGGCGTGCTCCGCGACCCACCGCCCCTCGGCGGTCCGACCGAAGCACGGCTCGAAGTCGCACCCGGGCTCGGTCGTGCCGCCCACGTCCACCGCCAGGCCCGTCTGGTGCTCGCTGTGGCCCGGGCGCGCCGAGACGGCGTCGGCCTGCGCCGCCCCGAGCTGCGCCACCCAGCCCTCGTAGACCGCGGCCTGCTTGGGGTACCCGCGGTAGGCGCTGCGCAGCGTCAGGCGGACGCCGTCGGCGTCGGCCGCCGCGAGCAGCGCCGTGAGGTCCGGCGCGACGTCGGGCCGCACGAGGTAACCGCGCACGGTGGTGAGGTCGGGCTCGTAGTCGACCGGGTCGAGCGGCGTGTGCTTGTTGACGACCACCCAGGGGCTCGCCGGGTCGGTGATGGAGCGGGCGGTCAGGTCGAAGCCCGGGTCGTCGCCCGGCTCGGCAGCAGCGGGCGCGTTCTGCTGCCCGACGGCGCTCGCGGCGCCCGCCCCGCCGTCTGCGCCGGTCGCGCCGTCGGCGGCCGCTCCGCCGTCTCCGCCGTCGGCGTCCGCCCCGCCGGTCCCCGGCTCCCCCGCGCCGTGCCCGCCGCCCTGCTGTCCGGAGCCGGACAGCCCCACACCGTCCGACGGCCCGGCCGGCCCGGTGCCGGACCCGTCCGCGCAGCCGGCGAGGAGCATCGGGGCGGCGAGCAGCGCGGCGAGGAACAGCACGGCGGCGAGCAGCACTGCTCGGGAGCCCTTCGCGCGGGTCACGGACAAACGGTTCGAAAAGGTAGGCACACCGGGGTCGTGTGCGGCGCGCGGCCGCCGATGTCAGCGGCGCGCTGTGACGTGGGCAACATCCGGGACCTGACATGGGCGATCCCCTGCCGGACACACTGTGTCGGAAGCATCCACCCCCGAGGACCTGCACCCCGGTTGACCGACGGAGACCCCGGAGCCCGCCCTGACCACGAACACCGAGCCGCACCGCGCCGCGCCGGGCCCGCTGACGCCCGCGCGCACGGAGGAGCTCTTCGCGACGCACGCGCGCGCCGTCCACCGCTACGCCCGCGCGCGGCTCCCGGCCGCCGAGGCGGAGGACGTCGTGGCCGAGGTCTTCGCGATCGTGTGGCGCAAGGGCGAGCTGCCGGACAACCCACGGGCGTGGCTCCTGGCCGTCGCCCGCCGGGTCATGGCCAACCAGGCGCGCGCCCGGCAGCGGCGCACGGCCCTGGTCGAGCGGGTGCGCACGCACCCGGCCGCGGCGAGCGCCGACGACGTCCGCCTGGTCGGCGAGCTCGACGAGCTCCGCCGCGCGCTGGACCTGCTGCGCCCCGCCGACCGGGAGGTCATCGCGCTGCTCGCGGCCGCGGAGCTCAGCACCGCGGAGGTGGCCCAGGTCCTGGGCTGCACGACGGCGGTCGCGGCCACCCGGGTGCACCGCGCCCGGCGCCGCCTGCGCGCGGCGTACGAACGGCTGACCGACGAACGACTGACCGACGAACGGCCGACCGAGGAAGGAGCCTGACGTGGACGACAACGAGCTGACCCGCGCCCGCCGCGCCCTGCGCGCGGCCGATCCCGAGCTCGACCTCGCGCGCGCGTACGCCGAGTCCCGGGCACGGGCCGCGGCGCAGGCCCAAGCGCCGGACGAGGCTGCGGGCCGCCTCCGCAGCCTCGACCCGCGCGCGAGCGGCCGGGCCGACGCCGGCCCTGGCGGCGCCCGATCTAGCGGCACCGACTCGCGCGACGCCGACCCTAGCGGCACGTGGGCCGACGTCGGCCCCGACGACTGGGCCGACACCGGCACCGTCGAGGTCCTGCTCCGCGACCCCGACGCGGGACCCGGGCCGGTCCCGGCCGCCCTCCGGCGCGCGCCTTCGGGCCGCCGCGGGCCGGTCCTCGCGTGGGCGGGTGCGGCCGCCGCGGCAGCGGCCGCCGTCCTCGTGCTGAGCCTGGCGGGCGTCCCGGAACCGGGCGCCCTCCCGGACTCGGCGCCGGGCACCGGCGCGTCGGCGGCCGGGACCCCGCGTCCCGGCGCGTCGCCGTCCCCCACGACCTGGCTCACGCCGGGCGAGGTCGTCACCCGGGCGGGCAAGGCGATGTCCGGCGCGAACTGCGGCGTGAAGATCCGCTCGACGCTCGGGGACGAGTCGATCATGCGCTTCGACCAGGTCGACGGGCCGGACCTGGTCGTGCCGAAGCCCCAGCTGGACCAGCAGCCCCTGCAGGTGCTGCAGGCGGCGTCGGCAAGCGTGCTGCTCGGGCTGCCGGGCTACGACGGCACGAACCAGTGGCTCGACGACGACCTCGCGGTCGAGGAGCTGGGCGGGCAGACGGTCGCGCGCATCCGCGTCACCCCCTCGGACGGCCTGATCCGGGGCGGCGACGTGACCCGCGTCGAGCTGCTCGTCGACACCACGACCTGGCTGCCGCAGGCCCAGGAGATCTGGGCCACCTCCGACCGCGGCAAGCAGATCCGCGTGCACAGCGACCTGAGCTGGTCGCTGTGCGACCAGCCGAGCATGGCCCCCACGGACGACGCCGGCCAGCCGTGACCCGGCCCCCGCTTCCCCGACGGCCCGCGGGCTCACCGCCCCGCCACCCCACCGGATAGGCTCCCTGGCGTGCTCCACCCCGCCGCCTCCGCCGACCTCGACGACCTGGCCGCGTTCCTCCGCACGGCCGACCTGACGGTCGCGGCCCTCGCGGAGCCTGCCGTCCGCCTCTGGCTGGAGCGCGACGACGCCGGGGCGGTCACCGCGACGACGGGCTTCGAGCTCGGCGCGGACGGCGCGCACACGCTGATCCGCAGCGTCGCCGTCCGGCCCGACCTGCGCGGCGCCGGGGACGGCCTGCGCCTGGCCCGCTTCGCGCTGGACCGGGCCGCCGACGCCGGAGCGCGCGAGGCCTGGTTGTTCTCCCGCCGGTCGGGCGGCTTCTGGCAGAAGCTCGGCTTCGGCCCGACGACGACGCGAGCGCTCGCCGCCGCCCTGCCCGACGCCCACCAGGTGCAGCTCTTCCGCTCGACGGGCCAGCTCGACCGCGAGGTCGCATGGCGGCGTCCGCTGCCCGTACCTGCTAGCTTCACCGCATGAGTTCTCCCGAAGCATCCAGATCAGGGCTGCCGGTACTCCGGTAGCCCGAGATGCCCCGGTAGAGAACACCCGCATCCGAAGGGCCCGTAGTGCCGTCCCGGCCTACCCGTCTCCCTCCACCCTTCGGAGTTCTTCATGCCTGTCCTGCTCTACGTGCTCGCGGTCGCGGTCTTCGCGCAAGGCACGTCGGAATTCGTCCTCGCCGGGCTCGTGCCCGGCATCTCCGCCGGCCTCGGCGTCTCGCTCGCCCAGGCCGGCTACCTGACCTCGGGCTTCGCGGTCGGAATGGTCGTCGGCGCGCCGCTCACGGCCGCCGTCGGACGTCGCCTGCCGCCCCGGTGGACCCTGTCCGCCTGCCTGCTCGTCTTCGTCGCGGCGCACGTCGCCGGGGCACTGACCGACAGCTTCGCCGTGCTGCTCGGCACCCGGTTCCTCGCCGCGGTGGCCAACGCGGGGTTCCTCGCGGTCGCGCTGTCGACGGTCCAGGCCGTCGTCCCCGCCGGGCGGCGGGCCAGGGCGCTGGCGGTGATCCTCGGCGGCACGACGCTCGCCCTGGTCGCCGGCGTCCCCGCCGGCGCGCTGCTGGGCGAGCTCTGGGGCTGGCGGTCCGCCCTGTGGGCGATCGCCGGGGTCTCGGCCGCGGCCCTGGTCGCCGTGGTCCGCCTGACGCCGGTACGGCTCGACGCCGAGGCGCCGCGCGCCCGGCTGGACCTGCGGACCGAGCTCGCCGCGCTGCGCTCCCCGCGCCTGCTGCACCACCTCGCGCTCGGGGTGCTGGTCAACGGCGCGACGTTCTGCGCGTTCACCTACCTGGCGGTCGTCGTCACCGACGGCGCGGGCCTCGGGTCCGCGCTGGTCCCGGTGGTGCTGGCCCTGTTCGGCCTGGGCGCCTTCGCGGGGGTCTCGGCCGCGGGCCGGCTCGCCGACGCGCACGGCGGGCGCCTGCTCGTGATCGCCGGCCCGGCCCTGCTCACGGGATGGGTCCTGTGGGCCGCGCTCGCGCCGATCCCCGCGGCGGCGTGGGTGCTCGCGCCGGTGCAGGGCGCGCTGTCGTTCGCCGTCGGCGGCACGCTGATCGCCCGCTCCATGGCGGCGGCCCACGGCGCGCCGACCCTGGGCGGCGCGTTCTCGACGGTCGCCCTCAACCTCGGCGCGCTCGCCGGTCCGGTGCTCGGCGGGAGCGCCGTGGTGGCGCTCGGGCCCGCCGGGCCCCTGGCGGCGAGCGCGGCGCTGACGGCGGTGGCCGTCGCGCTCGGGGCGACAGCCCACGCACACCCGGCAGGCCTCGGGGAAGACGTCACGCGTCCGAGGGCGTAACGCTGAGGTAGCAGTGCTAGCTGAGCGTTACCTCCTCGGCTGTGCAACGTGTTCCCCGGAGACCGCCGGGAGCCGTCGCGTGCCCGGGGAATCCGCGGCGACATTCTGACCGCGACGCCGTCGTGCCTGGTAGCGTCCCCGGCACGACGGCGTCGAGCACGAACGAGGAGACGGATGCGGCCCCTGTTCCCCCTACGGGCACTTTGCGCGGTGCTGCTTCTCCCCGCCGTGCTGGCGTCCTGCTCCGCGGGTCCCGACGTCCCGGCCGGACCCGCGGAGCCGGCCCCCGCACGCGAGGCCGCGACCGAGCGGTACACGGCGGCGCTGGACGACGTCCTCGGCGCGCTCCAGGAGGCCGTCCCGGAGGTCGAGTGGACCGCCAAGGACCGCTTCCCGTCCCTCACCGAGCAGCCGGACGGCGAGTGCGTGCTCTTCCTCGCCGAGAGCCTGGGCGAGGGCGACCTGTACGAGCCCAGCGACGGCCTCGCCGATCTCGCCGCCGGGCTCGACCCGGTGCTCCAGGAGCACGGGTTCGACCCGCTCTCGGACGTGACCCACGCCGAGCACGGGGGCGACTCCTACGTGACGGCGACCGACCCGGCCGGCTGGGAGCTCCGGGTCTCGGCATACCCGCCGCTCGTCGGCCTCTCGGGTCCGGTGGAGAGCGGCGAGTGCGCCGGGGCGTGACCGGCCCGACGACATGACCGGCTAGAGGCTCCCCCACTCCGCGGCGGCCTCGGTCAGCCGCGCCCGGACGGCGGCGACCGCCGGCCCGTGCGGGACGCCGCGGCGTCCCGCGAGGTACAGCGTGTTCAACGGGGGCGCCTCGGGGTGGTGGAGCTCGACCACCTGCCCGGCGTCCAGGGCGGGCGCGACCAGGTACCGCGGCAGCACGGACACGCCCGCACCGCCGGTGACGGCGGCGAGCACGGCGCGCAGGTCGGGCGCCACCACCGCCGTCGTGTTGGGCGGCCGCCGGCCGAACTCGCTGCGCCAGTACCGGCGCACGATCGGCAGGTCCTCCGCGTAGGCGACCAGCGGCAGGTGCGCCAGGGCGGCCACCGGGTCGGCTGCCAGACGCCCCGCGTCCACGGTGTGGGCGAGGGCCGGGGGCCCGACGAGCAGGAACTCCTCGTCGACCAGCGGCGTCGCCACCACGGCGTCCTGCCGCGGGCGCACCGAGGACACGACCAGGTCGAGGTGGCCGGCCGCCAGCGCCGCCAGCAGCTCGTCGCCGAGCCCGAGCGTCGTCCGGAGCTGGAGGCCCTGCGGTACGAGCGGCGCGAGCGCGGGCAGCACACGCACCGTCATCAGCTCGGCCGCCCCGCCGATCCGGACAAGCCCCCGCGCCGCCGGCTCGACGTCGCGGGGACCGAGCGCCGTCCGGAGCCCGTCCACGTGGAGCCCCACCTCGGCGGCCAGCGCCACGGCGCGCTCCGTGGGCGCGGCGCCCCGGCGCGACCGCACGAACAGGCGCGTCCCGAGCTGTTCCTCCAGGCGGGCGAGCTGCCCGGTGACGGCGGGCTGGCTCACGCCCAGCCGCTCGGCCGCCGCCGACAGCGACCCGGTGCGGTAGACCTCCAGGAACGTGGCGAGGAGGTCGAGACCCGGCACCGGCACCCCCTCCGTCGTCGTCCTGCCCACAGGCTAGCCGGGCTCAGCGCGCGGCGAGCGCCTTGAGCACCGCCTCCGCGGCGGCCGCGCTGGACTGCGGGTTCTGCCCGGTGATCAGGTTGCCGTCCTGGACCACGGTGCTGCTCCAGGGTGCGCCGACCTGGACGACGGCGCCGCGCTCGCGCAGCCGTGACTCGACGAGGTAGGGCGCGGCGTCGCCGAGGCCGCCCTGGCGCTCCTCCTCGTCCGTGAACGAGGTGAGCGCCCGGCCCGCGTAGGCGAAGGTGCCGTCCGGCTCCTGGGCGCTGAGCAGCGCGGCGACTCCGTGGCACAGCGCGCCCACGGTCGTGCCCCGGTCGTTCGCCGCGAGCAGCAGTCGGCCGAGGTCGGCGTCGTGCGCGAGGTCCGCCATGGGGGCGTGACCGCCCGGGACGTAGATCGCGTCGTAGTCGTCGCCGCGCACGTCGGCCAGCGTGAGCGGGTGGGCGAGCTGGCCGGCGATGCCGTCGAGGTAGGCGCGGAACTCCGCGGCGTCGGCGGCGGGCACCCCGCCGCGCTCGTCGAGGCTGACCGCGTCGACCGTGGGCGCGACGCCGCCCGGCGTCGCGACGTCGACCTGGGCGCCGGCCGCGGTGAGGACCCGGTGGGAGGCGGCGACCTCCTCGGCCCAGTAGCCGGTGGGGTGCTCGGTGCCGTCGGCCAGGCGCAGGCTGTTCGCGGCAGAGACGACCATCAGGATCTTCGACATGGTGTGGTTCCGATCTGTTCGGGGAGCTGCCCGCTGGGTGCGGTCCTCGGGGAACGTCAGAATCCATCACCGGATGCCGAAACGGTCAGGCGGATCCATCACCAAACTTATGGCTCCGATTTGTCCGAGGCGTGGACGGTTTGCCGACCACATCCCGGGCATGCCTACGATCAAGTCTCATCATCCAGAGCGGTCGAGAGTCCTGGCTCCACGACACCGCAGCAACCTACCTCCGAGGCGCCAATCTCGGGGCAAGGTGCTAACGCCAGGTCCGATGGAGCTGATACGCATGGCAGTCACGAACCCGCACCTTCCCACCGCCACGATCCTGGGCTACCCGCGCATCGGCCGGAGGCGCGAGCTCAAGCGCGCCGTCGAGTCCTTCTGGGCCGGCCGCACCACCGCCGACGAGCTGGAGGCGACCGCCCGCGACCTGCGGCTGACCACCGCCCGCCGCCTCGTCGACCTGGGCCTGGACGCCGGCAACGCTGCCGTCCCCGGCTCGTTCTCGTACTACGACCAGGTGCTCGACGCCGTCGCCCTGCTGGGCGCCGTGCCCGACCGGTTCGCCGGGCTCACCGCGGACGGGGGCCGCCTGCCCCTCTCGGCCTACTTCACGGTGGCGCGCGGCGAGGGCGACAACGCGCCGCTCGAGATGACCAAGTGGTTCGACACGAACTACCACTACCTGGTCCCGGAGATCGGTCCGGACACCCCGATCGGGTTCGTCGACGACCGCGCCGTGCGCGAGTTCACCGAGCTGGCGCAGCCGGCCGACGGCGGCCAGGCCGTCGTGACCCGCCCCGCGTTCGTGGGCCCGGTGACGTTCCTGCTCCTGAGCAAGCCCGCGGACGGTTCCCCCGAGGGCTTCCGCCCCCTGGACCGGCTGGACGACGTCGTCGCCGCCTATGCCGACCTGCTGCGCGCGCTCGCCGCCGCGGGTGCACCCTGGGTGCAGCTCGACGAGCCGGCCCTGGTCACGGACCTGCTGGACGTCCCCTTCGACGAGGTGGCCGACGCCGTCCGCCGGGCCTACGCCACGCTGGCGACCGAGCTCTCCCCCGGGGCCGACGGCGTCGCCGCCGAGCGCCCCGCGATCCTGGTCACCGCCCCGTACGGCGACCTGCGCAGCGAGGCCGGCGACGGGCTCGCCCTGCTGGCCGGCACCGACGTCGAGGCGATCGCGATCGACCTGGTGCGCGGTGCCGCGCCGACCGGACCGGTCCCCGGCCTGGAGACCAAGACCCTGGTCGCGGGCGCGATCGACGGCCACAACATCTGGCGTGCCGACCTCGACGCCCGCCTGACCCTCCTGGAGGGCCTGGGTGCCGAGCTGGGCGCGGAGGCAGTGGCCGTCGGCACCTCGACGTCGCTGCTGCACGTGCCGCACGACGTCGCCGACGAGCCCCGTCTCGACGCCGACCTGAAGTCGTGGCTCGCGTTCGCCGACCAGAAGGTCGCCGAGGTCGTCACGCTGGCCACCGGGCTGACCGAGGGCCGGGCGGCGGTCGCCGACCGGCTCGCGGAGTCGACGGCGGCGGTGCGCTCGCGCGCGGCGGCGCCCGGCGTCGTCGTCCCGGCGGTGCGCGAGCGGACCGCCGCGCTGACCGCGGCCGACGTCGAGCGCGCGCCGTACGCGCAGCGGGCGGCCGCGCAGCAGGCGCGGCTGAACCTGCCGCCGCTGCCGACGACGACCATCGGGTCGTTCCCGCAGACCTCGGAGATCCGCAGCACGCGCGCCGCGTGGGTGCGGGGCGAGCTGTCGGACGCCGACTACACGGCGGCGATGCGCGCCGAGATCGCGAGCACGGTCGCGCTCCAGGAGGAGCTGGGCCTGGACGTGCTGGTGCACGGCGAGCCCGAGCGCAACGACATGGTGCAGTACTTCGCCGAGCAGCTCGACGGTTTCGCGACGACGGTCAACGGCTGGGTGCAGTCGTACGGCTCGCGCTGTGTGCGGCCGCCGATCCTGTGGGGCGACGTGTCGCGGCCCGCGCCGCTGACGGTCGAGTGGACGGCGTACGCGGCGTCCCTGACGTCACGGCCGGTCAAGGGCATGCTCACGGGCCCGGTCACGATCCTGGCCTGGTCGTTCGTGCGCGACGACCTGGCCCTCGGCGACACCGCCGACCAGGTCGCCCTGGCGCTGCGCGACGAGGTGACGGACCTGGAGGCGGCGGGCATCGGCGTGGTGCAGGTGGACGAGCCGGCGCTGCGCGAGCTGCTGCCGCTGCGCCGCTCGGCGCACCCGGGCTACCTCGACTGGTCGGTGCGCTCGTTCCGGCTGTCGACCGCCGGGGCGGACATCGCCACGCAGGTGCACACGCACCTGTGCTACTCGGAGTTCGGGCAGGTCATCGGCGCGATCGACGGCCTGGACGCCGACGTCACGTCGGTGGAGGCGGCCCGGTCGCGCATGGAGATCGTGCCCGAGCTGGCCGACGCCGGGTACGGCCGCGGCATCGGGCCGGGCGTCTACGACATCCACAGCCCGCGCGTGCCGTCGGTGCAGGAGGTGACCGACCTGGTCGAGCTCGCGGCCAAGTCGATCGACCCGCGACTGGTCTGGGTCAACCCGGACTGCGGCCTGAAGACCCGCGCCTACGCGGAGACCAAGGAGTCGCTCGCCAACCTGGTGACGGCGGCCCGAACGGTCCGCGCCACCCTCTGACCCCGATCGTTGAGTGCTGGGTATTTGTCGCGTCAGCTGCATCTGAGGCGCAAATACCCAGCACTCAACGGGTTCTTGGGGGTTAGCCGACCCGCCACTTCTGGGCCGACGTTCCGTTGCAGGTCCAGATCTGGAGCTGCGTGCCGTTCGCGCTGTTGCTGTTCGGGACGTCCACGCACTTGTTCGCGAGGATCGAGACCAGGTCCCCCGCCCCGCTCAGCGTGAACTGCTGGGCCGGGTTGCCGCTGCAGTTGGCGAGCTGCACGGCGGTGCCGTCACCGGTGTTGGCCCCGGCCACGTCCATGCACAGGCCGCCGGCCCGCAGCGTCCCGTCGGCCTGGAACGTCCAGTTCTGCGCGCCCGTGCCGTTGCAGGTCCACAGCTGCAGGCGCTTGCCGTCGGTGAACTCGGAGTTCGGGACGTCGATGCACTTGCCCGCCAGGCCGACGAGTGGCCGGCCCCCGCTGCCGCCACCCGTGGTGGTGAGCTGCAGCCCGTACGCGCTCAGGATCGGGTTGACCGGCTGGTAGATGAACCGGCCGTTCGTGGAGCAGTCTCCGATCCGGCCCGAGGTGACGCCCTGCGCCTGGTTGCCCGAGAGCACCGAGCCGCCCGAGTCGCCGCCCTCGGCACACGCCGAGCCGGTCGCCATGCCGGGGATGTCGCCGGAGCCGTAGTTGATGGTGACGTTCTTCTCCTGGATGACGCCGCAGCGCCAGCCCGTGGTGCGGCCCGACCGGCACACGGCCGCGCCGATGCCCTGCTCCGCGGAGCCCGCGACCGCCGTCGTACCGCCCGCGTAGTTGTTCACCGCCGGGGTGGGCGTCCAGTTGCCGTTGGTCCCCACCCAGGCCCAGTCGTGGCCCGGGAACGTGGAGCCGCGGTACGTGCCGAGCGCGGCGCCGTCGGGGGCGTTGACCGGGTCGCCGGCCGAGCCGCAGTGCCCGGCCGTGACGAACCCGCCGGAGACGGCGAAGCCGATCGAGCACAGCGTCACGTACCCGTTGCCGAGCGGCTTGTGGAACTCGTCGCCGCCCCGGATGTCCCGCGCCGTCTGCGGCGCGACCTTCGACTTCTCCACGCGCACGACGCCGGCCGGCACGTCGGACTCGGCGATCATCGCCTTCGCCGCCGCGACGTCGGCCGCCTCGATCACCACCTCGTTGGTGGCCGGGTCCGCGTACCAGGCATGCACCGAGGTGGGGGCGCCCACGTCGTCGAGGGCCTCCTTCCACCCGGTCAGCTCGCCCAGGCTGTGTTCGACGACGACGGCGTCGGCGCCAGCGCGCTCGGCCACCTTGGCCGCCGCCGCGCTGGTGACGGCGACGCGCGGGGCGTCAGCGCCGTCCGGCAGCCAGGTGCCCGCGTACCGGTCGCCGAGCGCCGCGGTCAGGTGCGCCTCGACGATCGCGGCGTCGGCGTCGCGCGCCAGGCGGCCGGGGATCTCGGCCCGGGTCAGGCCGAGGTCGCGCTCCATCGCGCCGACCTGGCCCTCGGGCAGGGCGTCGGGGGCGTCGGTGCCCCGGACGTCCGTCGTGCTCTGACCGTTCACCGCGCTCCGGACGTCCTGCGCTGCCGGGGCGGCGCCCGCTGTGCTCGCGCCCGTCAGCGCCGTGCCGACCATCAGCACCGCTGCTGACAGCGCTATCAGGGAACGTGACGTTCTCAGGGATCGTGACATGGTGATGTGCTCCTCATCAGGCCTGGGGAACCTCGTGTGCCTGGGAGCGTATTAACGCCGCCCCACCACCAGAACGGGTGGGACGACGCTGTGTGGAAAGTACCTATCCATCCCTTATGCCCGAGGCTCACCCCAGGGAGCTGCCCAGGCCGATCGTCGAGATCGGTCGGTTGGGGTGGGGGGGGGGGGGGGAAAGGGAGAGAGCGAAAAAAAAAAAAAAAAAAAAAAAAAAGGAGAAAAAAGAAAAAGGGGGAAAAAGAAAAAAAAAAGAGAGGGCCAG
>NZ_JBHWLR010000003.1:500236-512111 GCF_042731755.1 Promicromonospora sp. NPDC059942
GTGGAAGGTCCCTATCCATCCTTTTTCCCCGGTCCTCACCCCGGGGAGCTGCCCGGGCCGGTTGTCGAGGTCGTTTGGTTGTTTTGGGCTCGTTCCATCGAGGGACCGCTCCCAACGCAACCGACCGAACTCAATACGGCGGCCCAGGAGGCCAGGGTGAACCAGGTCAGCCGCAGGCGGCTGCCTGGTACGGCACGGTCACCGTCTCGGTCGCCTTCTGGCCGTCGACGGTCGCCGTGACGACGGCGGTCACCGCGCCCGTGCCGACCTGCGCCGAGCCCGACTCGAACGTCAGCTCGCCGTCGCCCTTGACCGTCTCCGTCCCGAAGTCGGACGTGACGCGGACGGTCGCACCCTTGGCGCCGTCCACGACGACCCGCAGCGTCGAGTCGCCGTCGACGCAGGCCGGGGCGGCCCACACGGTGACGCCGCCCGCCGTGTCCTCCGCCTTGTCGGCGGCACGGGTCTCGGCCCGCGTCTGGGCGTCCGGTGTCGCGGCCGCCTCGAGCGGCAGCGCGTCGGCGCCGGCGCCCTGGTCGGCCAGGAGCTGCACCTCGGCCAGCGACAGGTCGCCCGCCGAGTCGCCCGCAGCGTCGCCCGCAGCGTCGCCCGCCGAGCCACCCCCGGAACCGCCCGCCGACGCGACGTCCGCCGACGCGACATCCGCAGCCGCCTCGACGACGATCCGCAGGTGCCCGTACTCCTCCGGGTCCTCGACCTGGAACGTCCGGGTCTGCAGCGCCCAGCGGAACGCCTCGCCGTCCCGCTCGTCGAGCACGGTCCAGCTCTCGCCGTCGTCCGACCCCTCCAGCCGCCAGGCCGACGGCGCCGCCGTGCCCGCGACGCCCGAGGTCAGCGTGTACGTGCCGACCGTGGCCGCCGTGCCGGACCCGTCCCAGGTGATCGTCGGCGTCGCCGTGGCGAACGTCGTGCGCGTGGTCGAGGTGTCGTCCACGAGCGCGTCGGCGTCGGCAACAGAGACGCCCGAGCCGTCCCCGCCGTCCGCGACCGTCACGGTCCCCGCCGCGGTCGCGTCCCGGTCCGGCGTCGGCGGCTCGTCGCCCTCGGTGAGCGACGGCGGGGCGTCGTCCTCGCCCGTTCCCCAGGAGGACGGCTCCGGCCCCATCACGAAGTCCAGCCGGGCGCCGCCCGACAGGTCCGCCTGCGACAGCGAAGTCGACGTGCGCGACCGCCCGTCCACCCGCAGCGACTGCACGTAGACGTCCTCCACGGAGTTGCCCCGCGCGTTGATCACCAGGTCGCCGTCCGGCAGGTGCACCGTCGCCTTGTCGAACAGCGGCGAGCCGATCGCGTACTGGTCGGAGCCGACCTGCAGCGGGTAGAAGCCGAGCGCGGCGAAGATCCACCACGACGACATCTCGCCGTTGTCCTCGTCGCCGGGATAGCCCTGGCCGATCTCGCTGCCCACAAAGAGGCGGCGCGTGACCTCCCGCACGATCTCCTGGGTCTTGTGGGGCGCGCCCGCGGCGTCGTACAGCCACGGGATGTGGTGCGAGACCTGGTTGCTCATGCCCCACTGGCCCAGGCGGATGTCCCGCGCCTCGCGCATCTCGTGGATGACGCCGCCGTAGCCGCCGGTGTGGGTGGCGTCCTCGGGCGTGGCGAAGAAGGTGTCGAGCTTGTCCTCCAGACCCTCCTGGCCGCCGTAGAGGTTGCCGAGGCCGCGCGGGTCCTGCGGCGCGTGGAACGAGAAGTTCCAGCCGCTGGTCTCGGTGTAGCCGCCGCCCCAGGTCCGCGGGTCGTAGTCCTCGGGCGCGTTGAGGAACGAGCCGTCGGCGTGGCGCGGCTGGAAGAAGTCGATCTCCGGGTCGAAGAGCTCGCCGTAGTGCGTGGCGCGCTCCAGGAAGTAGGCCGACTCCTCCCGCAGCGTCGCGCGCCGCTCCCGCGGGACCCGACGGTCCTCGGCGAGCGCCGCGGCCATGTTGCCGATGCCGAAGTCGTTGATCAGCCCCTCCAGGCCCCAGGAGACGGACTCGTGGGTGCTCTCCGGCGTGAAGCCGAGGTACGGCGAGGTCTCCAGGCCCTTGCGGCCCACCGCGTTGTTCGGCGGGGCGACGGTGCCGTTCCTCAGCGCGGCGTCGTACGCGTCGAGCGCCTTGTCGGTGGGCAGGGAGCCCTTGAGGTAGGCGTCGGCGAACGCGACGTCCGACGACGTGCCCGTCATCAGGTCCGCGTAGCCCGGCGAGGACCAGCGGGCGATCCAGCCGCCGTCGCGGTACTGCTGCGTGAACCCGTCGACCAGCTCGGCGGCGACGTCGGGGTACAGGAACGAGTACGCCGGCCAGGCCGTGCGGTACGTGTCCCAGAACCCGTTGTTCACGTAGATCTTGCCGTCGACGAGCTTCGCGTTGGTCGCTGTGTCGGTCGCCTCGCCGGACGGCGCGGTGACCGGACTCGCGTACCGGTACACGGGGCGCTTGGCGGTGCCGGTGTTCTCGAACTGCGAGTTCGGGTACAGGTTGAGGCGGTACAGGTTGGAGTACAGCGTGACGAGCTCGTCCTCGCTGCCGCCCTCCGTCTCGATCACGCCGAGCCGGTCGTTCCACTCCCGCTCGGCCGCGCGCTGCACCTTGTCGAACGACCGGCCCATGACCTCCAGGCCGAGGTTGGCCCGGGCCTGGTCCAGCCCGATGAACGACGTCGCCACGCGCAGCTCGACCGTGCGGTCGTCGCTCGTGTCGAACGTCGCGTACCGGGCGCCGGCGCGGTCGCCCGCCGCCTCGCCCACGGCCGACGGCGCGCGGTCGAACGTGCCCGCCACGTACATGCGGGTGCGGCCGACCGACAGGCCGCTGCCGTTCTCGACCCAGCCCGTCAGCTCGCCGGTGGCGGCGTCGAACGACAGCTTCGAGGAGCCGGCGACGCGGTCGACCAGCACGTGGCCGGTACCGGCCCCGTCGTCGGCCCCGTCGTCGGAATCAGCGCCCGCCGGGAACGTGTACCGCAGCACCGCCGCGTGGTCCGTCGGCGTCACCTCGGCCTTGATCCCGTCGGCGAAGGTCACGCCGTAGTAGTCGGGCCGCGCGGTCTCGTCGGCGTGGTCGAACGCCAGGCCGCGCGCGTCCAGGCCGCCGTCGGGCACGCCCGCGCCGGTCGCGGGCTGGAAGGCGAGCTGGTTGCGGTCGCCCATCCAGGGGCTCGGCTCGTGCGAGATGCCGATGCCCTGCAGCACCGGGCGGTTCTGCTCGTCGTTGGCGCCCTGGTACTCGTACAGCCAGCTCTGCGACGACGCGTTGGTCAGCGGCGTCCAGAAGTTGAAGCCGTTCGGCACGGCCGTGGCCGGCACGTTGTTGCCGCGCGAGAACGACCCGCTGGACAGCGTGCCGCGGCGCGTGTCCACGTAGTTCGTCAGGCTGTCCCCGTCGATCCGGTCGGGCCGGGACTCCAGCGCGACGTCGTCCAGCCAGCCGGCGAACTTCGTGGCGGCCGCGCCGCCGTCGTTGTCGTAGCCCAGCAGCACCTGGTCGACGGTCTTCCCGCGCGCGACCGACCCGAGGTCGACCCGCACGGAGTTCCACTGGTCGGCGTACAGGATCTTGCCCGCGCCCTGCCCGGCGGCCGTCGCGGCCGTCCCGTGCGCGTCGCGCGCGTCCAGGTCGGACAGGTACGTGCCGTCGGTGAACCTCAGGTCCACGCTCGCGTAGGTGGACGGGTACTCCAGGTCGCCCAGCAGCTCGGGGAAGATCTTCCAGCTCAGCCGGGTGTCGCGGCCCACGCGGACGTCGACGTCGCCGTACAGCACGTTGGTCGCGTGCGCCGGGCCGTCGGCCTGGTGGCCGCCGTCGTATCGCAGCGAGCGGGTGCCGGTGAAGCCGACGCCCTTCTTGTTCGTGAAGTCCACCGTGGTGGGCCCGGAGCCGACGGCGGTGGTCATCGGCCGGTCCGCGGGCTGCTCGGAGAGGTCGGCGGACAGGTCCCAGTCGGCGAGCTGCACGATGCCCGCGCCCGCGTTCTGCGTCACGTCCAGGCGGAACCAGGTGTACGCGGCGGTCGGTGCGTCCAGCTCGAAGACCCGCTGCTGGAACCGGTCCTCGAAGGCCTCGCCGCCGCGCTGGTCGATCGTCTCCCAGGTCTCGCCGTCGGTCGAACCCTGCAGCGTCCAGGCGCGCGGGTCGCGGTCGGCGAAGTCGTTCGCGGAGGTCAGCGCGTAGGCCGTGACCACGGTGGGCCCGGTCATCTCGTAGGTGGCCCACCCCGTGCGCGCGAACGTCAGCCACTTGGTGGCCGAAGACGCGTCCGCCAGGTTGGCCGCGCCCTCGTTCGGCAGGTTCTCCGCGCTCGCCGCGACGTTGCCGACCCGGTCCAGCACGCTGCCCGGCAGCCCGACGACGAACTCGCCGACGTTCTCCTGCCACGGCGCGCCGTCGCGCTGCGCCGGGGTGTTCTCCAGCGGCGCCGCGTCGTCGTCCTCGAAGGAGGTGGCGAAGTCGCCGCCGGCTCCCCCGCCCGGCGCCGTCGCGGCGGGGACGGCGAACGCGGCGCCCGAGGGCACCGCGAGCAGCAGGGCGAGTGCTCCCGAGAGAGCGGCGGCCGCGTGCCGGGATCTGGCTCGGCCGGTGACTGTGGACATGGGTGGTCTCCCTCGTCGGCTGACAGCGCTGTCGCGTGCCGAACGTAGGTGCAGGCCAGGCCCGGTGTCAACGGGGCGCCGCGGGGACCGCGGCCCAGCCCTTCAGCGGGGCGGCCGCTCGCCGCTGCCGCGGGTGACGACGTGCGTGGGCAGCACCACCTGCTCGACCGTCCGGTCGGCGTCGGCGGACCGCGCGACGGCGAGCTCGGCGGCCCGCCGCCCCATCTCCACGGCGTCGTAGGCCACCACGGTGATGCCCAGCAGGTCGGCGAGCTCGAAGTCGTCGAAGCCGACCACGGCGACGTCCGCCCCGCCCGGGGTGTCGCGCAGCGCCTGGAGCGTGCCGACGGTGGCCCGGTTGTTCGCGGCGAGGATCGCGGTGGGCGGCTCGGGCGCGGCGAGCAGCTCCAGCGCCAGGTCGCGGGCGGCCGCGGCGTCGTGCGCGCCGGAGCGGACCCAGCGGTCGGCGTCGGCCACGCCGGCCTCCGTCATCGCGGCGAGGAACTCGTCGCTGCGCTCCTGGTAGGTCCACAGGTGGGGCTCGTCGCCCACGAACGCGATGCGGCGGTGGCCGTGCGCGAGCAGGTGGCCGACGGCGGCGCGCGTGCCGCCCCGGTTGTCGATGACCACGGTGTCGACGTCCATCCCGGCCGCCGGCCGGTCCACGACCACCACGGGCAGACCGGCGGCGATCTCGCCGCGCAGCGCGGAGTGGTCGGCGCCGGCGGGCGTGACGATCAGGGCGCCGACGCGGCGTTCGAGCAGCTCGCCCGTCAGGGACGCCTCGCGTTCGGGGTCCTCGTCGGACGACGCCGTCAGGAGCTGCAGCCCGTGCTCCCGCAGCTCGCGCTCGATACCGCTGGCCAGGGCGGAGTAGAACTCGTTGGCCAGGTCGCCGGTGATGAACCCGACCAGCCGCGAGAGTCCGCCCCGGGCCAGGTCGGCGGCCACGGCGTTGCGGCGGAAGCCCAGCGACGCCGCGGCGTCCTGCACGCGCTCGCGCGTCGCGGACGCCACGTTGGGCTCCCCGTTCAGCACCCGGGACGCGGTCTTCAGGCTCACCCCTGCGGCTTGCGCCACCACCGCCAGCGTCGGACGACGCATCACCTCAGGCCTCCCGTCGCTTGCGCAGCAGCATGTCGATGATGATCGCCAGCAGCAGCACCGCGCCGGTGACCATGTACCGCGCGGCCTGGTCCACGTTCATCAGCGTGAGCCCGTTGGCGATGGACTGGATCACCAGCACGCCCAGCACGGCCGACCAGGCGCTGCCGCGCCCGCCGAACAGGCTGGTGCCGCCGATCACGGCCGCGGCGATCGCCACGAGGTACGTGTCCGCTCCGCCGGTCCCCTGGTTCGCGGCCCCGAGCCGCCCCGCGGCGAGCACGCCGCCGAGCGCGGCCAGCGTCGAGCAGGCGACGAAGCAGAGCACGACCGTGCGCTGCACGGGCACCCCGGCGAGCATCGCCGCCCGCCGGTCGCCGCCCACCGCGCGCACCGACCGCCCCCACCGCGTGCGGCGCAGCAGCACGTCCGTGACCACGACCAGGCCGGCGAACAGGACCACGGTGTAGCCGATGCCGCGGGCCGTGCCCAGGTAGGCCACGATCGCCGACAGCACGGCGGCCAGCACCAGGGTGCGCACCACGATCTGGGGCACGCTCGCGCAGGCGAGGTCCGCCCGCCGACGTCGGACCCGGGCCACGACCTGCACCGTCGCCGTGGTGGCCACCACGACCACCACCAGCGCCCAGGCCACGGCGGGCGAGAGGAAGCCCTGCTGCACCGACCGGACGAACCACGACTCGAACGGCAGGTTGATCGAGCCGTACGGCCCGAGCACGCGGAGCTGCACCCCGGCGAGGAACAGCAGGCCGGCCAGGGTGAAGACGAAGCTCGGCAGCCCGAGCCGCGTCGAGAGCGCGCCGTACGCCAGCCCGACCACCACCCCGCACGCCAGGGCGGCGAGGATCGCGAGCGCCACGGGCCACCCGAGCGTCACGGAGCCGACGGCGACCACGGCCGCGGCCAGCCCGCTGACCGAGCCCACGGACAGGTCGATCTGGCCGACCAGCAGCACGAGCACGACGCCGAGGGCGATGACGCCGACGGGGGCGCTCTGCAGCGTGAGGTTGACCAGGTTCTCGGGGGCGAGGAACGCGGGGTTGACGGCGCCCATCACCAGCCAGATCACCACGAGCGCCCCGACGATGGGGAGCAGGCTGTTGCCGCCGCGCACCCGCTGCCAGACGGCGCCGGTCAGGCCGCCCGTGCCGGCCAGTCCCGTTCCGGAGAGCCCGGCCCCGGTCCCGCCCTGCTGCGCGGTCATCGGCGCACCGCCCGGCCGGACTCACGGCCGGACTCGGCGCCCGACCGGGTGCCGCCGCGCGCGCCGGAGCGGGCCCCGGTGTGCTTGGCCCCGGGCCGGACCGCGCCGGTCATGGCGGCGAGCAGGTCCTCGTAGGACGCGTCGCCGTCGAACACGTCGTGCACGCGGCCGAGCCGCAGCACGAGGATGCGGTCGGCGACGGCCTGCAGGTCGCCAGCCTGGTGGCTGACCAGCACGACGGCGTGGCCGCGCTCCCGCAGCCGGACGATGAGGTTGAGCACCTCGGCGGTCTGGCGCACGCCGAGCGACGCCGTCGGCTCGTCCAGGACGACGACGCGCGGGGAACCGAGCAGCGCGCGGGCCACGGCGACGGTCTGGCGCTGCCCGCCGGACAGGGTGCGGACGGGGTCGCGCACGCTGGGCACGCTCGCGGCGAGCTGGTCGAGCAGCCGCCACGCCTCGCGCTCCATGGCGACCTCGTCGAGCAGGGGCCCGCGCCGGGTCTCGTGCCCGAGGAACAGGTTCTCGACGACGTCCAGGTCGTCCACGAGCGCGAGCTCCTGGAACACCGCGGCGATGCCGAGGGCCCGCGCGGCGGCGGGCGAGTCGAGCACCACGGGGCGCGCGTCGAGCAGCACCTGGCCGGCGTCGGGCCGGTGCGCCCCGGCGAGCACGCCCGCCAGGGTGGACTTGCCCGCCCCGTTGTCGCCGACGACGGCGAGCACCTCGTGCTCGTGCACGTCGGCGTCGACGTCCACCAGGGCGCGGACGCCGCCGAACCGCTTGGAGACGCCGCGCAGCGAGAGCACCGGGTCGCTCATGGGGTGTCCTCCCCGATCAGGCCCGCGCGCTCGCACGCGTCCCGGTAGGCGGGGACGCAGATCTCGTCGGTCGTGTACACGTGCCCGTCGACGATCACGTGCTGGACGTCGTCGACGCCCACGGCGCGGGGTGCCAGGAGCACGGTGGGCACGCCCTGGATGACGGCGGTGGTGCGCGGCTCCTCGCCGCGCAGCACGCGCACCGCGAGCTCCGCGGCGGTCTGCGCCTGCTGGTCGGTCGCCTTGTAGACCGTCATGTACTGGTCGCCCGCGATGATGCGCTGCACAGCGGCCAGCTCGCCGTCCTGCCCCGTCGTGACGGGGACCGGGTCCAGGCCCGCGGCCTTGGCCGCGGCGATCGCGCCGCCCGCTATGCCGTCGTTGGCGGCGAGCACGCCGTCGACCTGCCCGGGGAACCGGGTGAGCATGGCCTCGGTCCACTCGGTGGCCTTGTCCGGGCTCCAGTCGGGCGTGTAGTACTCGGCGAGCACGTCGATGTCCTCTCCTTCGAGGGCGCGGCGAGTGCCGGCGGCGATGGCGAGCGCGTTGGGCTCGGTCGCCGATCCGTGCACCAGCAGCACCCCCGGCCGGTCCTCGGCGTCCGGTCCGGCGTCTGCGTCTGGTTCAGCTTCTGTCTCAGCGTCTCGTTCCGTGACGCCACCGGCAAGTGCCGAGCCCAGCAGGAAGCCGATGAACTCGTAGTCGTACGACACGTAGTAGTCCGCGCCGTCCACGAACCGATCGTAGGCGATCACCTGGGCTCCCAGCCGCTTGGCCTGCGCGACGATCCCTGCGGCGGCCACGGTGTCCACGGCGTCGAGCACCAGCACGTCGGCCCCCTGGGCGAGCATCGACTCCGCCTGCTGGAGCTGCGCGGCGGCGTCCTGCCCCGCGTTGGCGTACAGCACCGTGCAGCCCGGGCAGCGGCGGCCGGTGACGGCCACGAACGTCGGGTGGTCGGACGCCTCGTAGCGGGCGGTCTGCGCCTCCGGCAGGAGCAGGCCGATCGTCCCCTCGTGCGGCACGCCTGCGGCGCCCGCGGGCTCGGACGGCGCACACCCGCCGAGCCCGGCCACGAGCGCCAGCCCGGCCAGGGCCGCCAAGCCGGCCCGCCCCCGCCCCCGCCCCCGCCCCCGCTGAGTGCGGGCTATCTGCGGTGTCGAACCGTTTCGAGAGCGCAGATACCCCGCACTCAACGGGCGTTTGAGCGTCCGGCGGGTCATGAGCTCACCCCCAGGGAGCCGAACATCCGCGCCTGGTCGAGCGCGGCCGCGAGGGCACCGCGGACGCCGGCGTCGGCCCCCAGCGCGGACGGGACCACCTCGACCGGGCCGCGCGAGGTCGCGACTACGCGCTGGCCGAGCGAGGTGCGCAGCGGTTCGAGCAGCAGCTCCCCCGCCTCGGCGAGCTTGCCGCCGATGACGACGACGTCGGGGTCCACGAGGTTGCAGAGGTTGGCGAGGGCCACGCCGAGGTGGCGGCCGGCGTCGAACACGACCCGGCGGGAGCCGGCGTCGCCCTCGCGGGCGCGGGCGACCAGGTCGGCGAGGGTGAGGTGCCCCGCCTCGGGCGGGAGCATGGCGAGCAGGCTGGAGGCGCCGACCAGCATCTCGAGGCAGCCGCGGTTGCCGCAGCGGCAGACGGGGCCGTGCTCGTCGACGGACACGTGCCCGATCTCGCCGGCGACGCCGGACCGGCCGTGCACGGCGCGGCCGCCCAGGACGAGCCCGCCGCCCACGCCGTGGGAGACGCGGATGTAAGCGACCGAGTCGTGCCCGGCGCCCGCGCCGAACCGGGCCTCGGCGATCGCGGCGAGCGTCGAGTCGTTGTCGGCGGTCACGGGCACGTCGAGCTCGGCGGCGAGGATGTCGTCGACGTGCACGCCGTCCCAGCCGCGCATCATGCCCACGGTGACGACCTGGCCGGTGCGGATGTCGACGGGCGCGGGCACCCCGACGCCGACGGCGAGCAGCTCGGACGGGTCGGCGTCGACGGACTCCAGCATCTCCCGGATCAGCATCGCGGTGCGCTGCAGCCCGGCGTCGGCGCGGTGGTCGGGCGCGAGCGGCATGCGCTGCTCGGCCAGGACCCGCATGGACGCGTCCGCGAGCGCGACGCTGAGGGAGCGCATGCCGAACCGGATGCCGGCGACGACGCCGAGGTTGCGCGCGAGGGTGACCTGGAGGGCGCGGCGGCCGTTGCGCACCGACTGCGAGGTGTGCAGCACGCCCGCGACGGTGAGCTCCTTGACGATGTTCGAGATCGTGGCTGGGGACAGCCCTGTGACGCCGGCCAGCTCGATCTGCGTGAGAGAGCCACGCTGCTGGACGGCGCTCACGATCCGGGCTCGGTTGGCCTCACGCAGTGAGGTCTGCGAACCCGGTGTTACCCGATCCGCGCGCACAGCGCCCAGGGTAACCGCCTTCCGCAATGCCCCGGTCGGGAATCGACCTGGTATGACTGCTTTGGATACACGAACTGAACGTTCAGGTCACGATCCAGCGACGCTTGCGTTCATTTCTTGACACCAAGGCTCAGCCGCCGTTCGATAGGACCCGGGTTCACGGGCGTACAGGCGCGCCCGGCCGGTCCACAGGTACGACGCCGTCCTGGCCGCGAGGAGAATTCACCCTCGCCAGGTACGACGACGCCGTCCCGGGTCGGTGCTCCAGCGACCGAGGAAGGTTGAGGGACCCCAGATGCGAGTGAACCGGAGGATGACTGCGACGGTGGCGACAGCCGCTGTGCTCGGTCTCACGCTGGCCGCGTGCGGCGGCGGCGGTGACGGTGGCGAAGGCAGCGGCGAGAGCGGCAGCGCCGACCAGGTCGAGGTGTTCACCTGGTGGGCTGCCGGATCCGAGAAGGCCGGCCTCGACGCCCTGGTGGGCGTGTTCAACGAGCAGCACCCCGACATCGAGTTCGTCAACGGCGCGGTCGCCGGCGGCGCCGGCTCCGCGGCGAAGGACCTGCTGCAGACCCGTCTGCAGGCGCAGGACCCGCCGGACACGTTCCAGGCCCACGCGGGCGCCGAGCTGCAGGACTACATCGACGCCGCGCAGATCGAGGACGTCTCCGACCTCTACGACGAGTTCGGCCTGACGGACGTCTTCCCGGCCGACCTGGTCGACCGGCTCTCCACGGAGGACGGCGCGATCTACTCGATCCCGTCGAACATCCACCGCGCGAACGTCGTCTGGGCCAACCCGACGGTGCTCGAGGACAACGGCATCGACCCCGAGGCCGAGTACGCGGACCTCGACGCCTGGATGGCCGACCTGGAGAAGCTCGACAAGGCGGGTGTCACGCCGCTGTCGGTGGGCACCACGTGGACCCAGGTCCACCTGCTGGAGACCGTGCTCCTCGCCGACCTGGGCGCGGACGGGTACAGCGGCCTGTGGGACGGCTCGACCGACTGGAACAGCCCCGAGGTCACGGCGGCGCTCGAGGACTTCGAGACGCTGATCGGCTACACCAACGACGACCGTGACGGTCTCGACTGGCCCGAGGCGACCCAGATGGTCATCGACGGCACCGCGGCGTTCAACGTCATGGGCGACTGGGCCGTGGCGGCGTTCGAGGAGCAGGACAAGGTGCTCGGCACGGACTTCACGGCGGCCCCGGTCCCGGGCACCGACGGGACGTTCGACTTCCTCGCCGACTCGTTCACCCTGCCGGTCGGCGCCCCCCACCCGGACGGCGCCAAGGCGTGGCTGGAGACCGTGGGCTCGCTCGAGGGCCAGGTCGCGTTCAACAAGGCCAAGGGTTCCATCCCGGCCCGGACCGACGCCGACCCGGCGGAGTTCTCGGAGTACCAGCAGACCGCCATCGAGTCGTTCGCGAACGACACGATCGTGTCCTCGCTGGCGCACGGCGCGGCCGCCCCGGTCGCGACGCTCAACGCGATCTCCGACGCCACCAGCAAGTTCACGACCGGTGCGTCCGACCTCGCCGGCTTCCAGTCCGAGCTGGCCTCGGCCACGCAGAGCTGACACACGGGCGCGAACAGCTCCCGCGTAACGCACACCGCCGTACGTCGCGGGGGGGGGGGGGCACCCTGCCCGAGGGCGGGTGGGTCCCCCCCTCCCCGGGGAATAAATGGTGGCCAAAAGGAGGGGAGGCGGGATACCACCTGTT
>NZ_JBHWLR010000003.1:512121-521987 GCF_042731755.1 Promicromonospora sp. NPDC059942
CCCGTCACCCTCCCCCCGTCCTCTCCTCCCCCCCCCCGTCCCGCCCCCTCCCCCCCTCCGCGGCTGCGCCCACTCCTCCGAGGTACCTACATGCTGAACAAACTGCGGCGAGTCGGGCCACCGCTGCTCATGCTCGCCCCGTCCCTGATCCTCGTCGGCGTCTTCGTCTACGGGCTGATCGTCGCCAACTTCACCACGTCCCTGACGGACAACCACACGGCGGCGCAGGCCACCGGGCAGAAGCCGGCCGTCTTCGTGTGGTTCACCAACTACCTCGACCTGCTGGCCAGCGAGGACTTCCAGCACTCGCTGATGAACCTCGTGCTGTACACGGTCGTGTTCCTGGTCGGCACCATGATCATGGGCTTCCTGTGGGCCTGGATGCTCGAGAAGCCCGTCAAGGGCGAGGGACTGTTCCGCTCGGTCTACCTCTTCCCCATGGCGGTCTCGTTCGTCGCCTCGGGCGTGGTGTGGCGCTGGCTGCTCAACTCCAACCAGGGCGAGCAGGCCTCCGGCCTGAACCGCCTGTTCCAGATCGTCGGGCTGGACGCGCTGCAGAACAACTGGTGGAACAACGTCACCTTCGGCATCATCGCCATCGCCATCCCCGCGATCTGGCAGCTCTCGGGCTACGTGATGGCGCTGTTCCTCGCCGGGTTCCGCGGCATCCCCGAGGAGCTGCGCGAGGCGGCCCGGATGGACGGCGCCTCCGAGTGGAAGCTCTACCGGCACGTCCTGTTCCCGCAGCTCTCCCCCGTCGCGCTGTCCGCGCTGATCATCATCGGCCATATGTCGCTCAAGGCGTTCGACCTCATCATGTCGATCTCCAAGCCGGCGAACTACCAGACCAAGGTCCCGGCCGTCGACATGTTCGTGTTCAAGTCGAGCTTCGACTACGCGAACGCCGCCGCCGTCGGCTCGATCCTGCTGATCATCGTCGCGATCGTCATCGTGCCCTACCTGATCCGCACGAACCGTGAGGAGAAGCGATGACCGCCGCAGCCGAACAGCTCACCGCGCACCGCCCGGCGCCCGTCGCGCCCCGCGTGCACAAGGGCCGGTACTCGCTCGCGCGCACGCTGAAGTACGTGGGCCTGATCTTCTTCCTGATCGTCGTCCTGATCCCGGTGTACGTGCTGCTGGTGACCAGCTTCAAGGGCACCGGCGACGCCGACCCGAGCCGCGCCTGGAACCTGCCCCAGATCTGGACCATGGACAACTGGGCCATGGCGTGGACCACGCTCGCGCCCGCGATCGGGCGCACGCTGGCGATCGTCGTGCCGAGCTCGATCATCTCGGCGTTCCTCGGCTCGCTGAACGGGTTCGTGCTCTCGCGCTGGAGCTTCAAGGGTGCCGACATCGTCTTCACGCTGATCCTGTTCGGGATGTTCATCCCGTACCAGGCCGTGATGATCCCCCTGACCCAGCTCGTGCTGAACCTCGGGATCCCCACGGGTGTGCCCACGCTGATCCTGCTGCACGTGGTCTACGGCATCCCGATCACCACGCTGATCTTCCGCAACTACTACCAGACCGTGCCGCACGAGCTCATCGAGGCCGGGCGCGTCGACGGCGCGGGCATGCTGCGCACCTACTGGTCGATCGTGCTGCCGATCTCGATCCCCAGCTTCGTCGTCGTGCTCATCTGGCAGTTCACCTCCGCGTGGAACGACTTCCTGTTCGCGGTGTTCTTCTCCTCGTCCCAGAACGGCCCCGTCACCGTGGCGCTGAACAACCTCGCCAACGGCGCGCTGCTGCAGAACTACGGCGTCTCGATGGCCGGCGCCCTGTTCGCGTCGCTACCGACCCTGCTGGTCTACATCATCCTCGGCAAGTACTTCGTCGGCGGCCTGATGTCGGGCTCGGTCAAGGGCTGACCCCACCACCCCCGGACGTGTCAGACGTCCAGGTCACCGGAGTGACCTGGACGTCTGACACGTTCAGTCGTTCGGGACGGCCTGCGCCACCGGGGCCGTGTTCTCCAGGGCGTGGATGAGCGACTGCGCGTCGTACGGGCCCGTGTGCCGGCGGCCGTTGACGAAGAACGTCGGCACGGCGGTGACCTCCATCGCCTCGGCGTCGAGCACGTCGTCGCGCACCCGGCCCGCCACCTCCGGGGAGGTCAGGTCCCGCTCGAACCGCTCGACGTCGAGCCCGAGCTCTTCGGCCCGCCGGACGATGTCCGAGGGGAGCTGGTTCTCCTGGTCCAGCAGCAGGCTGCGCTCCATGTCGAAGAACTTGCCCTGCATGGCGGCGGCCTCCGCCGCCTCGGCGGCCGCGACGGCGTTCGGGTGGTACCGGTCCAGCGGCGCGTGCCGCCAGACGTACCGCAGCCGGTCGCCGATCTCGCGGTGCACCTCCTGGATGGCGCCCGAGGCCTTGGAGCAGAAGCCGCACTGGAAGTCGCCGTACTCCACCAGCGTGTACGGCGCGTCGGCCGGGCCGAAGACGTGGTCCCGGGCCGGGTCGACGGGGCGCAGCAGCGTGGCCCCCGCCTCCTTGGACGGGTGCACGCGGTCCGAGATCTTGAAGATCAAGGCGGCCAGCAGGAACGCGACCACCGACGCCGTGAGCACGCCCACCCGCGCCTCGTTCTGCACCGCGGCGTCCTCGATCGCGAGGTCCACGATGAACAGCGAGATCGTGAAGCCGATGCCGCACAGCGCGCCGCCGCCGGCGAGCCGGTCGAGCGTCAGCCCGGGCCCGAGGTCCCCGAGGCGGAACACGCGCATGACCGTCCCGGTGCCCAGCACGCCGATGAACTTGCCGACCACGAGGCCCACGATGATGCCCCAGGTGATGGCCGAGCTCGCCGCCGCGGCCAGGATCTCGGCGTTGATCTGCACGCCCGCGTTCGCCAGCGCGAACAGCGGGAGGATCACGTACGCCACGTACGGGGCGTACGCCGACTGCAGCCGCTCGTTGATCGAGATCGACTCGCGCAGGCTGTTCGCCGCGGCCCGCGCGTAGTCGCTGTTGGGCGACTGCCGGAACGTGCGCGCCAGGGTCAGCGCGTGCTCGACGTCGCGCCGGCTGGGCCGGTAGACCGGCACCAGGAGCGCGATGGCCACGCCGGCGAGGGTCGGGTGCACGCCGGAGGCCAGGAACGCCGCCCACACGATGATCGAGAGCGTCGCGTAGATCGGCCCGCGGCCGGTGGGCACGTAGCGCGTGAGGTAGACGCCGACCAGGCCCACGGCGGCGATCACCAGCGGGAGCGGGTCGAAGTTCTCGGTGTAGACGAGCGCGATGATGCTCAGGGCGCCGATGTCGTCGACCACCGCGAGCGCCAGCAGGAAGACTCGCAGCCGGCCGGGCGCGCGTGGCCCGATCAGCGCGAGGGCGCCGACGACGAACGCCGTGTCCGTCGAGATGACGACCCCCCAGGCGTGCTCCCAGCCGGAGCCGCGCGCGATGAGCACGTAGAGCACGGCGGGCACGACGAGCCCGGCGACGGCGGCGGCGACGGGGACCATGGCGCGCGACCAGCTCGTGAGCTCGCCGATCGCGAACTCGCGCCGCACCTCCAGGCCGACGGTGAAGAAGAAGATCGCCATGAGCGCGTCGTTGACCAGGGCGTGCAGCGTGAACTCGAGCTGGAAGTCGCCCACCCCGAGGTTGAGGTGCGTCTCCCAGAACTCGCTGTACGACTCGTAGGAGATGTTCGCCCAGAGGATGGCCGCGAGGGTCCCGACCAGGAGCAGGAGAGCGCCGAGGCGGCTCTGCCCGAGCGAGCGGATCCACACGGCGATGGACGGCCACCGCGGCCCGGGAACGTGCGTCTCGGGGTCGGGTGACGTCTCGATAATGGTCAGGTTCGCCATCTTTTCTCCTGTTTCGCGGGTCACCACGGCCGGACAGCATGAAAATCAGTGATTCTTGTCGCTCAGATTAGTGGGCGGCCCGCCGCGCGCCGGGCAATTTCACCCGCCCCCGGCCGACGTCGGACGGCGCCGCCCGGCCTGCCCGGTCCCGCGCGCACGCCTGACCTACGCTGACCCCCATGCCCCTGGATCCCGAGCCCGACCTCGACAGCGACTTCGAGGCCGTCGGCATCGACGACGACACCCGGCTGGTCTACCGGTACGTGCTGGCCCAGGGCACCGTAGGGGTGGACGACGTCGCGCAGGACGTGCCGCTGGAGGGCACCGACCCGGCCGGGATGCTGGCGCGCCTGCGCGCGGCCGGGCTGATCAACCGCACCGCCGGGGGCGACGGCGAGTACACGGCGGTCGACCCGCGCGTGGCGCTGCGGGCGCTCACGGACCGCACCGCCGCGCAGCTCGACCGCGTCCGGGCGACGATCCCGGACCTGGCCGGCCTGTTCGAGCAGGCGTCCGACGCCGCGGGCTCCGGGGCCGGCGTGCACGTGATCGACGACCCCGCGCTGATCGGCGCCTGGTACACCCGCCTGGAGCACGAGGTGACGGGCGAGTTCATGGCCTTCGACCGGCCGCCGTACGTGCTCGCCGACGAGAACCCCGTGGAGCCGCTCGCGCTGGCCCGCGGCGTCCAGTGGCGAGCCGTGTACGCGGCGGAGGTGCTGGACATCCCCGGCGCGTGGGCGGAGCTGCGGCACGCGGCGTCGGTGGGCGAGCAGGCCCGGATCGCGCGGACCCTGCCCACCAAGCTGGCCATCGCCGACCGGCGCACGGCGCTGGTCAGCTCCGACCTCGACGCGCTGCGGCCGGCGGCCGTCGTCGTCGAGGGCGGGCCGCTGGTGGACCTGCTGGTCGCGGCCTTCGAGGCGGTGTGGGCCGACGCCGTGGAGATCCCGGCGTCCGACAGCCTGGAGGGCACCGCTCCCCCGGACCGCGGGCCCGGCAAGGACGACCGGGCGCTGCTCGCGCTGCTCGGCTCGGGGGCCAAGGACGAGGCGATCGCGCGCGAGCTCGGGCTGTCGGAGCGGACGCTGCGGCGGCGCAGCGCGGACCTGCTGCGCCGGCTGGGCGCGGCCAACCGCTTCCAGGCGGGGGTGCAGGCGGTCCGCAAGGGCTGGCTCTAGGGCCGGCTCTAGGGGTGTCGGCCGGGCGGGGTGAAAAGTGCCCCCGCGCGTGACGCCCGTGTAAAACCTTGCGGCCGGTACCGGCCAGTGGCCATTTCCGGCCATTACGCCCATTGCCCGCACAGGGTAGCGCGGGCTAGACAGCCCTCATGCAACCTCTGCCCTCCGGCCGTCGCCGGGGTCTCCTCCTGGGGAGCACCCTCGTCTCGGCCTCCCTGGTCCTGTCACCCGGAGCCGCCGTCGCGGCCCCGGACGCCGCACCCGACGCCGATCCGGTGCGCGTCATCATCGAGCTCGACTCCCCCACGGCCGCCGACGTCGTCGGCCAGGAGGCAGTCGCCGCCGCACGCACCGCCACGGGCGCCGGTACCGCGCGGGCGCGCAGCGCCTTCGCCGCCGACTACCGCGCCGCCGTCGACGAGGTCGAGGACGCCCAGGAGGGCGTCACGTCCTGGGCCGAGCAGCAGGGCGTCGAGCTCGACAAGCCCGAGTCCGTCACCGGCCTGCTGTCCGCGGTCGTCGCCTCCGTCGACCCCGCGGACCTGGCCGAGCTGCGCTCCGCCCCCGGCGTCGCGCGCGTCACCGAGAGCGCCGCGGTGCGCATCCTCGGCGACGAGGCGAACATCCCTGCCACCGGCGCCCCGCAGGTCTGGGACCGCAAGGACGCGGACGGCGCGCCCGTCACGGGCGAGGGCCGCACCGTGGCGATCATCGACACGGGCATCGACTACACGCTGGCCGACCTCGGCGGCGGGTTCGGCCCCGGCCACCGCGTGGTCGACGGCTACGACTTCGTCAACGACGACGCCGACCCGATGGACGACCACATGCACGGCACGCACGTGGCCGGCATCGTCGGCGCGGGCGGCGACAACCTGACCGGCATGGCGCCCGACGTGACGTTCACGGCATGGAAGGCCATGGACGCGAACGGCGGCGGCACCACCGAGGACCTGCTGCTCGCCCTGGAGGCCGCGACGGACCCGCTGGGCGACCACCCGGCCGACGTCGTGAACATGAGCCTCGGCACGCCCGGCGACGGCACCGACCCGCTGGGCCGCGCGTCGACCGCCGCCGTGCGGCAGGGCGTCGTGGTCGTGGCCGCGGCCGGCAACGCCGGACCGTACGACCAGAGCGTCAGCTCGCCGGCCGCCGCCGAGGGCGTCATCGCCGTCGGCGCGCAGGTGACCGGTGTCGCCGACCCGACCCTGACCCTCGACGGCGCCCGCGAGGGCGACGCGCCCCGCCCGCTGGACGTGACCCGCTTCCCGATGTCGGCCAACCCGCCGGCCGAGGGCATCACGGGCCGCCTGGTCGACGTCGGCGACGGCTTCGACGAGGAGGACTACGAGCAGGCGGGCGACGTGCGCGGCGCGATCGTCGTCATGCAGAGCATGACCGTGAAGTCCCTGGGCCAGGTGGAGGGCCTGCACCTGCTGCAGGCCCAGCTCGCCGAGGAGCACGGGGCCGTGGGCGCCCTGCTCTACACGCCGAGCCCGACCGACCCCGCCGGCGACGGCGGCGCGGGCCCCCAGGGGTCCGCGAACGTCCTGGCCGGCGGCGGCTTCGACCTGCGCCGCGAGTCCCTGGTCATGATGAACATCAGCTCGGCCCAGTACCAGACCTTCAAGTCCGAGGTCGCGGCCGGCACCGTCTCGGGCACCATCGGCTCGGTCGACGTGAGCGACACGATCACCGACTTCAGCTCCCGCGGCCCGAGCGACGCCATGACGCTCAAGCCCGAGATCGTGGCGCCCGGCTTCGAGATCATGTCCGACATCCCGGCCATGTTCGGGGTGGACGGCGACAAGTACCGGATGTCCGGCACCTCGATGGCCGCGCCGCACGTCGCCGGGGCGGCCGCCCTGCTGGCCCAGGCGCGGCCGGAGCAGACCGCGGAGCAGCTCCGCGCGACCCTCATCGGCAGCGCGCAGCCGCTGGAGTCCGACGACACCGACGTGTCGCCGTCCGCCCAGGGCGCCGGCAAGCTCGACGTCGCCGTCGCCGTGGACCAGAAGGTCACGGCAGCCCCCGACGCCGTCTCCCTGGGGCTGGCCGACATGGGCGGCAGCTCGAAGCGCACCAGCACCGTCGTGCTGCGCAACTCCGGCACCAAGGCCGTGACGGTCAAGCTGTCGGCGAAGGCCGCCGCGACGAGCACCGGCAAGGCCGAGCTCTCCGCGCGCCAGGTCAAGATCCCGGCGGGCCGCAGTGCCTCGGTCGACCTCACGGTCACCCCGGACACCAGCACCCCGGACGCGGGCGGCACCGAGACCTCCGGCGTCGTCGTCGGCGCCGTCTCGGACGGCTCCACCGTGCGCATCCCGTACGCCGCCTACGTGCGGCCGCTGCAGGTGCAGTCCTCGCCGACCCTGGCGACCGGCTCCACCGAGGTCTTCGTCTACGCGCCCATGGCACCCGAGGCGACGCCCACCGCGACGGCGACCGCGCCGTCCGGCGAGAAGTACACCGCCGCGCTGACCGCCGTCAGCACCAGCCCCGGCTGGTACCGCGGCACCGTGCCGCTCGACGAGCCCGGCACCTACCGGCTCGACGCCCGCGCGACCGTGACCGGCCGCACCCTGACCGGCACCGGCGGCGTGCAGTCCGAGGGCACCGACCAGCCGGGCGCGTGGGAGCAGGTCGGTCTCTCGGGCGCGGCCCGCGAGCTCGCCACCTCCCCCACCACCCCGGGGACGGGCCTGGCGATGGCCGGGTCCGGCGTGCACCCGTTCGTCACCACCGACTACGGCGTCACCTGGCAGCGGGTGCGCAGCATGCCCGTCGCCGACGGCTGGGGCATCCCCGTGGCCGACACGACCACGCCCGGCGGGTTCTACGTGGCCCTGAACGGCGCCGCCGGCAAGGTCACCCTCGACCCCAGCTACTCCGGCCGCATCGTGCACACGCCCGACGCCGGGGCCACCTGGACTGTGCTGCCCTTCCCCGACGTCGCGATCAGCGAGCTCGTCGCCCACGGTGACGCGCTGGCCGCGGTGACCGACTCCGGCCTCTACGTCAGCCGGGACGGCGGGCAGCGCTGGAGCCGGGTCGCCCCGGAGTGGAGCGGCCTCGTGTACGGCGCCGCCTTCGCGGACGACGACCTGCTCATCGCCACCTACGACGGCGTCTACCGGATCGCCGACGTGCTGTCCGGCGGACGCGAGGTCACCCGGCCGTACGTCACCACCGACTACCGCGACCGCCCCCAGGGCGTCGTGGCCGACGGGTCCACCGCCGTGCTGGTCCGCGGGGACGGCGTCGCGCTGACCTCGGCGGACGGCGGCGCCACCTGGACGGAGGGCGCCGACACCGAGCAGTCCTACGTCACCGTCACCAGCCTGACGAACGGCACCGTGTACGCGTCGGGCCTGTCGTCCTTCAGCACCAGCGACGACCTCGGGAAGACCTGGCAGACCCACCCGCTGCCCGTGCGCGGGCCGCTCGCCACCGACGTCGACCACTGGCCCGGCACGCCGGACGAGCAGATCGTCATGTCGATGGAGAACGCCGGGATCTTCACGACCGACGACGGCGAGGAGTGGACCAAGGCGGGCGTCTCCGGCAGCGACGTCTCCGGCGTGCACGCCGGCGTCGACGCCGACGGCGAGCCCGTGCTGCGCGCCGTCGACTTCGAGGGCCTGCACCAGCAGTCGCTGGCCGACCTCGGCCCCGACGCGCAGAACTGGGGCTCGATCGGCCACGAGGGCGTCATCGGCCGCCAGGTCTCCGAGGTGGCCCAGTCCCCGCTGGGCGACCACGACGTCTGGGCCGTGGGCACCAACGCGTTCGGCGGCGGCCGCATCCTGACGGCGGGCGCCGGAGAGTCCGACGCCGACCTCACGCAGGTGGGCCCGACGGGCGGCTTCAGCCCGACGGCGCTGGCCGTCTCCCCGCACGCCGAGGACACGGTGGCCGTCGGCTACACCTCGCTCGTGGACACCGGCCTCATGGTCTCGACCGACGGGTTCGAGACCTGGACCAGCTACGCCCACGAGGTGCTGGTCCAGCAGATCGTGGTCGACCCGGTCGACGAGCAGCGGCTCTGGCTGGCCACGTCGTCCGGCCTGTACCGCTCGGACGACCTCGGCAGGACGATCACCCGCCTGACCAAGGACGAGGTGCGGTCCGTGTGGGTCGACCCGGCCGACACCGACCACGTGGTGGTCGGCGAGACCCCGGGCATCCGGGTCAGCACGGACGGCGGCAAGACCTTCGCCGCCGCCGAGGTGCCGAACACGTCCGCCGCGGTGGGCACGTTCGTCGCCGTCGAGGTGCCGGACGGTCCGGCCGCCGGCACCGAGCTGCTCGTCGCGGGCGCCGCTCGCTGGCGCCCGTACGGCCTGGCGGCCAACGGCGCCGGGGTGCTCGTCTCGGCCGACGGCGGCGCCACGTGGGTGTCGGCGTCGCACGACCTGACGGCGATGTCGGTGCGGTCCCTGACCGTCAGCCCCGACGGCGCCTGGGTCTACGCCGGCACCGACGAGGGCGGCGTGCACCGCACCGCCGTCAGCGCGCTGGTGCCCGGCGACCTGCTGCCCGCGGCGACCACGACGCAGATCAAGGCCCCGGCCTCGGTCCGCCCGCTGGAGCCGTTCCTGGTCAAGGTCACCGTGTCCGCCGACGACGCCACGCCGTCGGGCCGCGTGACCGTCACCGTGGGCCGCGAGGACGACAAGCACCCCTACTCGCGGACCGTGCAGCTGCGCCACGGCAAGGCCGACGTGCTGGTGCCGCCGCTCCTGCGGGCCGGCGACTACACGATCACGGCGCAGTACGAGGGCACCGAGGACCTGGGGGCCTCGGAGGCTACCGCGGACCTGGAGGTGAAGCGGCGCTGAGGGGCCCTGCTGAGGTGGGG
>NZ_JBHWLR010000003.1:521997-535735 GCF_042731755.1 Promicromonospora sp. NPDC059942
CCACGGGGGGGGGGGGGGGGAGGGGGGGGTGGGGGGGTCGGGGGGGCGACGGGGGGGGGGGGGGGGGGGGGGGGGGGGGGGTTTGGGGGGGGGGGAGTCGGGTTGCCCCCCCCCCCACCTGACTGCCCCGGTGGTCGGTAGGACGTCAGGTGATCGGCAGCTCGGGCTGCCGATCATCTGACGTCCTGCCGACCACTCGCTTTTCTACCGATCACCCGGCGCTCTGTCCGTCCCGGTGGTCTGGCGGACGGTCGCCGCCCGGCGGCGGGCCGTGCGGATCAGCGCCCAGCCGCAGGCCAGGAGGACGACGGTCAGGCCCAGCAGGGCGGTCACGTCGGCGCCGGTCGCGGCGAGTCCTCCGCCGGGGTTGCTCGCGCCCGTGCCGGAGCCGCCGTCCGAGCCGCCCGGGCCGCCGCCCGGCGGTGGGGTCGGGGGCGCGGTCGGTTCGGGCGTGGGTGTGGGCGTGGGTGTCGGGGTCGGCGTGGGCGTCGGGCCCGACGCCTCGTCGTCGTTCACGATCGTGCACGTCGTGCTCGTGCCCGCCGCCAGCGTCACGGTGTCGTCGTCGACCGCGACGGGCTCGCCCGCGCCGTCGACGCAGGTCCATCCGTTGCTCGTGTACCCGTCGGGGCCGGACTCGGACAGGACGTAGTCGCCTGGGTCCACCTCGACGTCGGTCACGGCCGCCGAGCCGCCCGGCCCCGTGACGGGGGTCGGGCCGTCGGCGTCGAGCTCGAAGTCGGCCGGCTCCGCCGTCCCGCCGTCGTCGTTCACGACCGTCTTGACGAGCGTGAGGAACGTGGGGCACGTGACCGTGTTGGTCACGACGACCTCCCGGAACGGGAGGCCGGCGGTCGTGTCGTACGGCAGGGCGGACGGATCGTCGAGCGGATCGCCGTCCACCGAGGTGACCTCGGCCGACGCGGCGGTGCACCCCGGCGGCAGGTCTGTCGCCTCGTCGACGGTGACGGCCTCGTCCACGTCGTAGCCCTCGCGCGCCTCGCCCCACGGCTGCGCGGTGGCGGCGGCCCCGGCCGGGCCGGTCAGCGTCGCGGCGGCCGAGAAGCCCGCGGGCTGCTCGCCGTCGGCGTACGCCTCCCCGTCGATCACCCACTCCTTGTCGACGACGATGCCCGCCGACGGCCGGTTGTAGACGGTGCAGGAGACGAGCGCCGTCGCGGGCAGGTCGACGACGAAGCCCGGCCGCGCCGCGTCGTCGACGTTCGTGACGTCCACCGGGTCGCCCGTCGTCCGGTTGACGCACACCGCGTTCTGGCCGCCCGGAGCGACCAGCTCGTAGCCGGACTGCTGCGTCTCGGCCACGGTCACGTCCGAGGTCAGCGTGCCGGTGGGGTACTCCAGGTCGAAGTTCACGCCGCCGGTACCATCGTCGGCGGTGGTCGCGGTGGCGGGGTCCACGGTGACGCCGGGCGCGGACGCGCTCGCGTCGAAGACCCAGCCCGCGCCGGCCGGGACGGAACCGCTGACGTCGTCGCCCGTGTTCTGCGCCGGCACGATCTCCTTGAAGACGCTCACCGACCCCTGGCACTGCGCCAGCGCGAGGTCCTGGAGCGCCGCGCCCGCCTCGGCGTAGTCGTCCGCGTCGAAGTAGTCCGCCTCCAGCACGTTCGTGCCGTCGAACAGGGTGGGCCCGGAGAGCGCGCGCAGGTTGAGCTGCGTGACGTCGTCCACGCCGTCTCCCACGCCGAGGGCGACGAGCCGCGAGCCCTCGCCCTTGATCGCGTTGGCCGAGTAGATGCCGTTCTCGACGTCGCGGAAGTGCGTGGTGCCGCCGGTACCCAGGAGCGGGTCGGCGCTGAACCGGGTGGGGTTGCCGTCGGTGATCACCACGGCCAGCTCGTAGCTCGGCGCGGCGTCGGCGACCGCCCACAGCCCGCGGTCCCAGTTGGTGCCGCTGCCGGTGGTCCAGCCGGCGTAGACGTCCTTGAAGTCGTCTGCGCCGGCCTGCGTCGCCACGTTCATCAGGTCCGGGAAGTTCGCGCCGACGCTGGTGCTCGGCGAGCTGCCGTCGAACGAGAACACGGACATCCGCGACGGCGTGCCCACCAGCGCGTCGGTGAAGGTGTTCGCCGCGCCCTTGAGCGCCACGAGCTCGCTCGAGCTCACCGAGGACGAGAGGTCGAGCACGAGCGCGACGTCCAGCCCGCACTGCTCGGGCAGGGGCGGGTTGGACCGGGACTGCTGCCAGACGCCCTCGGAGTCGGTCACGGGACGGCCGCTCCCGGCGGAGCCGAACATGAAGTCGGACGTCGACGAGTACGTCGCGCCGCCCTCGAGCGCCGGCGTCTGGAAGACGTACGGGCTCTCGATCGAGCCCGAGCCGGAGCCCGGCCCCGTCCGCAGGGTGGGGTTGGTGAACCAGCCGGCCGGCGCCTCGACCTGCCGCACCCACCACTGCGCGCCGGCGTTCGCGCCGCCGGTCGCGGTGTCGGGCACCACGAAGCTGCAGTCGCCGTCGGCGTCGGAGGTGCACAGTCCCCAGTCCGGGTCCACGGGGTCGGCCGCGTCCGCGGTGGCGAACAGGCCGAGCATGACGCCGGCGAGCGGCGAGACGGTCCGCGTGCCGGTCCGGTCGGCGCCCACCGCGACGGTGACCACGGACTCGTCGGGGGCGGGCGCGGGGACGGCTGCGGGCACCACGACGGCGGGAGCGGGGGCCGCCGGTATCGGCGCCGCGGACACGGCGGCCGGGGCGACGGCGCCCGTGCCGCCGAGCGCGAGCAGCCCGGCAAGGGCCGTGGACCAGCCGGCGCGCGTGACTCTGCCTCTCATGGAACCCTCTCCGCCCTGGCCACACGCCTGGGCCCGCTCCAGCCTCTCAGCCGCCCCCGGACTTGTCGCGCGGTCGTTGGCGCCGCACGGCCCGGTCGCAGCGCGGATCCGGCACGGCGGTGCGAGGGTGGGGCGCATGACCGTTCCCCCTGCACAGCCGGACGCCCCGCCGGAAGCACAGCCGGAAGCGCTGCCGGGCGCTCCGTCGAACTCCGTGCCCGCCGCCCGGCCCGACGTCGACGCCGTCCTCGCGCCGTTGCCGGCACTGCTGCCGGGTCTGCGCGAGATCTACGTGGACCTGCACGAGCACCCGGAGCTGTCGTACGAGGAGACCCGCACCGCGGCCCTGGTCGCGGAGCGGCTAGCGGCGGCCGGGTACGTGGTGCACGCCGGCGTCGGCGGGACCGGCGTCGCCGGCGTGCTGACCAACGGCGACGGCCCGTGCGTGCTGCTACGCGCCGACATGGACGCCCTGCCGGTCACGGAGGACACCGGGCTGCCGTATGCCAGCACCGTCCGCACCACGACGGCGGAGGGCGTCGAGTCGGGCGTCATGCACGCCTGCGGGCACGACGTGCACGTCACCGCCCTGCTCGGCGCGGCCGACGTGCTGGCGCAGGGGCGGTCCGCGTGGTCGGGCACGCTGGTGGTCGTCTTCCAGCCGGCGGAGGAGCTCGGCACGGGCGCCCGCGCCATGGTCGACGACGGGCTGTACGACCTCGTGCCCCGCCCCGACATCGTGCTGGGGCAGCACGTGGCGCCCGTCGCGGCGGGCCTGCTCGGGCTGCACGCCGGGCCGGCGTTCGCGGGCACCGACATCCTGGACATCCGGCTGATCGGCCGGGGCGGCCACGGCTCGCGGCCGGAGGCCACGGTGGACCCGGTCGTGATGGCGGCGTCCACGGTGCTCAAGCTGCAGACGATCGTCTCGCGCGAGGTCGCGGCCGGCGACGCCGCCGTCGTCACGGTGGGCCGCCTCCAGGCGGGCACCAAGGACAACATCATCCCGGACGAGGCCAGCCTCGGCGTGAACATCCGGTCGTTCGACGAGGCCGTGCGGACCCGGGTGCTGGGCGCCATCGACCGGATCGTCCACGCCGAGGCCGCCGCCGCAGGGGCGCCGCAGCCCCCGCGGATCACGCCCGGCGAGTCGTTCCCGCCGCTGTTCAACGACCCGGCCGAGACCGAGCGGACGCGCGCGGCCCTGGCCGCCCGGTTCGGCGCCGAGCGGGTCATCGACCCGGGCGCGGTGTCGGGCAGCGAGGACGTCAGCGTGCTCGCCACCGCCGTCGGCGTCCCACTGGTCTACTGGCTGCTCGGCGGCTGGGACCCGGCCGCGTTCTTCGCGGCGGAGCAGGCGGGCACGACGGACCGGGACATCCCGTCCAACCACTCCCCCCGGTTCGCGCCGGTGCCGCACCCGACCCTGGAGACGGGCGTGACGGCGCTCGTCGTGGCGGCCCTGGACCGGCTGGAGGCGCCGCTCGGCGCGTAGCGGTCAACGGTTAGCGGTCAGCGCGTATCCGTCACCGAGTGGCCAGGGCCTCGACCAGCGCCGTCATCCGCTGCGCGGTGCCCTCGTGCTCCCCGAAGTGCACGGCGAGCTGGGCGGCCCCGGCCTCGCGGTAGGCGACGACGGCGTCGGCGACCTGCCCGACCGGCGTCCGCCCGTCCCAGCCGATCCGGAGGGCGGGCGCGACGGCGCGGCCGCCCGCCGTGCCCGTGCCCGTGCCCGTGCCCGCACCGGTGCCCGCCGAACCCGAACCGGCCGAGCCCCCGCCCGTCATGCCGGCGAGCACCGCGACCCGCTCGGCGAACGCGGCCGGGCTGGCGGGCAGGCCCTGCCAGACGTCGCCGTACCGGGCCGCGCGCCGCAGCGCGGCGTCGCTGTTCCCGCCGACCATGATCGGCACCGACCCGTCGGGCACCGGCTCGAACACGCCCTGCTCGTAGGAGAAGCGCCGGCCCTCGTACGGCGCCGGCCCACCCGCGAACAGGTGCCGCAGCAGCGCCAGCGAGTCGTCGGTGACGGCGCCGCGCCGGGAATGGTCGGCGCCCACGGCGTCGAACTCGGGGACGTTCCAGCCCACCCCGACACCCAGGACCACCCGGCCGCCGGACAGCTGGTGCAGGGTCGCGACCTGCTTGGCGAGCACGAACGGGTCGCGCAGCGGCACGACCAGCACGGACGTGCCGAACCGCAGGCGCTCGGTGACGGCGGTGAGATGCCCGATGGTCACCAGCGGCTCGTACACGCCGCCGAACGTCGCCCCGTACGGCCCGGGCGGCAGCACGTGGTCGGGCAGCCAGGCCGTCGTGTACCCGAGGCCCTCCGCTCTCTGCGCCAGGTCGACCAGCGTCCGCGCCGGCATCGCCGGGGACTCGTCGGGCAGCACCACCTGCAGCTCCATGCCTGACGGAACCCGGCTGGCCCTGCTGTCATTCCCTTCCCCACCGCGCGCCGGCATGGTTGGCTTCGGGCCGTGGAGATCATCGTGACCAGCGTCGTCGCCGTCCTCGGAACCCTGCTCGGCTCGCTCGCGACCCACTACTTCCAGCGCCGCAACCGCGCCGACGCGGAACGCTTCGAACGCGGCGAACGCCTGCGCAAGGAACGGGTCAGCGCGTACACGACGTTCGGCGGCGCGCTGGTCAACCTGCGCCGGGCGCACATGGACCGGTGGTTCGCGATCCACGACCAGCGCGACGGCGCCGACCCCGAGGCCCTGCGCTACGAGACCTACCGGCTCTACACGGACGCCCAGGAGGCGCTGTTCCGGGTCCAGCTCATCACGGAGTCGAGGGAGCTGATCGACCTGGGCAAGCAGGCGATCGAAGGCGTAGACCAGATGAAGCCGAACCTCGCGGCCGAGGAGTTCGCTGCCATCCGCGACACGTCCCGGCAGGGCGTCTTCCGCTTCATGGAGGCGGCCCGCAGGCACGTCGAGGTGGCGTAGGTCATGGTCCGGTCAGTTCAACCCTTGGAGTCTCCCCTGAGGACAATCTGAACCTTTGACGGGAACTGCAGATCGTCCACCATGACCGAACAGAGCGCAGATTCAGGAAATCCTACGAACTGCATGCGCACGTGTTCGTTCGGGTCGTGGAGCGCAAGCCAGCCAGACGGGCACGGGAGCGCCGTCTCCAGGAGGTTCACGGAGAGCGCCGTGGGTGGATCCGACCTCCACACCTCACACTCGACAGGACCGTCGACGCTGGCTTGAACGCCGAATATCACCGAACTCCCCTCCTGATGCCAATTGCTTGACGTCGGGTCCCAGTCGCTTACGTCATCGTCACTTCTCGCATCTCGCAGGATCAGGCATCCGTGCTCGATCTTCGCTAGAAATGCAACCACTGGACCAGAGTTCACCATGGCTTGTTGCTTCTCCCTTGTGAGAGTTGTGAGACAACCCCGCCCTGCCGCCTCGCACAGGGAAGGCAGTGCGGATACGCCGTCTGAGGAGATCCGAGAGCGACCAGACTGGTCGGAGGCTGGTGATCGGGAATCCAGTCCCCACCTTTGGTACCAGGGACCGTTGCAGTGCACGTGTGGCAGCCGTGCGCATTTCCAAATTCGTTGATCATCTCTCGAACGCCATCTGCCTCAATGTCACCGTTCACCAGGGCCACTCCCTCTCGGGCATTTGGACCTGCACCCAGAGTCAAATCGCACTTCTGTTCTGGCGTTGCGTTATGAACAAGTACCGAAGTCTCGCTGGCTGACACATAGTAGGTGTGGTTGCGGTCCACCGTCAGGTTGTGAACGGTCGCGCGTTCACGCTTGACATCGACACTGGCCACCTGCACCCAGGTGCCGGCGCTCGACCTGAGCCAATCACCTGAACGCAGGTCGATGGCGTCAACCCAGTTCCGCTCCGAGGGCTCCCAGAACGGGTGGCCGTCGGTAGCCACGATCTTCTGCTTGCCACCGTCGTCGTCCTGGACGGTGACCGTCACCAGTGTCTTGAAACCGGTGCCTGTGATGTGCGCGGTGACCAGGCGTGCGCCGACCGAGGTTCCAGTCTCCTGGTCCGCAGCGTGCACCTCGTCGCCCGGTTCGAGGTCCTCGATTGGCTTTCTTGAACCGTTGGCGAGCAGGACCAGGGTTCCGGCGACGAAGCTGTTACAGCCGCTGCTAACCGGCTCCTTCTTGCCGGCTGTATCACCCTTGCCGGTCGTATCGGCCTTCTTCTTGGCCGCCTGCGCCCGCGCCTTCGCCTTCGCTTCCGCCGCGAGCTGTTTCACCTTCGCGTCCGCCGCGGCCTTGGCCTTCGCCGCCTTGGCCGCCGCCTCCCGGGCCGCCTTGGCAGCCGCCGCCTTCGCAGCCTCCGCAGCCTGTTTCGCCTTCTTCGCGCCAGACAGGATCGTCTGCGCCCACTTCAGCTCGCTGGAGAAGGTCAGCACGGCCTTGCCGGCCTTGTAGATGGCCTCGCCGATCTTCGCCGCCTTGAAGATCTTGCCCCAGGGCAGCGCGCCGACGACGAGCATCACGCACGCGCCCAGGTCGCCGTTCAGACAGTTCATCAGGTCGTTGATCCCCAGGAACTCCATGAGGATCTGCCCGCCGGCCTCCAGGATGACGTCGAGCATCGACTTGCCCTGGAGCTGCTGCGCCTTGGCCACGTCCTCGGCGCTCGGCCCCTCGACCTCCGCGCCGGGGTCGTTCGGGTTGGACGTGGTGTCCGCGCCGGTCGGGCTCTCCGTGGTGCCGCCGCCCGTCGGGCCCTCGATCTCCCGCTCGCCCGTCGGGTCCGTGAACACCATCGGGTTGTTGCCCGCGTACGCGTATGGCGAAGAACCGATGGGCTGCGCCCCCGCCGGGTCCATCGACGAGAACCGCCCCGTGCCCGGGTCGTAGTTCCGCGCCCGCATCGCGTAGTTGCCCTCGCCCGTCGTCGGGTCGAGGTAGGCGCCCGCGAACCGCATCGGGTTCTTGATCGTGTCCCCGGGCTGGGCCTCCGCCAGCGGCCCGACGCCGGTCAGCGTCGCGCCGTCAGCTGACGCGCCGTCACCCGAGCCGGCACCATCCGAGGCCTCGTCACCCGAAGCACCCCCGGCCGCCTCAGCAACCGCCCCGGCGAGAGTCGCCCCCTGCCGCGGGTTGCCGAACGGGTCGTAGTCGTACCCCTCCTCGACCTGCCCGTCGGCCGAGAGCATGTTCGCCACGCCGCCCAGCCAGTCGTGGGTGTAGACGTGCGCCCCGCCCTGCGTCTCCAGCAGCGCGAGCGGCTCGTCCGTGGGCCCGTACGCGAAGGCCTGCCGGCCCTGCACCACGCCGTTCACGTCCGTCAGGGTGTCGACGGCGATGTTCTCCAGCGACCCGTTGACGTCCCACGACCAGTGCCGCGTCTTCGCGCCCGCGCCCACCCCCGTGATCGCGTCCAGCCGCATGCGCGTCGCGTCGTAGGTGTAGTTCGTCCGCACCCCGCCCACGGTCGCGCGGGCCAGCGTGCTGTCCAGGTTGTACTCGAGCCGGTCGTCGCCGGCGCGCGTCTGGTTGCCCAGCAGGTCGTAGCCGTACTCCTTGCGCTCGACCTTCGGCCGGCCGTCGTCCTTGCCGAACGTGACCTCGCGCAGCAGCTGGCTCGCGTGGTCGTAGGTGTACCGCGTCAGGTCGTCGCCCGCCGAGCCGGTCCGCTTCTGCTCGGTCCGGTTGCCCAGCAGGTCGTACTCGTACGAGATCCGGCCGGCGGCCTTGCTCTTCGGGCCGCACTCGTGCGCCGCGTAGCAGGCGTCCGTCACGCGGTTCGCGTCGTCGTACGCGTACGCGACCCCCTCGGTGACGCCGCCGCGCGTGGTCATGACCTTCGTCGGGTTGCCGACCTCGTCGAGCGTCAGGTCGAACGCGGACACCGGGTCCTGCACGCCGTCCACCGGGTCACCGGTGCGCTCGGTCCCGATCGAGGTGAGCCGGCCGGCGTCGTCGTACGCGCGTTCCTCCGTGAGGCCCGTGGCAGCCGGCAGCGTCGTAGCCGTCCGGCGTCCGGCGACGTCGTACGCGTACTCCCAGCGGGCGCTGGCTGCGCCCGCCGAGCCGCCGGCCGCCGTGGTGGAGGCGAGCCGCGAGTCGTCGTCGTACGTCGAGGTGATCTTCGTGCCGTCGGGGTAGGTGCGGTCGGTGATGTTGCCGCGCTGGTCGTACCCGTAGGTGAACGTCTCGGCGGCCTGGTTCGCCTCCTCGCGGACCACCTTGGTGATCTGGTCCTCGTCGTCGTACGTCACCGTGCGCACGCCCAGCGGGTCGCCGTACGACGTCGTCCGGTCCTTCGCGTCGTACCCGTACGTGTACCCGGGGCCGCCCGAGCCCACCTGCTGGCTGGTCAGGCGGCTGCGCAGGTCGTACACCGACGTGATGGTGCGCTCGGCCCGCTCGGCCTCGCTCAGGTCGTCCAGGTCCTCGCGCCGGTCGGTCGTGATGGACGAGACGGCGTTCGACTCGGCGTCGTACCCCACGTGCGTGGTCCGGCCGAGCGGGTCGGTGGTGGCCTGGGGACGCCCGGCCTCGTCGTAGCTGACGTGCGTGCGCCCGCCCTGCGGGTCGCGCACGCCGACCACGCGGCCGTCGTCGTCGTACGCGAGCACCGTCGCGAATGCCTGCGAGAACAGCGGCAGCCGCGGCGCGTCCGGCTGGCGCACGTGGCTCACCTGGTCGTCGTCGCGGTAGGCCACGTAGGTGGTCCCGCCGCGCGCGTCCGTCACCTCGGTCGGGCGGCTGTTCTCGTCGTAGGTGGTCGACGTCGTGTTGCCGAGCGGGTCGATCTCGCGCACCCGGTTGCCCGCCAGGTCGTACTCGTAGCGGGTGGTGAAGCGCGCCTTGTCGGCGCCGTCGACGTTACCGCGCGGCTCCGTGACCGACGCCAGCAGCCCGTCGTCCGTGTACGCGTACGTGGTGACGCCGCCGACCGGCGAGATCTCCTTGATCTTGTTGCCCGCGGCGTCGTACTCGGTGCGGGTCGTCTTGTCGCCGGCGTCGGTGCGCTTGGTCTGCCGGCCGTTCTTGTCGTACCCCATCGTGGTGGTACGGCCCTTGGTGTCCGTCACGGAGCTCACCTGGCCGGTGTTGCTCCGCTCGAAGCTGGAGGTCTTGTTGAGCTCGTTGATCGAGGCCGTCGTCCGGTCCAGGGCGTCGACCTTGATGTCGCGGTCCACGTGCTCGCCGCCCGGGTACGGCATGCGCATCCGGACCGGGTTGTCGTTGGCGTCGTAGAAGTACTCCGTGGTGAAGTCCGCCCGGTTCGCGCCCGGCACGTTGCCGCGCGGCGAGGTCACGGTCTTGACCAGGCCCTTCGCGTCGTACGTGTACGACGTCGTCAGGTCGTCGCCCCGCATCCGCACGCCCTCGGACTTGCGCCGGCCGGCCGCCGTGTACTCGAACACGAGCACCCGGCCGCCCGCCTCGACCTTCGACTGGAGGCCGTTGTCGAGGTAGCTGTACGTGCTGACCACGCCCTCGGGCGAGACCTCGCGCGCGAGCCGGCCGACGTCGTCGTACACCGACCGCCAGCCGCGGGTCTTGCCCGGCTCGTCGACCTCGACCACGCGGTCCTGCTCGTCGTAGCGGGTCTCGGTCGTGTAGCGCCGCCGGTCGCGCGGGTCCGCGGTGCCCCGCGGGTCGGTCTGCGCCACCTGGCGCCCCGTCTTGTCGTAGAAGAGCTCGCTGCGCCGGCCCTCCGGCGAGACGACGGCGGACAGCAGCCCCGCGTTCTCCTCGCCGTCCGGCCGGTACTCGTAGCGCGTGACCTTGTCCCGCTGGTCCGTCGTGGACGTGCGCAGGCCGCGGTCGTCGTACTCGTGCGTGATGTCGTTGCCCTCGGCGTCGACGCTGCGCACCAGCTCGTCGAACTCGTTGTACGTGTTCTTCCAGACGTTCCCGTTCGCGTCGGTGAACTCGATCGGGTTGTTCCGGTCGTCGTACTTGGTCTTCTCGTCGAAGCCCTGCGGCGCCACGGCCTGCGTGGGGTTGCCCTGCGCGTCGAACCGGACCACGTGCTGGTACTGGTTGCCGTTGACCACGAGGTTGCGGTCCAGCCGCGCGTTGTACCGGTGGTTGTCGGCGTCGCCGGTGCTGCGCTGGCTGTAGAGCAGCACGTTGCCGCGGTAGCCGTCGTACACGGAGACGTCGTCGGCGTCGGTGCTGCGCGCCTCCTGCTTGCCCGCGTCCCAGGCGAACGTCATCTCGGCGCCCACCCCGTCGCGCTGGGCGACGACGCGCCCGCCGGTGCCGTACTCGTTGTGCACCGCGACGACGTCGTGCGGGTCCAGCACCTCGGCCAGGCGGCCCTCGGCGTCGTACCCGTACTCCCAGACGTTCCCGCGGGCGTCCTTGACCTTGCTGAGCAGGCCGTCGGCGTACTCGAAGCGCACCTGACGGCGGTCGGGCAGCACCATCTTCTCGATGAGCCCGTCGGCGAGGTGCGCGACGGCGGTGCGTCCCGACGCGTCGGTGATCCGGACCTCGTCGCGGTCCACGTCCCGGCCGTGGCCGTGGTCGTCGACCTCGACGTAGGCCAGCCGCACGCCGTCGTCGCGCGGGCTGAGCACGGCCGAGAGCCGGCCCGCGGCGTCGAACTGGTACCGCACCTGGCCGGGAGTGACCAGCGCCCAGCCGTCGCCGTCCTTGCGGAGGTTCGACCGCACGCCCGGCGGGCGCGTGTACCCGTCGCCGTCCGGGGTGTAGAGCGCCTCGGCGCCGTCCTCGGCGCGCACGATGACGCCGTCGTCCGTCTGCGTGACGCGCATGTCGTACGACCACGCCCAGCCCACCCCGAACGGCCCCTGGCGGTTGTTCGCCGAGGAGTAGGTGCGGGCGCTGGCGAACGGGATGCCGAACGACGCCATCTGCAGGTCACGCTCGACCCGCACGAACGCGCCGGTGCCCGTGTTGACGCCCACGCCACGCTTCGCCTGCCCGACGGCGGTGGGGGCCAGCGCGTTCCCGCACCCGCAGCCGGCCGCCTGGTCGTCGGGGATGGCCGGCGGCCGGATCGTGGCGCGCGGCCGGGAGTCGCCCGACGGGTCCGAGACCACCTCGTCGCCGCCCGGCAGCACCGCCGCGACCGTCACGAAGTAGTTCTTGTCCTCGTCGAGCTCCCAGCCGTCCTGGGCACCGAAGCTGCGGCAGAACTCCGCCCCGCCGCAGAACCGCGGGCCCTCCAGCTCCGCGCGGCTCAGCCGCACCGACTCCTGCTCGGTCTGGTCGTCCCCCTCGTACAGGCGCACGACGGCGGCGGCCCAGTCGGGGTCGACGTCGCCGCTGTCGAAGTACAGGACCAGCGAGGTGTCGCCGAGCAGGAAGCCCGGGCGCAGGTCGATCCCGGTGAACGCCGCCGCGGCGGCGTTCGGGCGCGCGGTCGTGGCTGTGCTCGTCCCTGTGCTCGTGGCTGTGCTCGTCGCGGTGGGCGCCGTCAGCGCTCGCCACGCCGTCGGCGTCACCTCGGCGGGCTCGCCCCCGGCCTGCACGGCCTCCGGCACCACCGGCGGACGTTCGTCCTCGGCATAGGCGGTGGACCGCCGCACCCCGTCCGGCATCGCCCGGTCGGCCGGGCCCTGCCCCGGCGAGGCGGCCTGCGGCACCGCGGCCGCCTCGGCCTGCTGCTGCGGTGCCACGGCGATCAACAACGACGCCGCGAAGCCGACGGCTACTGCCAGCGCCAACCAACGCCGGAGCAACCAGGTGCTGACAAGGTGGTGCGCACGTGCCTCGGACATCGCCAACCCCCGTGTTGGTGTGTTTCCTGAGGAGCCGGGCCGCTGGGGAGCAACCCGACATCGAGTGTGAACACGCTGAACATTTCCTACAACTGGTTTATCCGGCTTTTCGCATTCATATACATTTAGTCAGGGTGAAAAGCGCAGGTCAGAAGGCTATTCGCACCCGGAAAACTTGTTCGAGATCAGCGCCCGGGGCGACGCCTCGGCGCGGCGGTTCCGGCAGGCCGGCATGCCGGCGCATGCTTTTCCCATGGACGAATCCGCCCGCAGGACCATCGTGATCACCGGTGCCAGCGACGGGATCGGCGCGGCGGCCGCGCGCCTGCTGTCCGAGGCCGGCCACCGCGTCGCCGTCGTCGGACGCTCGCCGGAGAAGACCGAAAAGGTCGCCCGCCCGCTGGGCGCCGATCACTTCGTGGCGGACTTCGCCCGGCTCGCCGACGTCCGCCGGCTGGCCGCGGAGCTCGACGCCGCCTACCCCCGGATCGACGTCCTGGCCAACAACGCGGGCGGCATCCTGGGCGACCGCACCAAGACCGAGGACGGCTTCGAGCCGACGCTCCAGGTCAACCACCTGGCGCCCTTCCTGCTCACGAACCTGCTGCTCGACACGCTCCTGGCCAGCCGCGCCGCCGTCGTCCAGACGTCGAGCGTGGGCGCGCGGGTGTTCGGCCACCTCGACCTGGACGACCTGGACCACGACCGGGACTTCACGCCCCACCTCGCCTACGGCACGGCCAAGCTCGAGAACATCCTGTTCACCGCCGAGCTGCACCGGCGGTTCCACGGGCAGGGCCTGTCGGCGGTCGCGTTCCACCCGGGCGGCGTCGCGACGAACTTCGCCGCCGAGAGCACCAGCTTCATGCGGCCCCTGTACCGGAGCCGGATCGGCAAGCTGGTCATGGCCTCGCCCGAGCGAGGCGCCGCGCAGCTCGTCCGGTTCGCGCAGACCGAGCCTGGCGTCGACTGGCAGTCCGGCGCGTACTACGAGCGCGGCCGGGTCGCGCGCCGCACCCACCCGCAGGCCCAGGACGCCGACCTGGCGCGGCGGCTCTGGGACCGCTCGGCGGAGCTGGTCGGCGTCCCGGCCCGCTGACGCCGGCGTCCCTTCGTCGTGACCCGGATGCGCCCGGCCGGCCTCCCCTTTGAGGCCCGGGTTTCTCCTCTTTGGGCGGTCCCACAGAAGGGAGAAACAAGGATCAAAGGGGGGTTGGGGCCCGGGCCCCCCGCG
>NZ_JBHWLR010000004.1:0-58691 GCF_042731755.1 Promicromonospora sp. NPDC059942
GTGTCGTTCTTCAGCACCGGGATGGTCACCACGTCGCCCACGTGCACGGTCGCCTCGTCCGGACCCGCCTCCGGCGGGCGCAGCTGCGCCGGCGCCGGGATCGGCACCACGCGCACCTGACCGGTCGTGGTCCCCGAGCCGTTCGCGACGGTGTACGTGACCGTCACCGGCCCGTCCAGCCGCTTGACCTCCGAGACCTTCAGGATCTGGTGGTTGAGCACCGCGACCTTGACCGGGGCGTCGTCCGGGACGGTGACGCCCTGCACCACGAGCACGCCGCCCGCGGGGTCGGTGTCGTTGGCGAGCACGTCGACCAGCGCCGAGCCGCCGGTGGGCAGCAGCACCTGGTCGGAGACCGCAACGGGCGGCCCCGCCTCGTCCGGCGGGTCCACGACGTCCACGCGCACCAAGCCCATGGTCGGCTCGGGGCCGTCGGTGATCTGGTAGGTCACGTCGTACGAGCCGGACGAGTCGCTCGCGACCCGGAAGGTGCCGGCGCCGTAGTTCGGCGTGATCGTCAGGCCCGGCTTGTCGGCGACCGCCGTCAGGCGCAGCTTGTCGCCGTTGGGGTCGAAGTCGTTGGCCATCGGCCGCACCGTCGCGGGCTCGCCGGTCAGCACGGTCACGTGGTCCTGCACCGCGACCGGGGGCACGTTGGTGGCGATGACGTCGACCAGCAGCCTGCCCTGGAACGGCAGCCCGAAGGCGTCGGAGACCGTGATGTCCACGACCTTGCGCCCGGTGGTCGTGCCGCCGTCGCGGAACTCGATGGTGCCGTCCGGCCGGAACCGCACCTCGTCCAGGGGGTCGGCGGTGCTGGCGTTGGACAGGAACATGTCGTCGCCGTCCGGGTCCTTGAAGTACGGCAGCACCTTGATGGTCGCCATGCCGTCCTGGCCCACCCGCAGCACGGGCTCGCCCGACTGGATCGGCGGGTTGTTCTCCTCCAGCGGCACCACCTTGACGTCCACGGACGCCTCGTCGACGCCGCCCTCGCGGCCGTCGTTCACCTCGTACGTGAAGCTGGTGGTCCCGGTCGCGTCCGCCGGCACGTTCGCCTGCAACGCCGCGCCGTCGAGCACCCGGTCGACGCCGACCGCGCCGTCGACCTCGCCCTTGACCTTCACGACCATCACGTCGCCGTCCGGGTCCACGTCGTTGCCCAGCACGTTGAGCACCGTGGTGCGGCCCGGCCGCACGCCGAACGAGTCGTCCTTGGCGACAGGGGGACGGTTGGCCTTGTTGCGCTCGGCCACGAACTGGTCGACCTGCTCGGGCGTGGTCTGCTCCGACTCGGTCTTCTCGCCCTCGGCGTCCTCGGGCATCTTGAGGTCCCAGTCGTCGACCTTCTCGAACTTGTCGGCGGCCATCCACAGCGAGCCGTTCGCGACGTCGTTCAGGACGATGATGTTGCGGTTCACGCGGTAGACGAGGCTGATGCCGGCGCTCACGCCCTCGAGCACCTGGTCCACGTCGTTGTCCGTGCCCTCGCAGTCCCGGATGACCTGGCCCGAGTTCCACGCGCCGTAGACGCACCCGCTGAGCTGCACGGGGGCCGACGGCCCGCCCTGCGCCGTGCGCGTGGTCGCGTCGCCGCCCCCGAGCGGCTGGGAGACCAGGCCCTTCGTGGTGGCCAGCACCACGTTGTCCGACTCGGCGGACGGCTGCTGCAGCATGCCCTGCGAGCCGTCCTCGATCTCGACCGAGTCGCCCCCGGGCAGGATGAGGTTGCCCGTGGACTGGTTCAGCACCACGGGCTGGTCCCCGACCGCGGAGACCTGGATCTTGGCGTCGGCACTCAGGGCGAGCGAGGACTCCTCGGGGTCCTCGGCGACGCCCTGCGAGCTCGTCGGGATCGTGTAGAGCTTGCCGTCGGCCGGCACGGCCAGGAACACGGTGCCGTCCTTGGCGACCGCGAGCGTGCCGCCCGGGCCCGCCTTGACCGTGGGCTTGAGCTTCTTCTCGTCGAACGAGACCGCGCCGTCGAAGGACATGACCCAGGCCTTGCCGGACTCGTCGTCGTACACCGCGGTGGTGGCGCCACCCGCGGCGACCTGCGCTCCGGCAGGGAACTTCATGGTGCCGCGCAGCGTGAGCTGCGCCGGCTCGATGGGGCTCGCGGACGAGTCGCCCGAGCTGTCCAGGAGCACACGCTGGGCGTCCTGCTCCACGTCGAAGCTCGCGGAGTTGGCGAGCAGGGTGCCGTCGAGGGCCTTGGCCTCGTAGTTGAACCGGCCGAGCTTGCCCGAGGCGGTCTGGGTCACCCAGACGCCGGAGTCGTTGAGCTCGACGTCGGCGGTCGCCTCACCGTCGTAGAGGAGCGCGAAGCCCAGGAGCCCCGCGCCGAAGAGGGTCACCACACCGACCGATGCTGCCGATCTGCGGTTCTCGTACACGCGTGAGACAAAGCTCATGCGTCCTCCTCTTCATCACGCCACCGAAAATTTGCCCGCCTGGACGGCACACACAGGCGCAACGGGAGCACACTACCGGGGGGAAGGGTGAATCGTCGTGGAATTTCGGTGGGCAGGACTACCCATACGACACGTCCAGATTGTATGAGTGTGTCTGGTAAGCGCCGGGGATGTCGAGGTCTAATCCGGGCAATTTCGGGCGTCTCGCCGAAGCAATCGGTTCGACGAGCCGGATCGCGGCATCATTGCTCGCGGCAATTGGGACGGCGGAAGGCTTCCCGTATCGACGCGGTCCGGGTCCCCCAGGGGTCCGGGTCCCGCCGGGGTCCGGGTCCCGCCGCGGCGGCGGGACCCGCCGGGGTCAGACCGCCCGGTCCGCCAGGGCCTGCGCGAACTGCTCCAGGGAGTCCTTGACCGGTCCGTCCGGCAGCGGCGCCAGCTCGGCGGCCGCCTCGCGCGCCCAGCGCACGGCCAGCTCCCGCGTGTCGGCGAGCACGGAGTGCGCCCGCAGGCTCTGCAGCGCGGCCGTCAGCACCTCGTCGGACGACAGGTCGCCGTCGAGCGTCGCGAGCAGGTCCTTGTCCTCGTCGGTGGCGGAGCCCGACGCGACGTGCCGGCGCAGCAGCAGCACGGGCATGGTCGGGACGTGCTCACGCAGGTCCGTGCCCGGCGTCTTGCCCGAGGTCTCCCCCGACGACGCGACGTCCAGCACGTCGTCGGCGAGCTGGAAGGCCACGCCGACCTTCTCGCCGAACGCGCCCACGGCCTCGACCTGGTCCTTCGGCGCACCGGAGAGCATGGCCCCCAGGCGGGCCGACGCCGACAGCAGCGACGCCGTCTTGTCCGACAGCACCTGGAGGTAGTGGGCCACCTCGTCCTCGCCGTCGTCCGGGCCCATGGTCTCGTGCAGCTGCCCCATGCACATGCGCTCGAACGTGCGGGACTGCAGGATCACGGCCTCGGGGCCCAGCTCCGCCACCCGGGCCGAGGCCCGGGCGAAGAGCATGTCGCCCACCAGGATCGCCACCGAGTTGCCCCACACCATGTGGGCCGCAGGCGCGCCCCGGCGCATCGGCGCCGAGTCCATGACGTCGTCGTGGTACAGCGAGGCGACCTGCGTCAGCTCGACCACCACGGCGGCGTCGACGACGCCTGGGGCCGCACCGTCGCCGAGCTCGCCCGTGAGCAGGGTGAGCAGCGGCCGGAACCGCTTGCCGCCCGCGTCGACGAGGTGCCGCGAGGCGCCGTCCGCCAGCTTGTCCGCGCTGGAGACGGCGTCGGACAGCACGTCGTCGACCACCGTCAGCCGGTCCGCGAGACGGGACGCCAGCTCCGGGTCCGTGATCGGCAGGCCGAGCGCGGTCGGGTCGGGCAGGTCAGTCGGAGCGGCCGGTGGGGCGGACGCCGACGTACCCGTCGTCGTCTGGGGCGGCAGCGGTACGGAGGTCACGGCACGAACTTACTTGCCTCTGCCGCCAGATTAAGAACCAGAGACGGGAAAATGCCGAGAATCACCGTCGCGAGCGCACAGACGGCGATCGCCACGGCGGCCGGACCCCGGGACCGCACCACCGTCACCACGACGCGCTGCGCCGCTGTGACCTGCACCTTGGTCGCGGTGGCGACGCCGCCGCCGGCACCCTCGCCACCCTCTCCCGCACCGGCCGCGCCCGGCAGGACCTCGCCCTCGGCGGGCTCGACCCCCGGCGTGATCGGGGCGGGCTGGAACACCATGACCACCAGCAGCCGCAGGTAGAACGCGACCGCGACCACCGACGCGATGACACCGAGCACCGCGAGCCACCACAGGCCGCCCGACGTCGCCCCGGAGAACGCGCCGAACTTGGCGATGAACCCGGCGGTGAGCGGGATGCCCGCCATCGACAGCAGGAACAGGGCGAACGCGGCGGTGAGCCACGGGGCCTTGCGCCCCAGGCCGGCCCACTGCGCGATCTCCGTGGCCTCGCCGAGCACCACGCCGTCGTCCTCGACCGGTCCGTTGTCCTCGCCGCCGCCGGCCGTGACCCGGCGCTCCCGGACCAGCGTGACCACGGCGAACGCGCCGATCGTGGCGATGCCGTAGGCCAGCAGGTAGAAGAGCGTGGAGGACTGGACCTGCGAGCTGAAGCCCGCGATGCCCACGAGCAGGAAGCCCGCGTGCGCGATCGACGAGTAGGCCAGCAGGCGCTTCACGTCGGTCTGCACGGAGCCGATCACCGTGCCGACGGCCATGGTGAGGACGGCCACCACCACGATGACCACCTGGAGCTGTCGCATCGTCTCCGGGCTGACGGCCTGCACGCCGATCGAGATGCGGTAGAGCACCTCCACCAGCGCCGCGACGGCCGCCGCCTTGGTGCACGCGGCCATGAACCCCGTGATGGGCGTGGGCGCGCCGGTGTAGACGTCGGGGGTCCAGGCGTGGAACGGCACCGCGCCCACCTTGAACAGCAGGCCGACCGTCACCAGCAGCACGCCGGCCACGAGCAGCCCGGTCATGCCCTCCAGGGGCAGGCCGCCCTGCTGCACCGCCTGGGCGATCTCAAGGAGCCGCACCGTGCCCGCGAACCCGTAGATCAGGGCCACGCCGAAGATGAACAGGGCGGAGGCGAAGGCGCCCAGCAGGAAGTACTTGGCCGCGGCCTCCTGCGAGAGCAGCCGGCGCCGGCGGGCCGTGGCACACAGCACGTACAGCGGGAGCGACAGCACCTCCAGCGCGATGAACATGACGATGAGGTCGTCGGTGGAGGCGAAGAGCATCATGCCGCCCGCCGCGAACAGCAGCAGCGGGTAGATCTCGGTCTGCTCCAGGCCGGACCGCCGAGCCAGGTCCTCGTACGAGGTACCGGGCACCGCCGCGGCCGTGGGCGCGAACGCGTCCTGGCCGGTGGCGGTGCGGTCGGCCACCACGAGCACGCCCAGGAACGCGAGCACCGCGATGATGCCCTGCGCGCCCAGCGCGAACGGCGTCAGCGTCACGCTGCCGCCGACCACCTGGACGGGCTGCGCCACGATCTGCGGCCACAGCACCGCCACGAACGCGAGGCTGCCGGCCAGCGCGGCCAGGGTGAGCACGATCTGGGTCACGCGGCGCGCCCTGGCCGGGACGAACGCCTCGAGGAGCACACCGACCACGCCCGCGCCCAGCACCACGATCAGCGGTGCGAGGGCGAGCCAGTCGATCTCGGGTGCCACGAACTCGTTCACTTGTCGCTCCCCATCTGCGCGGCGTCCGCCGGCTCATCCACCGCTGTCAGGGCGGCCGACTGCTGGGCCGGCGCGTCCACGTAGGTCAGGGCGAGGCCCGGCACCAGGCCGAGCACCAGGAGTCCGGCCACCAGCGGGGCCGCGACGATGCGCTCGCGCGCCCGGAGGTCCGGCAGGGCCTCCAGGCCCTCGGCCGGCGCCCCGGTGAAGATCTTCTGGTAGGTCAGCAGCACGTAGACCGCGGCGAGCACCACGCCCGGGATCGCCGCGACGGTCCAGGCGGCCGAGCCGGCGGGGGCCCCGGAGAACGCCCCGATCAGCACCATGATCTCGCTGACGAACGTGGCCAGGCCGGGCAGCGACAGCGTCGCCAGGCCCGCCACGAGGAACGTGCCGGCGAGCACCGGCGTGACCGACCGCAGGCCGCGGTAGTCGGTGATGCGCTGCGACCGCTCCGGGTGCCGGGACACGAGGAACCCGGCCACCAGGAACAGCGCGCCGGTGGCGAGGCCGTGGTTGAGCATCATGAAGCTCGACCCGGCCGTGCCCAGCGGCGTGAAGGTGAAGATGCCCAGGATGATGAAGCCGAAGTGGCTCACCGAGGTCCAGCCGACCAGCCGCAGCAGGTCGGTCTGCATGATCGCCATGATCGCGCCGTACAGCACCGAGATCACGGCGAGCGCGATCACGAACGGCGCCGCCCAGCGGGACGCCTCCGGGAACAGCGGGAGGCAGAGCGTCAGCATCCCGAAGGTGCCGACCTTGTCCAGCACGCAGATCAGCAGGGTGGACGTGCCCGGGGTGGCGTTCCCCGCGACGTCGGGCAGCCAGCTGTGCACCGGGACCATCGGGGCCTTGATCGCGAAGGCGATGAAGAACCCGATGAACATGAGGCGCTCGGCCGTGGTGCCCAGGTCGACCCCGACCAGCTCGTCCACGAGGAACGCCTTGCTCGGGTCCACGCCCGCGCCGACCGCGAGGAAGTACAGGGCGATCACCGCGGCGAGCATGATCAGCCCGCCGCCCAGGCTGAACATCAGGAACTTCACGGCCGCCTGGCGCCGTCCGGCACCCTGCCCGAACCCGCCGATGAGGAAGTACGCGGGGATCAGCATGGCCTCGAACAGCACGTAGAACAGGAAGACGTCGCGGGCGGCGAACACGGCCACCATGAACGCCTGGAGCAGCAGCACCAGCCCGACGAACCGGCGCAGGCGCACCTCGTCGCGGCCCTGCTCGTTCCAGGCGGCCAGCAGCACCAGCGGCACCAGCACCACGGCCAGCGCCACCAGCAGCAGGCCGACGCCGTCGACGGCCACGGCGTACGAGGAGCCGATCTGCGGGATCCACGCGTGGGTCTCGGCGAGCTGGTGCTCGCCGGCGGCGCCCGTGTCGAAGGCGAGGAACGCGCCGACGAGCAGGGCCACCTCCACCAGCGAGAACGCGAGCGCCGCCGGCCGGGCGAAGCCCGTGCGGGCGTTCGCGGAGCCGGTGCGGGAGCGACCGAGCGCGCCCAGCCCCACCACGACCGCGCCGACGAGCGGCCAGGCGATGAGGGCGGTCAGCCAGGGAAACATCTCTCCTCCGATCACTGGGCACCACCGAGGCCCACGACGAGCCAGGCGACGACGGCGATCACGAGGACGCCGCCCGCCATGCCGGCCGCGTACGAGCGGACGTACCCGGTCTGCGCCTTGCGGAACACCCCGCCGAACCACGACACCGCCTGCGGCAGCACGCCCCAGCCCCGGTCGACGACGTCGCGGTCGCCCACCTGGACGACGCGGGCCAGCCCGTAGGCGGGCCGCAGGACGAGCGTCTCGTTGGCGGCGTCCTGGTACAGGTCCTTGCGGGCGGCCCGCGTCAGCGCGGAGCCGCGCGGCGCCTCCTCGGGGACGATCTGGACCGCGTACATCCGGAACGCGATCAGCGCCCCGAGCACCACGACCACGAGGGTGGCGGTGATGATCAGCCAGACCGGCAGCACGGGCTCGTGGTGCTCGGCGTGCCCGACGACGGGCTCCAGCCAGGTGGTGAACGTGCCGCCGATGCCGAGCACGAGGCCCAGCGCGGCGGAGCCGACGCCGAGGAACACCAGGGGCCACCACATCAGCGGGGAGCCCTCGTGCGGGTGCTGGCCCTCGGTCCAGCGCGGACGGCGTCCGCCGAACGTCATGAAGAACAGGCGCGTCATGTAGAAGGCGGTGATCGCGGCGCCGAGCACCGCGACCGTGCCGAACACCCAGGCGCGCCACGGCTGGCCCTCGACCGGGATGAAGGCGGCCTCGATGATGCCGTCCTTGCTCCAGAAGCCGGAGAACGGCGGGATCCCGAGGATCGCCAGCCAGCCGAGGCCCATCGTGATCCAGGTGATGGGCAGGAACCGCGACAGCCCGCCGAAGCGGCGCATGTCGGTCTGGTCGCCCATCGCGTGCATCACCGAGCCGGCGCCGAGGAACAGCCCCGCCTTGAAGAAGCCGTGCGTGAGCAGGTGGAAGATCGCGAACGCGTACCCGGCCGGGCCGAGGCCCGCGGCGAGCATCATGTAGCCGATCTGCGACATCGTGGAGGCGGCCAGGGCCTTCTTGATGTCGTCCTTGGCGCAGCCGACGATCGCCCCGAACAGCAGGGTCACCGCGCCGACCAGCACCACGACGAGCTGCGCCGTCGGGGCCGCCTCCAGGATCGCGCCGGAGCGCACCATGAGGTAGACGCCGGCGGTGACCATCGTGGCGGCGTGGATGAGCGCGGAGACCGGCGTGGGGCCGGCCATGGCGTCGCCCAGCCAGGCCTGGAGCGGGAACTGCGCCGACTTGCCGCACGCGGCCAGGAGCAGGCAGAGCCCGATCGCGGTGGCCGTGCCCTGCGACATCGAGCCGACGGAGTCGTCGGACAGCGCGGTGCCGAAGTCCAGGGCGCCCGCGTGGGCGAACAGCAGCGCCATCGCCGCGATGAGGCCCATGTCGCCGATGCGGTTCATGACGAACGCCTTCTTTGCCGCCACCGCGTTCGCGCGGGCCGACGGCCGCCCCGTGTCCCAGAACCCGATGAGCAGGTAGGACGCGAGACCCACGCCCTCCCAACCCACGAAGAGCAGGAGGTAGGAGTCGGCCAGGACGAGCGTGAGCATCGCCGCGACGAACAGGTTCAGGTACGCGAAGAACCGGCGCCGGTCCGGGTCGTGGTCCATGTAGGCCACGGAGTACACGTGGATGAGCGTGCCCACGAAGGTCACGAGCATCACGAAGGTCAGGGACAGGGGGTCGATCCGGAGGCCGAGGTCCACGTCCAGCCCGCCCGCGGACAGCCATGTCCACAGGTGGTGGTCCACGGAGCGGCCCTCGGCGGGGGTGCCGATCATGCGGAACAACAGGATGATGGCGAGGACCCCGGAGGCGGCCGAGGCCACCACCCCGAGCCAGTGGCCCCAGCGGTCGATGGACCTGCTGCCCAGCACCACGGGCCACAGCAGCAGGATCGCCGCGCCGATCAGCGGGAAGCCGATCAGCCAGGGGGCAAGCCCGATCACGTCGTTCACTCTCTACCCCCGGAGCAGGTTGACGTCGTCGACCGAGGCCGAGCGGCGGGTGCGGAAGATCGTCACGATGATGGCGAGGCCGACGACGACCTCGGCGGCGGCGACGACCATGACGAAGAAGGCGAGCACCTGACCGGTCAGGTCACCGTGCATCCTCGCGAAGGTGACGAAGGCGAGGTTGGTCGCGTTGAGCATGAGCTCGACGCCCATGAACACGACGATCGCGTTGCGGCGCAGCAGCACGGTCGTGGCACCCACGGCGAACAGCACGGCGGCCAGGACCACGTAGTTGGTGATGTCCATCAGGCCTCTCCCTCGGTCCGGGCCTCGGCGGTGCGGGCCTCGACGGCGCCGGCGTCACGCGTGCGGACGTCGACGAGCTCGGTGCCTGGCGCGTGCGGCGCCGCCTTCTCCTGGCCCCGGATGCGCAGCACGCGCGAGACCGACTGCGGCACCTGCTCGCCGTCGGGCCCGAGCGCGGGCGTGTCCATGGCGTTGGAGGTGGCGTAGACGCCGGGCGACGGCAGCGGCGTGAGCACCACGCCCTGGGGCAGCGCCCGGATGCGTGCGTCCGCGACCGCCCGCTGGTCCTGCTTGGGGGTGAGCCGACGGCGGTGCGTGAGCACGAGCGCGCCGACGGCCGCCGTGACCAGCAGGACGCCCACGGCCTCCATGGCCAGCACGTAGTCGCCGAACAGCACGCGGGCCAGGGACTGCGGGTTGGCGACGCCGCCCGGGTCTCCCCCGGCCAGCCCGACCGGGGGCGCGAACGTGGCACGCGACACGACGCCGCCCAGGATCACCGCGAGGCCGATCCCGATCAGCAGGCCCAGCCAGCGCTGCCCGCGGATGGTCTCCGTGAGCGAGTCGGACGCGTCCACGCCGACGAGCATCAGCACGAACAGGAACAGCATCATCACGGCGCCCGTGTACACGACCACCTGCACGACGCCGAGGAACGGCGCCTCCTGCGCGATGTACAGGATCGCCATGCTGACCATGACGAACACGAGGCACATCGCCGCGTGCACGGCCCGCTTGACGAACAGCAGGCCCAGCGCGGCGAGCACCATGAGCGGCGCGACCACCCAGAACAGGACGGTCTCGCCGGTCGAGATCACCAGGCCGTCGGGGGTCATGCCGTCACCCCCGGACGGGCCGGGCCGGCCGCGTCGCTCGCCAGGACCCGCACCGAGCCGACCGCGGCAGCGCCGGCGGACCGCTCGGCGGCCCCCGGGCCCTCCTCGGGCCGCAGCTCGTGCTGCCGCTGGGTGGGCGCGGGCGCCTTGCCCGACGCCACGGCGTCCGCGGCGTCCAGCGTCTCGTCCTCCGGCCGGTGCTCGCGGACCCAGGCGACCTGCGCCGCCGTCGGGCCCAGCACGTCGCCGCTGTAGTAGTTGGTGTCCGTGGTGCCCTCGACCATGGGGTGGGGCGCCGCGAGCATGCCCTCGGCCAGCGGGGCCAGCAGGTCCTGCTTCTCGTAGATCATGCCCGCGCGGGTCTTGCCGGCCAGCTCGAAGTCGTTGGTCATGGTCAACGCCCGCGTGGGGCACGCCTCGATGCACAGCCCGCAGAAGATGCAGCGCAGATAGTTGATCTGGTAGACGCCGCCGTACCGCTCGCCGGGGCTCATGTGCGCGCCCTGGGAGTCGTCCGCGTTCACCTGGAGGCCGGCATTCTCCGGCAGGGCCGCGTTGGACGCACCCTCCACGTAGATCGCGTCCGCCGGGCACGCCCACGCGCACAGCTCGCAGCCGATGCACTTCTCCAGCCCGTCGGCGTACCGGTTGAGCTGGTGGCGGCCGTGGAAGCGGCGCTGGGTCGGCACCTTCTCGCGGGGGTACTGCTCCGTGACCGTGGGCCTGAACATCGACGACAGCGTCACGCCGAAGCCCGCGACGGGAGCGAACAGCTCCCCGATGGGTCCCGGCTGCGGCCGCAGGGGCTGGTACTCGTCCGTGTCTCGCTTACTCACCGTGGACCTCCTTTCCGAACCGCTTGGACGGGGGCAGCTTCTCGCCGGGCAGCGGCGGCACCGGGAACCCGCCGGCGAACGCGTCGACGGGCTCCTTGTCCCGGCCGCCCGGCGGCGCCTCCTTCTTCTCCGGCCAGAACCACATGACCGCGATGAAGACGACGGCGGCCCCGATGATCACGGGGATGAACTGCTGGAAGGACATGCCCTGCACGCGCTGCAGCCACTGCACGACGGCCAGCACGACGACCCAGGTCAGCGCGACCGGGATGAGCACCTTCCAGCCGAAGACCATGAACTGGTCGTAGCGCAGGCGCAGCAGCGTGCCGCGCACCCACACGAAGAAGAACATGACGGCCCAGAGCTTCACGAGGAACCAGATGATCGGCAGCCAGCCCTCGTTCAGCGCGCCGCCCAGGAACCCGTCGGGCACCGGTGCCCGCCAGCCGCCCAGGAAGAGCGTGACGCAGACCGCCGAGACGTTGAGCATGTTGATGTACTCCGCCAGGAAGAACCAGGCGAACTTCATCGACGAGTACTCGGTCATGTAGCCGGAGACGAGCTCGCCCTCGGCCTCCGGCAGGTCGAACGGCAGGCGGTTGGTCTCGCCGATCATCGAGATCACGTAGATCACGAAGGCCGGCGCGAGCGGGATGAACCACCAGATCTGCGTCTGGCTGGACACGATCTGCGACGTCGACATCGACCCCGACATGATGAACACGCTCACCAGCGACAGGCCCATCGCGAGCTCGTAGCTGATCACCTGCGCCGTGGACCGGACCGAGCCGAGCAGCGGGTAGGTGGAGCCGGAGGCCCAGCCGCCGAGCACGATGCCGTAGACGCCGAGCGCCGCGGCGGCGAGCACGTACAGCACCGCCACCGGGAAGTCGGTGAGCTGGGCCGGGGTGGTCCAGTCGGTCCAGGGGAACGGCAGGCTCGGCCCGAACGGGATCACGGCGAACACGAGCAGCGAGCAGAACACCGAGATCATCGGCGCCAGCAGGTACACGAACCGGTCGGCCCGCGTGACCGTCATGTCCTCCTTGAGCAGGAGTTTCATGGCGTCCGCGAGCGACTGGAGCAGGCCCGCCGGCCCGTGCCAGTTGGGGCCGGGGCGCACCTGCATGCGCGCCACGACCTTGCGCTCGAACCAGATCGCGAAGAGCACGCTGGTCAGCAGGAAGACCACGATCAGCACGGCCTTGACGACCGACGCCCAGATGGTCTCCTGCGAGAAGTCGGCGGCGACGCCGGGCGCGGCCTCGGCCAGCAGCACTGGGTTCATCGGGCATCTCCTTCCGAGCCGTGGAACGTGCGGGCCGCCGTGGTGACCCGGACGTCCGCCACGTGAGGGCTGACGCTGACGAGGTCGCCCGCGGACGCGCCGAGGGTCTCGTGCACGCGGCAGCCGGCGGAGGCCAGCGGCAGCCAGACCACGCCGTCGACCATCCGGTCGGTCACCGCCGCGGGCACCCGGACGGCACCGCGCGCCGTGCTGACGATGATCGTCGCGCCGTCGGACACCCCGAAGCCGCTCGCCGTGGCAGCGGACATCCGGGCGACGGGCCGCTTGGCCGTGCCGGCGAGGAACTGCTCGCCGTCCTGCCCGCTGCCCGCGTCGAGCTGGAGCCGCCAGGTGGCCAGCACCGCCTGACCCGGTCCGACGGTGGGCGGGGCGGCCAGGACGTCGCTCTCCAGCGTCACCGGCTCGCCCTCCCACGCGCCCTGGGTCAGGGCGATCGCGAGGTGGGCCTCGGCGGGCGAGCCCGCCTGCAGGTCCACACCGAGCTGCTGGGCCAGCACGTGCAGCACACGGTGGTCGGGCAGGGCGCTCGACTCGAGCGCGGCGCCGAAGGACCGCACGCGGCCCTCCCAGTTCCAGTACGAGCCGGCGCGCTCGATCGGGGGCGCGACCGGGAGCACGACGTCGGCCCGCTCGGTCACCTCCGAGGCCCGCACCTCCAGGCTCACGACGAACCCGCCGCGGGCCTGCGTCGCGTCGAGCGCGGCGCGGGCGGCGGCCGGGTCGGGCAGGTCGGCGAGCTCGACGCCGCCGAGCACGGCCCCGCCCAGCGCGCCCGAGGCGAGCGCCGCGAGGATGCCCGCGGTGTCGCGCCCCGGCGTGGCCGGGAGCTCGGCGCCCCAGGCCTGGGCGACCTGGGCGCGCGCCGCGGCGTCGGCGACCGGGCGACCGCCCGGCAGCAGGTCCGGCAGCAGGCCGGCCTCGACGCCGCCGCGCTCACCGGCACGGCGCGGGATCCACGCGAGCCGCGCGCCCGTCGCCTCGGCGAGCCCGAGGGCCGCGGTGTAGGCGCCCGGCGAGCCCGCGAGGCGCTCGCCCACGAGGATCACCGCGCCCGGCTGGGCCAGGGCGCTCGTGTCGATGTCGGACGTCGGCGCGTCCGCCGGGAGCAGGCCGCCGGCCAGGCTGGTGGTCAGGCTGGTCAGCCACTCGGCCTCGGTGCCGGGGGCCGCCGGGAGCAGCGTGCCGTCCAGGCGGGTCAGGCCGCGGGTGGCGTAGGGCGCGATCGAGAAGACCTTGGTACCGGCCTTGCCCTGGGCGCCCTTGCGCAGCCGCAGGAACGTGACGCCCGCCTCCTCCTCGGCCTCCAGGCCGACGAGCAGCACCGCGGGCGCCTGCTCCAGGTCGCCGAACGTGACGCCGATGCCGGAGCCCGCGACGACGCGGGCCAGGAACGCGGCCTCCTCGGCGGAGTGCACGCGCACCCGCTGGTCCACGTCGTTGGTGCCGAGCGCCGTCCGGGCGAACCGGGACCACGCGAAGGCGTCCTCGACGGTGAGGCGGCCGCCGGGCAGCACGCCCACGCCGCCGTTCTCGCGCGCCGCGGCCAGGCCGGCCGCCGCGATCTCCAGGGCCTCGACCCAGGACGCGGGGCGCAGCTCGCCGTTCTCGCGCACCAGCGGGGTGGTGAGGCGGTCCGGCGCGGACTGCCACGTGAACGCGAAGCGGTCCTTGTCGGTGATCCACTCCTCGTTGACCACCGGGTCCTCGCCCGACATCCGGCGCAGCACCTGGCCGCGGCGGTGGTCGATCCGGATCGCGGAGCCGCACGCGTCGTGCTCGGCGATGCTCGGCGTGCTGACCAGGTCGAACGGCCGTGACCGGAACCGGTAGCCCGCGCCCGTCAGCGCGCCCACCGGGCAGATCTGCACGGTGTTGCCCGAGTAGTAGGAGGAGAAGGGCCGCCCGGACGTGTCCGTGGTGGCCTCCCCGATCGGGCGGTCCACGGGACCGGTGCTCGACTCCGCCCCGGCGAACCCGAGCACGTCCTCGTCGTACCGGCCGATCTGCTGGTGCGCGCCGCGGTCCTGCAGGGCGATGAACGCGTCGCCCGCGATCTCCTCGCTGAACCGGGTGCAGCGCTGGCACAGCACGCAGCGCTCGCGGTCCAGCAGGATCTGCGTGGACAGCGCGATCGGCTTGGGGAACGTGCGCTTGACGTCGGTGAACCGCGTCTCGGGCCGCCCGTTGCTCATCGCCTGGTTCTGCAGGGGGCACTCGCCGCCCTTGTCGCAGACCGGGCAGTCCAGCGGGTGGTTCATGAGCAGCAGCTCCATGACCCCCTGCTGCGCCTTGTCGGCGACGGCGGACGTGTGCTGCGTCTTGACGACCATGCCCGGCGCGACCGTCATGGTGCACGACGCCTGCGGCTTCGGCATGGGCCGCACGTTGCCCTCGCGGTCCGGCATGGCCACCTCGACGAGGCACTGCCGGCACGCGCCGGCGGGCGCCAGGAGCGGGTGGTCGCAGAACCGCGGGATCTGGATGCCGGCCTGCTCGGCGGCCCGGATGATCAGCGTGCCCTTGGGCACGCTCACCTCCGTGCCGTCGATGGTGAAGGTGACGAGCTCGACCGGGGCCGTCTCGGTCTGGGGGTTGTTCGTGGTGACGGTCATCGGTGACCTCCCGCGCCGGCGCCCGTGAGGGCACCCGGTGTCCGTGTCTTGGGGGTGTACGGGAACAGCGCCGACGCACTCGGGTCGAACGGGCAGCCGTGGCCGTCGATGTGCGCCTGGTACTCGGCGCGGAAGTACTGGATGCTCGACGTGACGGGCGAGACCGCGCCGTCGCCCAGCGCGCAGAACGCCTTGCCGAGGATGTTGTCGCACAGGTCGACGAGCAGCTCCAGGTCGCCGTCCTGCCCCTCGCCGGCCTCGATGCGGCGCAGCACCTGCTTGAGCCAGTAGGTGCCCTCGCGGCACGGCGTGCACTTGCCGCACGACTCGTGCGCGTAGAAGTCGATCCAGCGGGACACGGCCCGGACCACGCACACCGTCTCGTCGAAGATCTGCAGCGCGCGCGTGCCGAGCATCGACCCCGCGGCGCCCACCGACTCGTAGTCGAGCGGGGTGTCGAGGTGCTCCTGCGTGAAGATCGGCGTGGACGACCCGCCGGGGGTCCAGAACTTCAGCTCGTGCCCGGCCCGGATACCGCCCGAGACGTCGAGCAGCTCGCGCAGCGTGATGCCGAGCGGGGCCTCGTACTGGCCGGGCCGGGTGACGTGCCCCGACAGGGAGAACAGCCCGTGGCCCTTGGACTTCTCGGTGCCCATCGAGGAGAACCAGTCGGCGCCCTGGGCGATGATCGCCGGGACCGACGCGATGGACTCCACGTTGTTGACCACGGTGGGCCGGGCGTACAGGCCGGCGACGGCGGGGAACGGCGGCTTGAGCCGCGGCTGGCCGCGCAGGCCCTCCAGCGAGTCGAGCAGCGCCGTCTCCTCGCCGCAGATGTAGGCGCCCGCGCCGGCGTGCACCGTGACGTCGAGGTCGAAGCCCGATCCCTGGATGTTCTTGCCCAGGTAGCCGGCCTTGTACGCCTCCTCGACCGCGTTCAGCAGCCGCCGGTAGACGTGCAGCACCTCGCCGCGCACGTAGATGAACGCGTGGTCGCAGCCGATCGCGTAGCTCGTGATCGCCACGCCCTCGATGAGGTGCTGCGGGCTGGCGAGCATCAGCGGGATGTCCTTGCAGGTGCCCGGCTCCGACTCGTCGGCGTTGACCACCAGGTACCGCGGGCCGCCGTCGGGCGGGGGCAGGAAGCCCCACTTCATGCCCGTGGGGAAGCCCGCGCCGCCGCGGCCGCGCAGGCCGGAGTCCTTGACCGCCTGGACCAGCGCGCCCGGCTCCATGGTCAGGGCCTTCTTGAGCCCGCCGTAGCCGCCGTTGCGCTCGTACGTGGCCAGCCGCCAGGAGCGGTCCTTGTCCCACGTGTCGGTGAGTACCGGTGTGAGGTTCACTTCGCGTCCTCCCCGGTCTTCTTGTCCTTGCCGACCTCGGTGTCGGACGACGTGGCGGGCTTGCGCTCGGCCGACGAGCCGGGCGTGCCGACCGGCGGGCTGGTCTGCCCGGCGGGCCCGGCGTCAGCGGCCGCACCGTCAGCCCCGCCGTCGGCGGCGGGGGCGTCGGGCGCCGTCCAGCCGCGCTCGCGGGCGATCGCGAGCCCGGCCAGGGTCGGCTCGCCCGCGCCCACGCCCTCGTCGGCGCGGCCGTCGGGGAACCCGGCCAGGATGCGGCTCATCTGCTTGAACGAGCACACGGACGCGGCGCCCCGGGTGGGGACGACGTCGTCGCCGAGGCGCAGCTGATCCGCGAGCGCCGTGGCCGTCTCGGGCGTCTGGTTGTCGAAGAACTCCCAGTTGACCATCACGACGGGTGCGTAGTCGCAGGCGGCGTTGCACTCGATGCGCTCGAGGGTGATGGCGCCGTCGTCGGTGGTCTCGTCGTGGCCCACGCCGAGGTGGTCGCTGAGCTCGTCGAAGATGGCGTCGCCGCCCATGACGGCGCACAGGGTGTTGGTGCACACGCCGACGGTGTACTTCCCGTTGGGGTGGCGCTTGTACTGGGTGTAGAAGGTGGCGACGGCGGAGACCTCGGCGGCCGTGATGCCGAGGGTCTCGGCGCAGAACAGGATGCCGTCGCGGCTCACGTACCCGTCGACCGACTGCACGAGGTGCAGCATCGGCAGCAGGCCGGAGCGGGGGTCCGGGTAGCGGGCCATGATCGCCGTGGCGTCGGCGGTCAGGGCTGCGACGGTCTCGGCGTCGTAGCCGGTCTTCGTGGCCGCCTGCGGGTCTGCGGTCATCGGTCCACACCTCCCAGCACGGGGTCCAGGGACGCGACGGCGACGACGACGTCGGCCACCTGGCCGCCCTCGCACATCACCGACGTGGCCTGGAGGTTGTTGAACGAGGGGTCGCGGAAGTGCGCGCGGTAGGGGCGGGTGCCGCCGTCGGAGACGACGTGCACGCCGAGCTCGCCGCGCGGGTGCTCCACGGTCTGCCAGGCCTGGCCGACGGGGACGCGGAAGCCCTCGGTGACCAGCTTGAAGTGGTGGATCAGGGCCTCCATGGAGGTGCCCATGATCTTCTTGATGTGCTCCAGCGAGTTGCCCTGGCCGTCGCCGCCGACGGCGAGCTGGGCGGGCCACGCGATCTTCTTGTCGGCGACCATGACGGGCTCGCCCTCGGTGCGGTCGAGCCGCTCCAGGGCCTGCTCGACGATCTTCAGCGACTGGTAGCACTCCTCGACGCGGAGCACGACGCGGTCGTAGCAGTCGGCGCCCTTCGAGGTGGGGACGTCGAAGTCGTAGGTCTCGTAGCCGCAGTACGGGTTGTCCTTGCGGACGTCGTACGGCAGGCCCGTGGAGCGCAGCACCGGTCCGGTGACGGCGAGCGCCATGCAGCCGGAGAGGTTCAGCACGCCGACGTTCGTCAGTCGCGCCTTGAAGATGGGGTTGGCGAGCATGAGGTCGCCGAGCTGCTTGAGGTAGCCGCGCACGTTCTTCAGGGCCGCGCGCGCCTGGGCGGTGAAGCCCTCGGGGACGTCGACGGCCACGCCGCCGGGGCGGATGTACGCGTGGTTCATGCGCAGGCCGGTGACGGCCTCGAAGAGCCGCAGGATCTCCTCGCGGGCGGTGAACCCGATGGTCATCACCGTGGTGGCGCCCATCTCGTTGCCGCCGGTGCCGAGGCAGACCAGGTGGGAGGCGATGCGGTTGAGCTCCATCATCAGCACGCGGATCACGGAGGCGCGCTCGGGCACGTCGTCGGTGATGCCGAGCAGCTTCTCGACGGCGAGGCAGTACGCGGCCTCCTGGAACAGGGGCGCCACGTAGTCCATGCGGGTGCAGAACGTGGTGCCCTGCGTCCAGGTGCGGAACTCCATGTTCTTCTCGATGCCCGTGTGCAGGTAGCCGATGCCGGCCCGGGCCTCGGTGACGGTCTCGCCGTCGATCTCCAGCATGAGGCGCAGCACGCCGTGCGTGGACGGGTGCTGGGGACCCATGTTGACGACGATGCGCTCCTCGCCGATCGCCTCGCGCGCGATGTCGTCCCAGTCGCCGTCGCCGTACGCCTCGAAGGCGCGCACGGTGGACGACATGTCCTCGTTCCCGGCGGGGCGCGTCGCGTGCGGGGCGGGCGGCGGCCTGTGGTCAGTGGGAGCGCTCATGAGTAGCTCCTCCTCGTGTCCGGCGGGGGCACCGTGGCGCCCTTGTACTCGACGGGGATGCCGCCGAGCGGGTAGTCCTTGCGCTGCGGGTGGCCCACCCAGTCGTCCGGCATCTCGATGCGGGTCAGGGCGGGGTGGCCGTCGAAGACGATCCCGAAGAAGTCGTAGGTCTCGCGCTCGTGCCAGTCGTTGGACGGGTACACCGACGTGGTCGACCGGATGTGCGGGTCGTCGTCGGGCGCGGCGACCTCCAGCCGCAGCCGGCGGGAGTGCGTGACCGAGGCCAGGTGGTAGACGGCGTGCAGCTCGCGGCCGGTGTCGTGCGGGTAGTGGACGCCGCTGACGCCGAGCGACAGCTCGAACCGCAGGTCCTGGTCGTCGCGCAGCGCCTGGCAGACGGCGGCGACGTGCTCGCGGGCGACGTGGATCGTCAGCTCCGCCCGCTGGGAGTCCGCGCTCGCGGCGCCGTGCAGGTCCACGACGACCTTCTCGACCGCCTGGTCGAAGGTTGGCCCGCCGGTGCGCGCGGCCTCCTCCAGCACCTCGGCCAGGACGTCGACCACCTGGTCGAACCAGCTCCCGTACGGGCGGGGGGACGCCGCGGGCATCGCGATCGGCGTGACCAGGCCGCCGTAGCCGGACGTGTCGCCCGAGCCGTGGGCGCCGAACATGCCCTTCCTGACCTCGACCACCTCGAAGGTGGCCGCCCCCTCCGGGGGCGTCAGGGCAGAGCCCTGGTCGCCGCCCGGCGTGACGTCGCTCATCGCAGCAGGCCCTTCATCTCGAAGGTCGGGGTGGCCTCCATCGCGGCCGCCTCGGCGGCGCGCGCGGCCTCGACCCGGTTCACGCCGAGCGGCGCGTTCTGGATGTGGTCGTGCAGCCCGAGGATCGCGTTGATCAGCATCTCCGGGCGCGGCGGGCAGCCGGGCAGGTAGATGTCGACCGGGACCACGTGGTCCACGCCCTGCACGATCGCGTAGTTGTTGAACATCCCGCCCGACGACGCGCACACGCCCATGGAGAGCACCCACTTGGGCTCGCTCATCTGGTCGTACACCTGGCGCACCACCGGGGCCATCTTCTGGCTCACCCGGCCGGCCACGATCATCAGGTCCGCCTGGCGCGGCGAGGCGCGGAACACCTCCATGCCGAACCGCGACAGGTCGAACCGCGACGCGCCCGCCGCCATCATCTCGATGGCGCAGCAGGCCAGGCCGAACGTCACCGGCCACACCGAGGCCTTGCGCAGGTACCCCGCGAGGTCCTCGATCGTCGTCAGCAGGAACCCTGACGGCGCTTCCTCGACACCCATGTCCCCTCCTTGCTGCCGGGCCCCAGCCCGGCGTCGCTGCCCGGCGCCGTCAGGCGCCGCGCGTCCAGTCGCTGTCTCAGACCCAGTCGAAGCCGCCGCGGCGCCACTCGTAGACGAACGGGACGGTGATCAGCGCCAGGAAGCCCAGCATCGCCACCAGCCCGAACGTCGCGAGCGTCGTGAAGTCCACGGCCCACGGGTAGAGGAAGACGACCTCGATGTCGAAGACGATGAATGTCATCGCCACCAGGTAGTACTTGATCGGCAGCCGCCCGCCCCCGACCGCGTGCGGCGTCGGCTCGATGCCGCACTCGTACGAGTCGAGCTTGGCGCGGTTGTACCGCTTGGGGCCGATGATCGCGCTCGCGGCGACCCCGCCGAGCGCCAGGACCGCCCCGATCGCCATGAGGATCAGGATGGGTACGTAGGGATTCATGCTGTGCCCTTCGTGGACGACGTGCCCTTCATGGACGTGATGCTCATGAGCTCGGGACCACCCTGGTCAGGCCGGCGATGACGCGGTCGACCCAGTCGCCGCCGTGCGGCTCGTAGCAGTCGGACAGGAGCTTGAGCGTGAACTGCATGACGACCTTGCGCGGCAGGCCGTACCGGACGCAGACCCGCATGATCTCGGGGTGCTCGATGAGCCGCACGAACCAGCGGCCCAGCGTGTAGTAGCCGCCGAGGTCGGCCCGCATGCGCTCCGCGTAGGTGGCGAGCGTGGCCTCGCGGGCCTCGTCGGTGGCGCGGTGCCGGGCCTGGCTGATCGCCTCGGCCGCCACGCGCCCGGCCTGCAGGCCGTAGGCGATGCCCTCGCCGTTGAACGGGCTCACCATGCCGGCGGAGTCACCGGCCAGGAGCACGCCGTCCGCGTACAGGGGGCCGCGGTTGTAGCCCATGGGCAGGGCCGCGCCGCGGATGGGCCCGCGCTCCGGCTCGTGCACCAGGTCCCAGCCCTCGGGCGCGCTCTTCTCGAGCCACGTCTCCATGAGCCGCCGGTAGTCGATGCCGGCCGCGGACTGCCGGGCCGGGGTGGAGGACACGCTGCCGAGGCCGACGTTCACCGTGCCGTCGCCGAGCGGGAAGATCCAGCCGTAGCCCGGCAGCAGGGCACTCCTGCCCGGCTCGCCGTCCCACAGCTCGAGGTGCGACTCCATGAACGGGTCGTCGTGCCGGGGCGTGCGGTAGTAGGCGCGCACGGCGGTGCCCATGGGGCGGTCGTCGCGGCGCTCCCTGCCGAGGCCGAGCGCGAAGCGCGAGCTGACGCCGTCGGCCGCGACCACCACGGGGGCGCGGAACTCCTTGACGGGGCCCTCCGCGCGGCCGCGGGCGTCGAGCGGCTGGGCGGTGACGCCGACCACGCGGCCGTCGTCGTCGCGCACGGCGCCGGTGACCTTGGTGCGCTCCAGGAGCTTGGCGCCGCTCGCCTGGGCGTGCTGGGCCAGCGTCTGGTCCAGCGTCATCCGGGCGCGGGCCATGCCGTAGCCCGGGTAGGTCGTGAGGTCCGGCCAGTCCAGCTCGTAGGAGCGACCGCCGCCGTGCACGCGCAGGCCGCGGTTGCGGATCCAGCCGTCCTCCTCGCGGGTGGGCACCCCCATGCGGACCAGCTCGGCCACGGCGCGCGGCGTCAGGCCGTCGCCGCAGATCTTGTCGCGGGGAAACTCGCCCTTTTCCAGCAGCAGCACGTCGAGCCCCGCGGCCGCGCACCAGTGCGCGGTGGACGAGCCGGCCGGACCGGCGCCCACCACGATGACATCCGCGTCGTCGCGTATCGCTCTTCGCACGTTCACCCCCGTTGGGAACCCGCTGCCTGGTCGTTGCTGACCTGCTGCGCGGGGTTCGTCAAGGGCTTCATGACAAGCCCTTGTGAACCCTGTCACAACACCGACACCCTAGCCACACTTAGGGGGGATTGTGTAGGAAGGTTCCCCTTACTTGGGGAGGTCGGGAGCGGTCTTCCGGCTCAGGCCGGGCGCACCGCCCGGTGCAGGGCCACGATGCCGCCCGTCACGTTGCGGTAGGCGGCGTGCTCCCAGCCGGCCTCGAGCATGAGCTTGGCCAGGTCCACCTGGGTGTGCCAGCCGCGGATCGACTCGGCCAGGTAGTCGTAGGAGCCCTTGTCGCGGGTCACGGCGCCGGCCACGACGGGCAGCGCACGCATCAGGTACTCCTGGTAGACGGTGCGGAACGGGCCCCACGTCGGCGTCGAGAACTCGCAGATCACGATGCGCCCGCCCGGCCGGACGACGCGGTGCATCTCGCGCAGGGCCGCGAGCGTGTCCACCACGTTGCGCAGGCCGAAGCTGATGGTCACGGCGTCGAACGACTCGTCGGCGAAGGGCAGCCTGGTCGCGTCGCCCGCGACGAACGGCAGGTCCGGGCGGCGCTGCTTGCCCACCTGCAGCATGCCGATCGAGAAGTCGGACGGGACCACGAAGGCGCCGTCGGCGGCGAAGGGCTCGCTGCTGGTCCCGGTGCCCGCGGCGAGGTCCAGCACGCGCTCGCCCGGCATCGCGGCCACGGCCTCGACCGTGAGGCGGCGCCAGCGCCGGTCCTGCCCCAGGGAGATGAGGTCGTTCGTGAGGTCGTAGCGGGCGGCGATCCCGTCGAACATGGACGCGACCTCGGCCGGCTTCTTCTCCAGACTCGCACGTGACATGGCGCCATCGTGTCACGCCGGGGCGGCGCCTGTGACCTCCGCTACGCCAGGTCTCCGGCTCCCTCGCCCGCGCTTATCCTGAAAGCGATGATCGCTTCACCTTCCGGCGGCACTCCCGGCACACCCACCGGCTCCCCCTCCGGCACCAGCGTGTACGACGGCTGGGCGGTCGAGACACCGCCCGTGTCCGACGAGGCACCGCCGGGCGCCCCGCACGGCCCGCAGCTCGTGGTCCGCACCGTGGCGACCGACGACCTGCCGGACAGCCCGACCGCGCTCGTCGACCGGCTCCCCGACACCAACGCCCTGGCCTGGGTGCGGCACGGCGACGGCCTCGTGGGGTGGGGCGAGGCGCTGCGGTTCGAGACGTTCGGCCCCGGCCGGTTCGCCGACGCCGACGAGGCCTGGCGCCAGGTGCTCGACAACGCCGTGGTGCACGACGACGTCAACCTGCCCGGCAGCGGGCTGGTCGCGTTCGGCAGCTTCGCCTTCGACGACGTCTCCCCCGGCGACGAGTCCGAGGACCCCGCGCGGGCCAGCGGCGTGCTGATCGTGCCGCGCGTCGTCGTCGGCCGCCGGGGCGAGAAGTCCTGGATGACCACGATCTCCCTGGTGGGCGACCGTTCCGCCCCCGTGGGCGAGGACCTGCTGTCGGCCTACCCGCAGCAGCCCGTGACGGAGCCGGGCCGGGTGGTCCTGGCCGACGGCGCCGTGGGCGCGGCCGACTGGCCCGCCGTGGTCGCCGAGGGGATCGCCCGGATCCAGACCGGCGAGCTGGAGAAGGTGGTGCTCGCGCGCGACGTCGTGGCGACCGCCGAGCACCCGCTCGACACCCGGCACCTGCTGGGCCGCCTCGCGTCCGCCTACGACGCCTGCTGGGCCTTCAGCGTGGACGGCATGGTGGGCGCGACGCCGGAGCTGCTGGTGCGCAGCGAGAAGGGCCTCGTGGCCTCGCGCGTGCTGGCGGGCACGATCCGCCGCGAGCACGGCGTGGCGGACGCCGACGACGCCGACCTGCTGCGCGCCGCCCAGCTCGCCCGGTCCTCGAAGGACCTCGAGGAGCACGAGTTCGCGGTGCGCTCCGTGGCCGCCGCCCTGGAGCCGTTCTGCTCCTCGATGAACGTGCCCGAGGCCCCGTTCGTGCTGCACCTGCCGAACGTCATGCACCTCGCGACGGACGTGACCGGCGTGCTGACGGACCAGCACGCGGGATCGGGCGCCGGTTCGGGCGCCCGTTCGGGCGCCCGTTCGGGGCGGCCGGCGCCGTCGTCCCTCTCGCTGGCCGCCGCGCTGCACCCGAGCGCGGCCGTCTGCGGCACGCCGACGACGGCCGCGCGCAGCCTCATCCGCGAGATCGAGGGCCTGGACCGCGCCCGGTACGCGGGCCCGGTGGGCTGGGTCGGGGCCGGTGGCGACGGCGAGTGGGGCATCGCCCTGCGGTCGGCGGAGATCTCCGCGACCGACCCGCGGCACATCCGCCTGTTCGCGGGCTGCGGCATCGTCGCGGCGTCGGACCCGCAGGCGGAGCTGGCGGAGTCCGAGGCCAAGCTGGAGCCGATGCGCTACGCCCTAGGCGTCCAGCCCTGACCCACCCCCCTTCGTTGAGTGCTGGGTATTTGTTGCCGGATCGTCGTCCGGACCGCAGATACCCAGCACTCAACGAGTCTGGTCAGACGGGAGGGGTCAGGCGTCGCCTGCCCTCGGGCCCTTGCCGATCGGGTTGGTCGGGTCGCCCCAGACCTGCTCACGGAAGGTGTCCCAGACCTGCAGGTCGGACGTCGCGCCGAGGAAGCCCATCCGCGCGTCCGTCGCGGTCAGCAGGATCTCGATGAGCGAGGCGCCCTCGAGCACCTTGGTCGCCACCTCGAGCAGGTCCTGGCCGTCGGGCAGGTTCGCGTGGATCGACGACACGTACATGTGCGCGTTGCCCTCGAGGGAGACGAAGTTGGCGCGCGTGTCCGTGCCGGCGACCGTGCCCTTGTCGTAGGCGTACGACTTGAGCCAGAAGCCGTCGACGACCACCTTGTCGGCCGAGATCTTGATGGCGTCCCGGCGCGAGCCGTCGTTCTTGACCGGCACGTTCGCCAGGCCGATCCCGTTGATGCCCGTGAGCGGGATCGTGAGGTCCCGGCTCTCCAGGTCGGCGGGGAGCGAGAAGACGGAGCCGTCCTCCTTGGCGCCGCACTGGCCGGGCAGGTCGATGTTGAGGTCGAACTTGCCGCCGAACGTCACCTTCACGCAGGTGCCGAGCTCGGTGTGGAGCGCCTCCTCGATCGTCGCCTGCGGGTCGATCTCGCCGCACGGGTCGCTCGGGGCCTCCTCCGCGGCGTCCGCGGGCACCTCGCCGTCCTGCGTCGGCTCCTGGCACTCGGGCTCGCCGTCCTCGCCCGCTGCGGCGTCGTCGCCGGAGCCGCCGTCCGCCGCGTCGCCGGAGCCGGCGTCGCCGCCCTCGGCCGGGTCGGTCGCGCCGCTGGTGACGTCGTCGACCGCGTCCCCGACCGGGTCCTCGGCCTCGTCACCCGCGGACTCGGACGTGCTCGGCGACGGCGTGGGTGAGGCGGACGGTTCCGCGTCGCCCTCGTCGCACGCGCCGAAGACGACGCACCAGAACGAGTCGTCCTGGGTCTCGGCCATCGACGCGGTCGCCGGCAGGCTCATGCCGCCGACCGCCATCGCGCCCGCCACCACGACCGCCGCGGACTTCTGCGACAGGGCCTTCAGCGCGCCGCTGAGCGAGTCCACCCTGGGGATCGACTCGGTCTCGGGGGCGGGTTCGGCGGCGGTCTTCGGTGCGGGCTCGTCGGCCGGCGGGGCGTCGTCGGCCGCGGGCGTCTCGGTCGCGGGAGTCTTGGTCTCGGGAGTCTCGTCCGCGCGCGTTTCGGGCTCGCGCGTCTCGGGCTCGGGCGTCCCGGGCTCAGGCGTCCCGGCCTCGCTCCCGGGCTCCGCCTCGCCGGCGTCCTCGGCCGTTCCGGCCTCCGCCGCCTCGGGCGCCCACGACACGACGATGATGCCGCCGACCACGCCGAGCAGGAACCCGACGATCCAGCCGCCGAGGTTCACGCCGGCGATCGAGTAGACGGAGATCGCGAGCGCGATCACGCCGTAGAAGATGCGGTGCACGGGCTGGGCGATCACCAGGATCCCGAGCAGCACCAGGGCGAGCGGCAGGATCGTCGCCTGCGCGCCCTCGACCCCGAACTGCAGCACGACGTTCATGCCGAGCTGGTCCAGCTTGATGGGGCCGGACAGGAGCATCTCCAGGCCCGCGAGCACCACCAGCACGCCCCCGACGAAGGGCCGCTGCTCGCGCCAGGGGCGGAAGTCCCTGCGCCAGTCGGCGAACCTCGCGCGCAGTCCGGGGCGGCCGGCGGACGCCGGGCCGTCACCCGGACTCAGAAGCACTCGGTGCCGTCCGTGATCTTGAGGCTGAGGTCCGTCAGCTGGAAGACGGCGGCCTGCGTGCTCCACGACACCTGCTGGAGCCCGTCGATGTCGATCGAGTCGGAGTCCATGGCGAAGTCGCCGGCGTCGCCCTTCTTGGTCGTGTTGACCGTCGAGGCGTCCACACCGATGCGGATGTTCTTGAAGATCGCGGTACCGGACAGGTCGCTCATGCCGATCTGCAGGTCCGTGGCCTTGGCGGGCTCCTCACCGGTGCCCGCGGAGATCAGCAGGCCCACCTTGCCGAGCGGCGTGTCCTGCACGACCGACTGGCAGAGGTTGTACAGCTGCGCGTCCTTGATGTTCGCGATGGCGGCGGGGTGCTGCGTGCCGTCGGAGGCGGTCGCGACGCCCGCGTACTGCGAGAAGCCGGTGCCCGCGAGCTTGTCGGCGCCGATCTTGAACTGGCTGCCGGAGATGGCGAACGAGACGGGCACTGCGCCCTGTGCAACCCCACCGAGCAGGACGCTGGCGGCAATGGTGACCGGGATGACGGCCAGGGCCACGCGGCCCCTACGCGTCCCCGTGAGCTTGCTGAGCTTCATTGGTGTTCCCCTCATGCCAATGTGAGGACGACGGCATCGTCGTCCCGCCGCGACCGTAGCGCGATTACTGACTCACCGTCAATTGACCCCCTGACGGCGGCGCAAAGCATGCCGGATATGCTCGACTCATGGCAACAGCCCGACGCACGCGCCTCCGCCCGGAGGAACGCCGCAACCAGCTCGTGGCCCTCGGAGTCGCGACCCTCGCGGACCGCCCGTTGGCCGAGGTGACCGTCGAGGAGATCGCCGCCGAAGCCGGTGTCTCGACGGGTCTGGTCTACTACTACTTCGGCTCCAAGAACGGCCTGCACCACGAGATCGTGCGCCGTGCGCGCGACTCGATGCTCCACGCCTCGGAGCCGCAGCCCGAGCTCCCGCCCGCCGACCGCCTGGCCAACACCCTGACCCGGCTCGTCGAGTACGTCCGGGAGCACGGCCCCACCTTCTACTCGCTCGTGCGCGGCGCGGCCAGCGGCGACGAGGAGGTGCGCGCGGTCATCGAGGACGCACGGCGCCAGCAGACCGAGCGCGCCCTCGCCGTCCTCCTGGAGCTGGGCGTGCCGGAGACCGAGCTGCTGCGCATCGCGGTCCGCTCCTGGGTGGCGCTCGCCGAGCAGGCCCTGGTCGACGGCGGCATCAACTCCGACCTCGCCGACGACGAGCTGGTCGGCTACCTCGAGCGCAGCCTGGGCGGCGTCGTCGCCGCCGTGGTGCCGGGTGCCGCCGAGGCGCTGTTCGGGGCACGGGCCAAGGCCTGAGCCCGGCCCGTGGCGGGCAGGTCAGAGCGGCCTGACCGTCAGAGGGGCTTGACCATCAGCAGGCACGGGTCGTCCGCCCAGAGGTCGGGGAACTCCTCCACCGGGTGGAAGCCGCAGGCGGCGTAGAAGGCGCGGGTCTGGTCGAAGCCGGGGTCGTGCGCCGAGGGTCCCAGCGTCTTCACGCTGAGCAGGCGCACGCCCTGGCCGCGCAGGTCGTCCTCGACCCGCGCCATCAGGTCGCGCCCGATACCGGTGCGGTGGTGCTTGCGCCGGACCGCCAGCAGGTGCACCTCGGCCGACGTCGGGTAGCGCTGGTCCAGGAGCAGCACGCCGAGCACGTCGTCGGCCGGGACCGCGCCGCCGTCCGCCCCGACGGAGGGCGAGGCGACCGCGAGGTAGTTGGGGAACCGGGCCGCCGCGTCGACGTACTCGTGCGTGAACCGGTCGATGCCGAACCACTCCGGCAGCTCCTCGAGGATGTCGTGCGCGGCATCCGCGCGCCCGAGGGTCCTGACCACGGTGTACGTCCCAGTCCCAGCCCCAGTCCCAGACACGCGGACCAACCTAAACCGGTCGGGCCAAGTTCACCCGCTGAACGCGAATACGTGTCAGACCCCCAGGTCACTCGCGTGATCTGAGGGTCTGACACGGTGCAGCCGGGGCGGGTCAGCCCTGGTTGTCGAAGAACTGCTGGAGCCAGTCCGGGATGTTGTTCGGGTTGGTCTGGTCCGAGCCCGAGCCGTTCTGCTGACCGTCCTGCTGGCCGGGCAGCTGGCCCTGCTGGTCCTGCTGGTTCTGGTCCTGCGAGCCCGAGCTGGTGTCGGTCTCCTCCTTCACCGCGAGCGTCACCGTGACCTCCTCGGTCTTGCCGTCGCGGACGATGGTCAGCACCGACTTGTCGCCGGCCGCCTTCTCCCGCACGAACGCCGTGAGCGACTCCGGCCCGTTGACCGCGTCGCCGTCGATCGCGACGATCACGTCGCCCTGCTGGATCCCGGCCTTGCCGGCCGGCGAGTCGGCGACGACGTCCTCGACACCCGCGCCGCGACGGGTGACACCGTCGGCCGTCGCGGTGGCGTCCGACATCGAGACCCCGAGGAACGCGTGCTCCGCCTTGCCGTTCTCCTTGAGCTGGTCACCGATCTGCGTGGCCAGGTTGCCCGGGATGGCGAAGCCCAGGCCGATCGAGCCGGAGCTGCTGGACGTCCCGCCGCCACCGCTGGACAGCGTCGCGATCGAGGACGTGATGCCGATGACCTCGCCCGACGCGTTGAACAGCGGCCCGCCCGAGTTGCCGGGGTTCACCGCGGCGTCGATCTGGATCGCGTTGGTGACGACCTGGTCGGACCCGTCCTCGGCGCTGGCCGTGACCGGGCGGTCCAGGGCGGACACGATGCCGGTCGTGGCGGTGTTCGCCAGGCCCAGCGGGTTGCCGAGCGCCATCACGGGCTCGCCCACGACGACGTCGTCCGAGTTGCCGAACTTCGCCGGCTTCAGGTCCGACGGCGGGTCCGTCAGCTGCACGACGGCGAGGTCGGTGGTCGGGTCGGTGCCGACGATCTTGGCGTCGTACACGCTGCCGTCGCTCAGGGTGACCTGCACGGTCTGCGCGCCCGAGACCACGTGGTTGTTGGTCAGGACCCGGCCCTGGGAGTCCAGCACGACGCCGGAGCCCTCGGCCCCGCCCGCCTGGCTCTCGACCTGGATCGACACCACGGAGTCCTGCACCGCGGAGGTGACCGCGGTCCAGTCCGGGTTCTCCACCGTCGAGCTCTTGACGGGGACGGTCTGGTTGTTCGTCTGCCCGACGTCGGCGAGGGAGGTGGCGTTGTCCGCGCCGTCGGTGAGCGTGATGAGGCCCGCCGTGCCCGCGCTGGCGAGCACCGCGGCGGCCGCGGCGGCGGCGACCACGGGGACCCAGGTGCGGTTGCGTGGCCGCGGCTCGGCGGTCGCGGTGGCGGGGGCCGCGTAGGGGTTGACGTACGACGACGGCGGCGGGCCGGCGGGGGACACGCTCTGCACGGGGGTGGTGTGGTGCTGAGCCGGGGCGTGCTGGGCAGGTGCGTGCTGCGCCGGGGCGTGCTGCGCGTGGACCGGCTGGGCCGGCGTCGGTACGTGCTGCGCCGGGACCTGCTCCGTGGGGGCCGGGGCCTGCGGGGCCGGCGCCGGGGCCTGGGCCCGCTCGTGCTGGCCGGGCGTCATGCCCGCGGGCGGCGCACCCGGGGGCGTCGAGCCCTGGGGTGCCGCACCCTCGGGCGGCGCGGGGACGGGCGCCGTCGACTGCGCAGGGGTCGGGGACTGCTCGGCGCCCGCGTTCTGGACGGGTGCCGGGCCGGCGACCGGCAGCTGCTGGGTCGGCTGCGCTTCGGACGGCTGCTGGTCCGGCTGCGGAGTGGTGCTGTTCTGCTCGGTCATCGTGACCCTCCTTGAAGTCAGAACTAGTTGACACCCCGTTCCTTGTCCCACCCTTAAACGAGTCTGTGAGTTCCCTGCATATCCCGAGACCCCGCTGAGTGCGGGGTATCTGCGCTTCCGGAGGGTCCTGGAGCGCAAATAGCCCGCACTCAGCGATCAGACGGCGGGGGTGGCGGCCTCCTGGACCCTCCTCGCCAGGGTGCGCGACTCCGTCAGGCGGTCGCCCCGCGGCACGCGCACCTCGATGACCTGGATGCCGTGGCTGGGCGCCTGCAGCGCGTGCCGCAGGGTCGGCACGTCCTTGACCAGCTGGTGGTCCACCCCGTACCCCGCGCACAGCTGCGCCAGGTTCGCCCCGTGCGGCGTGCCGAACACCCGCTCGAACGTGGCGCTCGCGGCGTCGCTCGTCGCGGCCAGCGCCCCGTGCTCCAGGGTCGCGAAGATCGAGCCGCCGTCGTCGTTCACCACCACGATCTCCAGGTCCACCTGGTGCTCGTCGGGACCGCGCAGCAGGCCGCCGACGTCGTGCAGGAACGTGAGGTCGCCCAGGAGGGCGCGCGTGCGCAGCCCGCGGCGCGCGGCGGCGAGGGCCACGCCGGCCGCAGTCGAGACGGTGCCGTCGATGCCCGCGAGGCCACGGTTGGCGAGGACGGCGGGGCCGTCGCCGTCGAGGCCGAGCACCAGCTCCAGGTCCCGCACGGGGTTGGAGGAGCCGACCACGAGCAGGTCGGCGGGGCCCAGGACCCGGGCCACGGCACGCGCCACGGAGAGGGCGGTCGGGCCGCCGAGCACGGCGTCGTCGCAGGTCACGTCGTCCAGGACACGCGCCGCCGCGTCGCCCGCGGTCCGCCAGCGCTCCAGGAACGGTGTCGGCTGCTCGGCGGCGGGCTCGAACCAGACGGGCGCCAGGCCCGGCAGCACGACGGCGGCATTGCGCGCGGCGTCGGGCCAGGGACCCGCGCCCGGCGCGACCACGGTGACCGCCACGGACGGGCGGCCCAGCAGCCGCTGCACCGGCCGCGACAGCGTGGGCCGGCCGAGCACCACCGCCTGCTCGATGCCGTCGGCGAGCTGGTCGGAGCCGAGCAGCAGGCGGTAGCCGGCCACCGCGTTGGGCCCGCCCGTGGCGCCCGACGACGGCTCCGCGAACAGCGGCCAGCCCTGCGCCTCGGCGAGTTGCCGCGCCTCGGGCCCGGCGCCGTCGCCCGCGACGACGACGGTGCGCGCCGGGTCGCCGGGCAGCGCGGGCGAGCCGAAGTGCTGCTGCACGGCAGGCACGACGAGCGGCGGGTCGGGCTTCGGGTACCCCTCCTGCGCGGTGTCCGCGGGCGGTCCGGGCAGCGGGGCCGACGGCGTCAGCGGGTCCCGGAAGGCGAGGTTGACGTGCACCGGCCCCGGGTGCCCCGAGCGGAACCCGAGCGCGGCGCTGACCGCGCGGGCGGAGACGCTCCGCAGGTCGCGGACCGCACCGTCGTCGAGGCCGGACCCGGCGGCCGGGCCGTCCGGGCCGAAACCACCGGCCGGCGCCGGGACGTCCACGGCGTACCGCACCGCGGAGCCGAAGATGCCCACCTGATCGGTGGTCTGCGACGCTCCGGTGCCGCGCAGCTCGTGCGGCCGGTCGGCGGTGAGCAGGATGAGCGGCAGGCCCGTGTGGCTCGCCTCCAGCACGGCGGGGTGCAGGTTCGCGACGGCGGTGCCCGACGTCGTGACGACGGCGACCGGCGCACCCTCCGAACCCTTGGACAGGCCGAGCGCGAGGAAGCCGGCGTCGCGCTCGTCGATCCGGACGTGCAGCGTGAGCCGGCCGGCGTCCGCGGCCTCGGCAAGCGCATAGGCCAGGGGGGCGCTGCGCGATCCGGGGGCGAGCACGACGTCCTGCACACCCCGGGTGACCAGGTCGGCGACGAGTGCTCGGGCGGCGGCCACGGCGGGCGGGATGATCATGCGTCCTCCAGGATCCGGGTCAGGCGGTGGTACCGGGCGAGCCAGCGGGCGGTCGTCGGGCCGTCGGCGGGCGTGGCCGCGAGCGCCTCGGGCGACGGTTCCGGACGGTGCACGGGGAGCGCGCCGTCGACCGGCAGCAGGGGCTCGGCGACGACGTCGTGCACCAGGAGCTGGGACGTCGCGAGCCCGCAGGCGTACGGCAGCTCGGGCAGGGCGGCGGCGAGCGCGACGCCGGCGACGAGCCCCACCGAGCTCTCCAGCGCGGACGAGACGACGACGGGCAGGCCGACCTGCTCGGCGAGGTCGAGGCAGGCACGGACGCCGCCGAGGGGCTGGACCTTGAGGACCACGATGTCGGCGGCCTCCTGGCGCACCACGCGCATCGGGTCGGAGGCGCGGCGGATCGACTCGTCGGCCGCGACGGGCACGTCCTGCTTGCGGCGTACCAGGGCGAGCTCGTCGACGTCGGCGCAGGGCTGCTCGACGTACTCCAGCCCGCCGGCGGCGCGGTCGATCTCGGCGAGGTGGGCCAGTGCCTCGTCCGGCGTCCAGGCGGCGTTGGCGTCGACCCGGATCGCGCCGTCGGGCCCGAGGGCGTCGCGGACGGCGGCGACCCGCTCGATCTCGGCGCCCACGGGTTCGAGCGTGCCGTCGGGGCCGCGCTGGGCGACCTTGACCTTGGCGGTGCGGCAGCCGCCGGACGCGAGCACGATCTCGTGCGCCCGCTCCGGCCCGACGGCGGGGACGGTCACGTTGACCGGCACGCTCTGCCGCACGGGGTCGGGCCAGCCGACGAGGGCGGCCTCGTGCGCGGCGCGCAGCCAGGTGGCGGACTCCTCGTCGTCGTAGTCCCAGAACGGGGAGAGCTCGCCCCAGCCTGCGGGGCCGCGGAGCAGCACGCCGTCGCGCACGTCGATCCCGCGAAAGCGGGTCCGCAGGGGCGTGGACCAGACCACGGGTTCACCGATCAGCAGCACGCCCCCAGGCTATCGACCCGGGTAGCTGCCCGGGTCGCGTTCGGCTGCGGCCAAATGATGTGTTGCCGGACCCAGTGGTCGTCGATACTCCACGTGTGTCCCCCATGAACGACGACGGCTATCGACGCGGCCCGACCGCTCGGATGTCGCTGACCGGTCTGGTGGGGCGTGGCCTCGGCGGGGTCCCGCCGACGGCCCTCGTCCTGCTCGGCATCGTCAGCGTCCAGCTCGGCTCCGCGCTGGCCAAGCAGCTGTTCGGCGAGGTGGGCAGCTTCGGGACGGTCGCGCTGCGCCTGTTCTTCGCCGCGGCGATCCTGCTGCTCCTGTGGCGGCCGTCCCTGCGGCTGACTCGTCGGGCGTGGACCGTGGTCGCCGCCTACGGCCTGACCCTCGGCCTGATGAACCTGTGCTTCTACCTGGCGCTGGACCGGCTCCCGCTGGGGATCGCGGTCACCGTCGAGTTCCTCGGGCCGCTCGCGGTGGCCCTGATCGGGTCGAGGCGGTGGCTGGACGCGCTCTGGGCGGTGCTCGCAGCAGCCGGCGTGGTCCTGCTCATGGGTGGTGGCGGCGACGTGAACCTCGTCGGCCTGCTGTTCGCCCTCGGCGCCGGGGTGTGCTGGGGCCTGTACATCGTGGTCAGCGCGGCGCTGGGCCGGCACACCACGGAAGGCAACGGCCTGGCCCTGGGCATGCTCGTCGCGGCGGTGGTCGCGGTTCCCGCCGGCGTGGCCGACAGCGGAGCGGCGCTGGTCCAGCCGTGGGTCCTGGTCACGGGGCTCGGTCTCGCCCTGTTGTCGTCGGTGGTCCCGTACTCGCTCGACCTGGAGGCGCTGCGCAAGATGCCGCCGCGCGTCTTCGGCATCCTGATGAGCCTCGAACCAGCCATGGCGGCTCTCATCGGCCTCGTCGTGCTCCGGGAGCTGCTGCACTGGTCGCAGTGGATCGCGGTGCTGTGCGTCGTCGTCGCGTCGGTGGGAGCCACGCGCGGCGCGCGCCCCGAGGTCCGGGCGGAGGACGTCGCGCCGGCACAGCACCCGGACCGCCCGAACTAGGCCGCCTCGCCGCTACGCGGTCCCGTCGACCGGCGCATCGTCGCGGTGCGCACCGTAGTAGTCCGACTGTCCGCGCATGAGCTCACGCATCGACACGTCCTGCCCCACCCCGTAGACGGTGCCGGGGAAGTCGAGCTCGCGCTGGACCGCCCAGATCTCCTCGTGCCGGTCCGGCGGCAGGATCGTCGCCGGGTCGCCCACTGCCACCCACCCGATCGGCACGAGCGCTCCGGGGGCAAGGACCGTGTTGATCTGCACGACCCCGTGGATGCGCACCTCCGCGCCGGCCCCGATGACGCTGCCGGGGGACAGGGCGGCGCCCGTCGCGACGAACGCCTCCTCCTCGACCCGGGCGCCGTTGACGTGCGCGTGCGGGCCGATCAGCACCGCGGGCCCGATCTCGGCGGGATACCCTCGGCGGCCCCGGACCAGCGCGTTCTCCATGACCACGGTGTCCTCGCCGATCACGACGGCGCCGTCCTCGGCCGTGAGGACCGCGCCGTGCAGGATCCTGGCCCCGGCGGCGATCCGGACATCACCCACGACGGTCGCGGACGGGGCGACGTAGGCCGACGGATCGATCGACGGTTCGAGACCGCGATGACGAACGAGCATGTGGAGCTCCTCTCTTCGCCGCCACCCTAGGTGCCGACACCGACACCGCCCGAACTAGGCTGGTCCGCGTGAGCACGAGCACCGATCTTCCCCGCCAGGTCTCCGAGACGTTCGACCCGCAGCGCTGGCGCACGGTCGCCGGGTTCGAGGACCTGACCGACCTCACGTACCACCGGGGCGTGGACCGCAGCGGCCCCGAGCCGCGCGACCTGCCCGTGGTGCGCATCGCGTTCGACCGCCCCGAGGTGCGCAACGCGTTCCGCCCGCACACCGTGGACGAGCTGTACCGGGTCATGGACCACGCCCGCATGACGTCCGACGTCGGCACGGTGCTGCTGACCGGCAACGGCCCCTCCCCCAAGGACGGCGGCTGGGCGTTCTGCAGCGGCGGCGACCAGCGCATCCGCGGGCGCGACGGCTACCGCTACGCCGAGGGTGAGCACGCCGACTCGATCGACCCGGCCAAGGCCGGCCGCCTGCACATCCTGGAGGTGCAGCGCCTCATGCGGACCATGCCCAAGGTGGTGGTCGCGGTCGTGGACGGCTGGGCCGCCGGCGGCGGGCACTCGCTGCACGTCGTCGCCGACCTGACGGTCGCCTGCCGCGAGCACGGCAAGTTCAAGCAGACCGACGCCGACGTCGGCTCGTTCGACGCCGGCTACGGCTCCGCCTACTTCGCCCGCCAGCTCGGGCAGAAGCGCGCCCGCGAGGTCTTCTTCCTGGCCCGCGAGTACTCCGCCGACGACGCCGAGCGCTGGGGCTCCGTCAACGAGGTCGCCGCCCACGAGGACCTGGAGGGGCTGGCGCTGGAGTACGCACGCATCATCGCCGGCAAGTCGCCGCAGGCCATCCGCATGCTCAAGTTCGCGTTCAACGCCGCCGACGACGGCATCGCCGGCCAGCAGGTGTTCGCCGGCGAGGCGACGCGGCTGGCGTACATGACGGACGAGGCGGTCGAGGGCAAGGAGGCGTTCCTGGAGCGCCGCGACCCGGACTGGTCGGCCTTCCCCTACTACTACTGACCACCTGACTGACTCGCCTGACAGGATTCGCCGAGTCAGCCAGGTGGTCGGACCACCCCACTGACTCGGCGAAACCCCGTCTGCCGAGTCAGTGGGGTGGTCCGACCAGCCGGCTGACTCGGCATTAACGGAGTGGTGAGTCAGGCGGGTGGTCGTCGGCGAGTCAGTCGGCGGCGGGTGGTCGTCGGCGGGTCAGTCGGCGTCCGCCGGGTGGCCCGCCGGCGTGACCGGGGACCGGGCGGTCGTGAGGTGGAACTCCTCGGCGTCCAGCGCCCGGGCCAGGTCGTCCGACCCCGTGAACACCACGGCGCCCGGGTATCCCGCCAGGACGCCCGCGAGGCGCTCCCGCCCCTCCTGGTCCAGGTCGCGGTCGAGGTCGGCGACCAGGAGCAGCGGCGGCTCGCCGTAGACCGCGCGGGCGAGCGCGAGCCGGGCACGCTGGTCGACGGTCAAGGGCTCCCCGCCGGCGCGCAGCACGGTGCGGGGCCCGTCCGGGAACCGGCCGACGTCGAGGCCGACCGCCTCGAAGACCGCGTCGGCCGTGGCGTCGTCCAGGTCCGGACGGCGGTACCGCAGCGCGCGGCGCAGCGTGCCGCGCTCGAACACGCTGCCCCGGGTCGCGAGCCCGACGAGCGCCCGGCCCTCCCCCGGCGCCACGGCCCGCAGGTTGCGGCCGGCCACCCAGATCTCGTCGGTGTCCCCGGCGGGCGCGAGGTCGAGGCCCATGACCCGCCGCATCAGGCGCAGCGGCGCCTCCGGGTCACCGCCGAGACCACCGGCATCCCCGCCGCCCAGGCGGATCCGGGCACCCGGCCCGGCGCGCAGCGCGGAGCCGTCCGGGACGAGGCCGGGGACCACGAGGTGCACCCGGCCGGGCCCGTCCGCGCCGTCCGGCACGTCGGCCTGCGCCGCCGTGCTGCTCGCCAGCTCGTGCTCGGCCTTCCGGCGGGCGGCGTCGGCGAGCGCGGGGACGAGGACCGCGCGGGCGGCCAGGAAGGTCTGGCGGTACTCGACGATGCGCCCCAGGTCGACGATCGGGGTGGAGGCGAGGCCGGCCATGGCCATCGCGGCCACGGTGACGGCCGGGTCGAGCCCGCGCACCACGCCGACGGCGGCGACGGCGAGCGTCGCGAGCAGCGCGGCGACGGTGCCCCCGGCCCGCAGCGCCCCGACGGTCGCCGACCGGTCGACGGCGCGGTCGACCACGTCGTCGGACGCCGAGTCGATGTGGTCGAGCTCGCGGCCGGCGCCGCGCGCCGCGATGATCCCCTCCGAGGCCCCGACGGTGTCGGCGATCCGCGTGGCCATCCGCCCGCGGGCGCGCCGCAGCCGCCGCGACTTCAGGTACGCGGTGCGCGCCCAGGGCACCATGACGGCGGCGAGCACGCCCAGCGGGAGCAGGAACCCGAGGCCGAGGAACGGGTCGAGCACCGTGAGCCCGACGGCGGACCCGGCGATGAGCGGGATGCCCGCCGCGAGCGGGCCGACACCCTGCGACACCCAGTTGCGCACGCTCGCGAGGTCGTTGGTGGTGCGGGCCACGGTGATGCCCAGGTGGGTGCTGCCGCCCGGCGTGAGCTCGGACTCGACGAGCTCACGACGCAGCTCACGCACGTAGTCCTGGCCGAGCCGCTCGGCGACGACCCGCTCCTCGATGCGCAGCCCGCCGATCGCCACCGCCGTCGCCACGATGCTCAGGATCGCGACGACGACCGGCCACCCGCTGCCCGGCCGGAGCTGCGTCAGCGCCCAGGCGCCGACCGCACCGAGCGCGCCCTGGGCGATGCCGAGCGCGGCGAGGCCGACGACCCAGCGGCGTCGGACGCCGACGAAGATCCTCGGCAGCCCGCCCGGCTCGGGCGACCCTGCGCCCGGCCTGGGCGACCCCGCACCGGACTCACGCGACCGCATGGCCCGCGCCGAGCCGCACGTCCCCGAGCCGCACGTCCCCGAGTCCCGCGTCCCCGAGTCCCGCGGCCGCCCACGCGACGGCGGGCAGGCAGAGGTCGTAGGTCGGCACGACGTCGACGTCGAGCGCCCGCCGGGCCTCGGCGGTGGCCAGCGGCGAGGCCGTGAGCACGCCCGACACGGCCGACGGCTCGCAGCCGAGGGCCCGCAGGGCCGCGACCCCGCCGCTCGCCCCGAGCGCGTCCCCGGCCGCGAAAACGACGCGGTCGACCACGGAACGGAACGCGTCGTCGACCAGCAGGCGACCGGTCTCGCCCTGGTAGACGCCGTCGGCGATCTCGATGAGCACGACCTCGGGCGCAGGGGCGCCCGGCCGCACCGGGGACGCCAGCACGTCCGCCATCGTCGCGAAGACGTCGCGGACGTCCTCGAACGGGAGGCCGAACGTGCTCGGCAGGCCGAAGTCGGTGAAGTCGAGGACGTGGCTCGCGCCCGCGTCCACGAAGTGGTGGGCGTCGTTGCCCGCCCCCGTCCCCGTCGCCTTGCCGGCGTGGACCGTGAGGCCGGCCGCGGTCAGACCGTGGGCGAGGCAGGCCAGCGTGGTGGACTTGCCCGAGTTCATCGACGTGCCGATGACGGCGATCACCGGGACGCGCGCGGCATTGCCGCTCGTGCTCCCCGCGGCGCGCACCCGGTGCGGCGCATGGGCCGCGAGGTTGACGACGGCGTCCGACGCGGTGCCCGACGCCGTGAGCAGGCCGATCGGCTCGATCACCGTCGCGTCCTTGACCGCGGCGTGCTGGTCCACCACGCGCGAGGCGAGCCCGCCGGCGGCGGCGAGGTGGCACGGCCCGAGGTCCTCCGGGAGCACGGCGAGGAACTGGTCGGCGGCGTAGCGCGACCCGTACGCCACGACGATCTCGTCGCCCTCGAACAGGATCTGCCGCCGGGAGACGGGCGACTCGAGCCGGCGGTGCTGGCCGATCGAAACCACGCGCGCCAGCACGACGTCCCCGGGCCGCGGTGCCCGGGTCAGGTCGGTGACCAGGCCGAACGCGGCCGGGTCCTGCTCGATCGCCGCGGCGACGAACCGCGTGGAGTAGGCCTTCTTGGCGCGCAGCAGACGGTGCGCGGCCGGGTCGGGCATCCGCACGGGCGCGGGGGCGGCGTCGGCCCGCAGCGGTGCGGCGACGGGGCGCGGGTCGAGCCCGCGCAGCTCCGGGGAGGTCTCAAGGATGCTCATGGCGGCCACGCTTTCTTGTCGAGGGACGCGATGGTGCGACGTCGTCACTCAACAAGCCCGCCATGAACTCGTGATGAGACCCGGATGAAGGCTTTCTCATCAGCCACGACGGCCGTACGCCGTCGCCGTGCGGGAAGAATACCCGGGCCGGCGGCGGCTCCGGTCACTCCACCTGCCAGCTCCCCTTGCCCCTCGGCACGAGCTCGATCCACGTGTTCCCCGGGTCCAGCAGCACGTGCTCGCCGTCGCCGGCCCGCAGCACGATCGGCGAGTTCAGGTCCTTCTTGGACCACGTCACGGACAGGGCGTGCCCCATCGACAGCAGCGTGCCCTTGCCGCTCCGCCCGGCGAGCCGGTGCTCCGGCACGGGCGCCCCGGCCGGGTCCCGCCACTTGGTGTTGAACACCTCGGTGGAGAGCACCAGGACGTTCCGCGCGGCGTGCCGCCGGCCGTCGGCGGCGACGGACGGCGCGGAGCCCTCGCTGCGCAGGTACTTCCGGTTGTCCTGGTCCCACGTCCAGACGGTGCGCTGCAGCGCCGACAGCCGCACGTCGACCGAGCGCGCGGCCTTGCCGTCCTGCGGCGCCGAACCCCGGCCGACCTTGCGGGCGTACTCGAACTGGGCGGGCGGCGGGCTCGTCCGCTTGCCGTCGGCCTGCTCGACGAAGGTCGGCACGTGGCCGATCACGTTGTGCGGCGCGGCCCGGCCGGGATCGCGCCGGAAGCCGGGGGCGCCCTTGTCCATGATGACCGTCTGGGTGCCCGCCCGCTGCGCCGCGGCGATGAACGGGCCCTGCCCGCCGGAGAACACGAGGATCCCGTCGAGCGGCGCCACGATCGCGGCGTCCATCGGGCGGATGGAGCGCACAGGCTCGACGGAGTCCGGGATGTTCGAGTGGTAGGTGGCGACGAAGCGGGTGATGCCGCCCTCGACGACCTCCTCCCACACGATGTCGGCCTCCACCAGGCCGCTCTGCGGCCGTGCGGCGGTCGCGTTCTCGATCTTGATCGACACCGCGGGTCGCTGCGCGACGTCCTCGGTTCGCACCCCCGTGAGCGGCCACACCAGCGGCACCTCCGGCTCGGGCGGCCCGCCCCGGTCGCCCTCGACCGAGGCCGCCACCGTGGTGGTGGGCGTCGACTGCGCCTCGGCGGGGCGGCCCCCGTCGCACCCCGTCAGCCCAACTGCCAGCACCATGGCCGCACCCGTGGCACGGACCGCCGTCCTCCAACGCGTGGTCATCGGTACTCCTCCGCGAGTGTTCGGTGCCGAGCCCCGAGGGGTCCGTGTGGCGCACACCTTACAGATCCGCGCGACGCCCGGCCCCTCGAGCGCGCTTACGCTCAGGAGGTGACCCAGACCGACCCCGCGGGCGCCGTGGTGCGCGCCGTCCGGGACGCCCTCGACGGCGGCGCCGTCTACGCCCCGCAGCCCCGCCTGTCCGACGCCCCCGTGCCGCCCGGCACCGCGCTCGTGCTCCGGACCTCCGGTTCCACGGGAAACCCGCGCGAGGTGGCGCTGAGCGCCGCGGCCCTGCGCGCCTCGGCCGAGGCCACCCACGACCGGCTCGGCGGGCCCGGCCGCTGGCTGCTGGTGCTGCCGCCCACGCACGTCGCGGGCGTCCAGGTGGTCAACCGGACCGTCGTGGCGGGGACCGAGGTCCGCGTCGGCGACCTGACCCCCTTCATGCCCGGCGCGTTCGCCGCCCTCGCGCGGGACTTCCTCGACTCCCCGGGGGCGGACGGGAGCGGGCGGGCCTACATCTCGATCGTGCCCACCCAGCTGCACCGGCTCGTCGCCGCGGCAGACGGCGGGGAGGGGTCCGACGGCGGCGACGCGGCCGGAGACGGAGACGCCGGCGCCGGCCTCGCCGCGCTCGCGCGGTTCGACGCCGTGCTGGTCGGCGGCGCCGCGACCCCCGCCGCGCTCCTGGCCCGCGCGCGGGCCGCCGGGGTCCGCGCCGTGACGACCTACGGCATGTCCGAGACGAGCGGCGGCTGCGTGTACGACGGCGTCCCGCTGGCGGGCGTGCGGGTCCGGCTGGCCGACGCCGCGGGCCCCGACGCCACGACCGGCGCCGCGGCCTCTGGCGCACCGACCACGACCGGCGTGGTCGAGCTGTCCGGCCCCGTGCTGGCCGAGGGCTACGTGGGCGACCCCGACGCGACGGCCGCCGCCTTCCGCACCGACCCCGACGGCACCCGCTGGTTCCGCACCTCCGACCTGGGCCGCCTCGACGACGGCCGCCTCACGATCCTCGGCCGGGCCGACGACGTGATCCTCACCGGCGGCGTCAACGTCGCGCCGGCCGCCGTCGAGGACGCGATCGCCGGGCACCTGGCCGGGCGGGGCACGCCGGGCGAGGCGTGCGTCGTCGGCGTGCCCGACGACGAGTGGGGCCAGGCCGTGGTCGCCGTCCTCGCGCTGCCGGGCCACGCGCCCGCCGTCGGCGCGCCGGAGAACCTGGACGACGGCGGCGGCGAGCTGCTCGCCGGGCTGCGCACCGCTGTCGGCGGGCTGCTCGGGGCCCCGGCGGCGCCGCGCCGCGTGTACGTGACCTCGGCCCTGCCGACCCGGGGCCCGGGCAAGGTCGACCGCCGGGCGGTGCGCGACGCCGTCGTCCGGGCCGAGCAAAAACTTGACCGGGAACCCGTGCGACCATGACTTCGTTCCTCCGCCAGGACCGGGCCCCGGCCCGGTGCCGCTGTGGCGAGGACCCAGGCACACCCCACGAACGAAGGACACGCTGATGGCCACTGCCGCCGAGTGGATCTCCGGGGCCCGGCCCCGCACGCTGCCGGCGGCGGCCGCCCCCGTCATGGTGGGTACCGGCGCGGCCGCGCAGGTCGACTCCTCCGCCTGGCTGCCCGCGCTGCTCGCGCTGGGCGTCGCCCTCGCGCTGCAGGTGGGCGTCAACTTCGCCAACGACTACTCCGACGGCGTGCGGGGCACCGACCTCGACCGCGTGGGCCCGATGCGGCTCACGGCGTCGGGGGCCGCCCAGCCCCGCGCGGTGAAGGGCGCCGCCTTCGCGGCGTTCGGCGTCGCGGGCGTGCTGGGGCTCATCCTCTGCGCGGTGTCCGGGCACTGGTGGCTGCTCGCGGTCGGCGCCGTGAGCGTCGTCGCCGCCTGGTACTACACGGGCGGCAGGACGCCGTACGGGTACCGGGGCCTGGGCGAGATCGCCGTGTTCGTGTTCTTCGGGCTGGTCGCGGTGCTCGGCACCACGTACACGCAGGCCGACCGCATCACCTGGCCCGCGGTGCTCGGCGCCGTGGGTGTGGGCCTCATCGCGTGCGCGCTGCTCATGGTGAACAACCTGCGCGACATCCCCACCGACGTCCTCGCCGGCAAGCGCACCCTCGCGGTGCGGCTCGGCGACTACCGGGCGCGCCGCGCGTACATCGCGATGATCTGGGTCCCGGTGCTGCTCGGCGCGCTGTGCGTGTTCTGGGCTCCGTGGACGCTCGTGGTGCTGCTGCTGCTCGGCCCGGCGGCGCTGCTGTCCATCCCGATCCTCGCCGGCGCGCGCGGCAAGCTGCTCATCCCGGTCCTGGCGGGCACGGGGCTGTACGAGCTGGGCTACGGCGTCCTGCTCTGGTTCGGCCTGTCGCTCTGAACCTCCGCAGTCAGTCGGCGCGCAGCTTCTCGTCGACCTCGGCGTCCTCGTGGGCGGCGTCGGCGTCGATCTTCGGGGCCGCGGCCCGCGCTGCGGCACGCCGCTCGGCCCGGCCGGCCATCCACTGCGTCGCGGCGTCGCGCGGCCTGCCCAGGGTCAGGTACGAGACCGCCAGGGCGACCAGCACGGCGACGACCGGGAGCAGCCAGCCCCGCAGTCCGACGAGGTACAGCACGCCGAGTGCCGCGGCGACGAGGGCGACACGGAGCAGGGAGTAGATCACGAGGGGCACCCACCCATGGTAGGCCGGGAGCGCGCCGCCTCTCGCCCGACGACGGCCCGACGGGCGACAACGGGGCGAACGTCACGTCGAGGGCTGCCCCGCCCGCGCCAACCCACCGTAGGCTGGGGGTATGCCTCGCGTACTCCTGATCTTGGTGGTCGTCGGACTCATGGCGTATGCCCTGACCGATGTCTGGGGCGCGGACGAGGACGAACGCGCAGGTCTGCCCCGGTGGCTCTGGGTGCTCCTGATCGTCCTCCTGCCCCTGCTCGGTGCGATCTCGTGGATCGTGGTGCGGGTCAGCCGCCGCTCCGGCGCCGGACCGGCGTCGGGCCCCGGCTCCGGCGGAACCCGCCCGACCACTCCCCCGCGGCCCGGCCCGCGCCGCCCCTCCGGCCCCGTGGCCCCGGACGACGACCCGGAGTTCCTCTGGCTGCTGGAGCAGGAGAAGCGCAAGCGGGAGCGTGAGGCCCGCGGCCGCCAGGAGGCCAAGGACGACGACGCCGAGAGCAGCTGAGCCTCGGGAACGAGCTTCGAGAAAAGACCAAGGGCACCGGATCCGCGCGGATCCGGTGCCCTTGGTCTTTGGCTCTCAGGGTCTTATGGTGCCCGGGGCTCACAGCCCCGAGTACGAGTGCTTCCCGTTGAAGATCAGGTTCACGCCGGTGAAGTTGAACAGCACGCACGCGTAGCCGGCCACGACGAACCAGGCCGCACGGGACCCGGACCAGCCGCGCGTGGTACGCGCGTGCAGGTAGGCCGCGTAGACCACCCAGACGATGAAGCTCCAGACCTCCTTGGGGTCCCAGCCCCAGTAGCGGCCCCAGGCGTCCTCGGCCCAGATCGCGCCGCCGATGACCGTGAAGGTCCACAGCACGAACGCCACCGAGTTCAGGCGGAACGAGAGCGACTCGAGGGCGGCGGGCGCCGCGGTGTGGTCGAGCCAGCCCCAGTGCCGGCTGCCGAGCACCGGCGAGCCGTTGTCCCGGGCGTCCCGCAGGAGCTGCAGCACCGACGCCACGAAGGCCACGGTGAAGATGCCGGTGGCGCAGATGGCGACGCCCACGTGGATCACGAGCCAGTACTTCTGCAGCGCGGGCTGGACGCCCATCGCCTCCACGAAGAACTTCTCCTGGGCCAGCACGAGGAACAGCACGCCGAGCCCGCTCACGAACGCGCCCAGGTACCGCGCGTCACGCCGGGTGTTCACCCCGGCGAACACCGCGACGGCCACGAACGTGCCGACCAGCGTGAACTCGTACATGTTGGCCCACGGCGTGCGCCCCGCCGCGATGCCGCGCAGCACGATCGCGACCAGCAGCAGCGCCGCGGCCAGCCACGTCACGGACATCCCGATCCCGGCGAACTTGCGGTTCACCGGCCCGGCCGCGGCGACAGGGGCCGCGGACCCGGCGTCGATCAGGCCGGGCACGTCGTCCCCCGACCCCGCGCCGACGCTCACCTTCTCGCGGCTCCGCGCCGCGTCCCGCGCGTCGACCTTCGCGCCGGACAGGCGCGAGAGGTCCACCGAGAACGCGATGAGCCCGATCGCGAGCGCCGTCGCGGCACCCCAGACGAGCAGCACGCTCAGGTTTGCCAGCTCCATGTTCAGTCCTTTTCCGATCCGGTCTCGATGCGCGGTTCCTGAGCTTGTCCAGTGGCCGCCTGTCCGGGTTCCGCTCCCGGCACCGCCCCCACGGCGCGGTCGACCTCGGCCTGTAGGCCGGCGTCGTCGCCCCGGGCGAGCCCCGCGACCTCGACCACCGTAACGCCGTCCGGCCCCTCGTACGCCCGCACCCAGACGCGCCGCCGTGGTGTGAAGAGCGAGACGGTGAGCCCCGCGAGCGCGAGCAGCGCGAAGACGAGCACGAACACCAGCGACGGGTCGTGCCGCAGGTCGAGGGCCACGTAGCGCGGGAGGTCCTCGCCGAGGGTCAGGGTGCCCAGCCCGTCCGGCAGGTCCACGGTCTCGCCGGGCCGCGCCAGCACCTTGACGCGCTCGCCGGAGTCCTCGAGGGCCGGGGTGAGCGACGCGGTGTCGAGCTCGTACACGTTCTGCGGCGAGCCGTCGTCGAGCCCCAGGTCACCCGTGTACACCTCGAGCACGAGCAGCGGGTCCACGGGCTGCGGGAACGCCGAGCGGGCCGACCCGTCCTCGTTCACCTCCGCCGTCGGCAGGAAGTACCCGACGAGCCCGATCTGGTCCAGCCCGGGCGACACGTCCGGCACCTTCACCACGCCGCGGGAGGTGTACATCGTGTCCTCGGGGATGAACGTGACCCGGCCGGAGAAGGCGACCTCGCCCTTGGCGTCGTGCACGGTGATCTCGGGGGCGAAGCCGTTGCCCTGGAGGTAGATCTTGGCGCCGTCGACGACGATCGGGTGGTTCACCTTGATCTGCTCGGGCCGCTCCTCGCCGGAGGGCTCGGTCACCGTGACGTGCGCCGTGAAGTCGCGGGCCTGGGCGAAGGCCACGGTGTCGCTCGCGAACTCCGACTCGAACTTGTCGAGCGTCATCGAGAACGGCACCAGCGAGCCGGGGCGGAACCAGCCGCCCTTCTCGAAGGTGTCGTAGTCCACGACGGCGTTGGCGAAGCCGCGGCCCTCGGTGACGATGGCCTGGCCGCGGTAGTGCAGCATCTGGCCGGTCGCGACGGAGACGAGCAGGCCGACCAGCGCCAGGTGGAAGACGAGGTTGCCGGTCTCGCGCAGGTAGCCGCGCTCGGCGCTCACGGTGGCGGACGCCGGACGTCGGCTGCGGGCGGCCTCCTCGCCCCGGTCCACCCGGAAGGTGGGCAGCCAGGAGAACCTGCCGCGCAGGCGGGCGGCGACGGCGTCGGCCGCCTCCTCCGGCGAGGCGCCGGTGGTCGCGGTGGCCTTGGCCGGGAACCGGTTGAACCGGGACGGCACGCGCGGCGGGCGGCCGCGCAGGGCGCGGTAGTGCGCCGCCGAGCGCGGGAGGATGCAGCCCACGAGCGAGACGAACAGCAGGATGTAGATGGCGGAGAACCAGACCGACGTGTAGACGTCGAAGAAGCCGGCCTTGTCGAGCCAGTCCCCGGCGGTCGGGTGGTCGGCGAGGTACTCGAGCACCCCAGCGGCGTCCTGGTTGCGCTGCGGGAGCACGGACCCGGGCACTGCGGCGACGGCGAGCAGCATCAGCAGCATCAGCGCCACGCGCATCGAGGTGAGCTGGCGCCACATCCAGCGCAGCGTCCCCACCAGGCCCAGCGCGGGCGGGGTGGGCCGCTCCGGCTTCTGCCCCTTCGGGTCCGACGCCGGCGTGTCGTGCGCCTCGCCCTGCTCGCCCTGCGTAAACGCGTCCGCGATGCCGTCGGGGACGTAGGTGCCTTCGTTGCGCGTGCGGCCGGCCATCAGATCACCGTCTCGAATCCACCGATCCAGAGCTGCATGGCCCCGGTGATCTGCGTCCAGAGCCCGGTGACCAGCAGCAGCCCGACCAGCACGAGCAGCCCGCCGCCGATGCGCAGCGCCGCGAGGCGGTGCTTGCGCAGGAAGTCGAGCATGCGCTCGGAGCTCTGCAGCCCGAGGGCCACGAGCAGGAACGGCACGCCCAGGCCGATGCAGTACGCGATGCCGAGCAGGGCGCCGCGGCCCGCCGAGGCCTCGTCGATCGCGAGCGCCTGCACGGCGCCGAGGGTCGGGCCGATGCAGGGCGTCCAGCCCAGCCCGAAGACGACGCCGAGCAGCGGCGCGCCCCACAGGCCGGCGCGCGGCGTCAGGTGGAACCGGGCCTCGCGCTGCAGGAACGGGACGGCCCCGAGGAACCCGAGGCCGAGCAGGATCACCACGACGCCGAGCACGCGGATGATCACGTCCTCCCAGCGCACCAGGTAGGCGCCCAGGCTGCCGAACGCGGCGCCGAACGAGACGAACACGGCGGTGAAGCCGAGCACGAACAGCGCGACGCCGCCGACCACGCGGCCGCGGGCCGGCTTGGTGCGCGTCGCCACGATCCCGGAGGTCGTGCCGGCCGAGGCCGCGGCCATGCTGCTCACGTACCCGACGTACCCGGGCACGAGCGGCAGCACGCAGGGCGAGGCGAACGACACGAAGCCAGCGAGCAGCGCGACGGGCACCGCCAGGAGCAGGGACCCGCTCCAGACCGTGCTCGCGAGCCCGTCGCCGACGGCGGTGGCGATGGCGCCGGTCGAGAACATCAGGCGGCCTCCGCCAGGACCTCGTCGATGAGGGACTCGAGCGTGGAGTGCTCGGCCTGGCCGATGACGCGCGCGGCCACGTTGCCCTCCTGGTCCAGCACCACGGTGGTGGGCACTGCCTGCAGCGGCACGACGCCGTTCAGGCTCGCGATCACCTTGCCGCTGCTGTCCTCGATGCTCGGGTAGGGCACCTCGAAGGTGCGCTGGAACGCCTGGGCGGAACCGGCGTCGTCCTCGGTGTTGATGCCGAGGAACTGCACGCCGTCCTTCGACCCCGCGAGGCTCACGAGGTCGGGCGCCTCGGCGCGGCACGGCGCGCACGAGGCGTACCAGGTGTTCACGACCACGACGTCGCCCGCCCAGCCGGCGGTGTCGACGTCGTTGCCCTCGAAGTCGGTGCCCGTGATGGTCACGGGGCCCTTGCGCTCCCCGACGTCGTACGTCTGGACCGAACCGTCACCGGAGACGTACCCCTGCCCGACGACGTCGCCGGCGCCCGAGTCCTCCGGGCTGCACGCGGCGAGCGACACGACGAGGCCGAGCACGATGCCGACGACCACTACCCACTGGACCGCCTTGACGGTCTTGCCCCGCATCACGCGCCGGCGACCTTGCTCGCGCCGTCATAGAGCTCCGCGGCGGGCTCCGTGTAGTGCAGGCCGACGAACCGGTCGTCCTCGAAGTGCAGGGACGTCAGGGACGCGAGGTTGCACTGCCGGTTGCGCGGGTCGTGCCACAGGGTGCCGCCCTCGAGCGCCCGGCGGGTGAGCCAGATCGGGAGCTGGTGGCTGACCAGCACGATCTCGTGGCCCTCCGCGGCGCGGCGCGCGTCCTTGACGGCGGCGCGCATGCGTTCGACCTGCGCCGTGTAGGGCTCGCCCCACGACGGCCGGAACGGGTTCCACAGGTGCGGCCAGTTGCGCGGGTTCTTCAGCGCCCCGCCGGCGGGTCCGGCGACGACCAGGCCCTCGAAGCGGTTGTCGGCCTCGATGATGCGGTCGTCGGTGGCGAGCTCGAGGCCGAAGCCCTGCGCCACGGGGGCGGCCGTCTCCTGCGCGCGCTGCAGCGGGGAGGCCACCACGTGGGTCACGTCCCGGCCGGTGCTCGTGAGGTGGTCGGCGACGATCTTGGCCATCGCCTGGCCACGGTCGGACAGCCGGTAGCCGGGCAGGCGCCCGTACAGCAGGCCGTCGGGGTTGTACACCTCGCCGTGACGCAGCAGGTGAACCGTCGTGGAAACCATGACCCACAGTCTCCCATCCGACCCTGGGTGCCCGTGACCTCCGGCGAGTGTGCATTACGTCATCTCGCGCCGATCCGGCAGGGCCGACCTACATTCAGCGGAAAGGTTTCGTCATGAAACCGTCCGATGCAAGCAAGGGGGCTCCACATGAGTGAGACAGCATCGCCTGCCATGTACGCACGCCTGGCCGCCGAGGCGCTGGGCACGTTCGTGCTGGTGCTGGGTGGCTGCGGCACCGCGGTCTTCGCAGCCAACTTCCCTGACGCCGAGACCAACACCGTGGGCGTGGGCTTCCTCGGGGTCGCCCTGGCCTTCGGCCTCACCGTGGTGGTCGGCGCGTTCGCGCTGGGGCCGATCTCGGGCGGGCACTTCAACCCCGCCGTCACGCTGGGCCTGGCGGCCGCGGGCCGGTTCTCCTGGAACGACGTCGGCGGCTACGTCGTGGCGCAGGTCATCGGCGGCGTGCTCGGCTCCAGCGTGCTGGCGCTGATCGCCCTCGGCGGGCCGGACGGCTACTTCGAGGCCGCGCGCGAGTCGGGCTTCGCGGCCAACGGGTTCGGCGAGCACTCCCCGGACGGTTTCGGGCTCGGCTCCGCGATCCTGACCGAGACGGTCCTCACCGCGGTCTTCCTGTTCGTCATCCTCGGTACGACGGCGCGGATCGCCTCGCCCGGGTTCGCGCCGCTGGCGATCGGCCTGACGCTCACGCTGATCCACCTGGTCTCGATCCCGATCACGAACACGTCGGTGAACCCCGCCCGCTCCATCGCCACCGCGATCTACGCCGGCGGCTGGGCGTGGGGGCAGCTCTGGGTGTTCCTGCTGTTCCCGGTCCTCGGCGCCCTGGTCGCCGGGTACGCGTACCGCCCGATGTTCAGCCGCGTGCTGACCGAGTAGGACCGCACATCCCCGCCTTCCACGCGTCAGACGCACAGGTCGCCCGAGGGACCTGTGCGTCTGACGCGTGCCTGGTGCCGCAGCCGGTCGCGTGCCGCGGGACGCGGTCAGTCGCAGAGGGCCGTGAGGCCTTCCTCCGTGCCGCCCGACATCTTCGAGGACGCCGCGACCTTGGCCATGATGCGTCCGAGCTGCGCGAACTCCTCGGGGTCCAGCGCGTCGACCATGATCCGGCGCACCGCCGCGACGTGGCCCGGCGCTGCCACCTCCAGCGCCGCGTAGCCGGCGTCGGTCATGGTGCAGTTCACGCCGCGCCGGTCGCCCTCCGCCGCCCGGCGCTCCACGAGCCCGCGCGCCTCCATGCGCGCGACCGTGTGCGTCAGGCGGCTGCGCGAGAGCACCAGGCCGTCCGCGAGCGTGGACATGCGCATCGTGCGCTCCGGAGCCTCCGAGAGCTGCACGAGCAGGCTGTACTCCCCGAGCGAGAGGTCGAGGGTCCGGTCGTGCAAGGCGCTGAGCGCCTCCACGAACCGCGCGGTCCCCTCGAGATAGTGCCGCCAGGAGCCCTGCTGCTCCTCGGTCAGCCAGAGATCGGAACCCTGGATCGTCTCCGCTGCCACTTCGCCCACCGCCTTCGTGCTCACCGAGCTGCCAGGAGGGCCGGCCCGGGTGACGCCGTCACGCCGGGAGCCATGATCGCCCGCCGGCCCGAATGTGATCTGCGACGTGCCGGGCGCCCTCTAGGAATACGTTACGGGACCCGTTATGTTGGAACGCATCAGATCTAGTTGATCCCTCAACTATCTACCTCAACCGTCGAACCCACAAGGAGTCCCCCTGATGGCCACCCCGCTCCCCGCAGGTCTCACCACCGGCGTCTACGAGATCGACCCCTCCCACACCGCTGCCTCCTTCTCCGTCCGCCACGCCGGGATCGCGAAGGTGCGCGGCAGCATCGCCGTAACCTCGGGCACCATCACGGTGGGCGAGGACCTGGAGTCGTCGAGCGTCACCGCCGAGCTGGACGCGGCCTCCGTGAGCACCGGCGACGCCGGTCGTGACGGCCACCTGAAGAGCGCCGACTTCTGGCACGCCGACGAGAAGCCGACCTGGACGTTCTCCTCGACCGACATCAAGGCCGACGGCGACGACTACATCATCTCGGGCGACCTCACCATCAACGGCATCACCAAGGGTGTCGAGCTGGAGACCGAGTTCACCGGCACCGCCAAGGACCCGTTCGGCAACGACCGCGCCGGCTTCGAGGCCAACCTCGAGGTCAACCGCAAGGACTTCGGCCTCACGTGGAACGCCACGCTGGAGACCGGCGGCTTCCTGGTGGGCGACAAGGTCAAGATCACGCTGGACGTCAGCGCGATCGCCAAGGGCTGAGCCCAGTCCCACCCCCGCTGAGTGCGGGGTATTTGTTGGATCAAGCTGCTTGATCCAACAAATACCCCGCACTCAGCGTTTTCTGTGGGGTCAGAGAGCCGCCGCGCGGGTCGCCGCGTGGAAGGCCAGGATCTGCAGCTCGCCGCCGACGTCGACCGAGCGCACCACCACGTCGTCCGGCACCTGGAGCGCCACCGGCGCGAAGTTCAGGATCTCCCGGACGCCCGAGCCGACGACGGCGTCGGCCACGTCCTGGGCGCCGTGGCCCGGCAGCGCGAGCACCACCATGGAGACCCGCTCGCGCTCGATGACCTCGGCCACCTCGCGCACGTGCTCCACGGTCACGCCGGCCACGTCGGTGCCCACGACGTCGGGCGACGCGTCGAGCAGTGCCACCACCTGGAAGCCGCGCGTCGCGTACCCGGAGTAGTTCGCCAGGGCGTGCCCGAGGTTTCCGATGCCGACGATCGCCAGCCGGTGCTCCGTCTCGAGCCCCAGGGCGACCGTGATGTACGAGGCGAGCGACTCGACGTCGTACCCGACGCCGCGCGTGCCGAACGAACCCAGGTACGAGAGGTCCTTGCGCAGCTGCGCCGAGCTGACGCCCGACCGTTCGGCGAGCTCCGTCGAGGAGGTGAGGTCCACCCCCTCGGCCGCGAGGTCACGCAGGGCGCGCAGGTAGTACGGCAGCCTCCCTACGGTTGCTGCCGGGACTGTCCCGTCACTGAGTTCGACCACGTGCTGCTCCCCTCCCCGCGACCACTGTGTCGCGGGCGTACGCACACACTGCCTGGACGATCATGCCAGGAGGCGTGCAAGGCGCGCACCGTCCACGCGCCAGAAACCTTGCTGGATCCCGTCCACCTCGAGCACGGGGACGTACTCCCCGTACTTCTCGCGCAGCGCGGGCGCGCTGTCGATGTCGACCTCGCGCCACGCGGTCCCGGAGCTCTCGCACACCTTCTCGACGACGGCGCGTGCGTCCTCGCACAGATGGCACGCCTCGCGTGTGTAGAGAACGACCCGGGTCTCGGCGGCAGTGGTCACGCCCCGAGGTTACGTCACGCGCGGGCCACCGAACGGTCGGTGTCCGGCAGCCGCCCGTCCGCCCAGCGCACGCCCCAGGCCAGGACGAGGAAGACGACGGCGACGCCGCCCGCGTTGATCAGCGCCCGCGCCCAGCCCAGCTCGTCCGCGTCCAGGAACGGGTAGGGATACCAGCCCGTGACGGCGCCGCGCACGAAGGTGTAGACCAGCCAGGCGACGGGATACACCACCGACCACCACACCGTGGCCGCCGTGACGCGGGGGCGCGGCCCCACCCAGACCCAGACGACGACCGCGAACAACGGTGCCAGGACGTGAAGCATCGTGTTCGGCACCGGCCCCGCGCCGCCAACCATCTCGAGGCCGCGCAGCACGGTGTTGTAGACGATCCCCGTGACGGCGATGCACAGCAGGCCGTCGAGGCGCAGCACGCGGAACACCGGACCGTCCCGTCGCGGGTCGAGCGCCAGGGCCAGCGAGGTCCCGCCGATCAGCAGGTTCGACTGGATGGTGAAGTAGCTGAAGAAGCGGACCATCCGTTCGGCATGCGTCGGGGCGAGACCTGGGCCGCTGGTCAACGCGATGACGAACTCGATCGCGAAGCCGCCCAGAGCCAGCACGGCGACGAGCAGATGGAGGAATCGCGCCAGCCCGGCACCCTCGGGGATCCTGATGTTCTGCGTCACTCCCCGGTTCTACCAGCGCTTCTGCCGGGGTGCCCGGCGAGGACTTGCGTCCTGTGGCACGCGGATAGAGTGACCTCCATGCCGTCGACGCACCCCTCGTCCGCCACCGCGGCGTTCTTCGACGTCGACAACACGATCATCCGCGGTGCGAGCGCCTTTCACCTGGCCAAGTCGGCGTACCAGCGCAAGTTCTTCGGTACGCGGGACATCCTGAGGTTCGCCCTGATCCAGGCGCGCTACCTCCTGTGGGGCGAGAACCGCGAGGAGATCGACCAGGTGCGCGACCGGGCGCTCTCGCTCATCGCGGGCCGCAGCGTCGCGGAGATCGCCACCCTCGGCGAGGAGGTGTGGGACGCCGTCCTGTCGCTGCGGATCTACCCCGGCACGCGCCGGCTGCTCGACGAGCACATCGCGGCCGGCCACCAGGTGTGGCTCGTGACCGCCACCCCCGTGGAGATCGCGCAGCTCATCGCCCGCCGCCTCGGCGCCACGGGCGGGCTCGGCACCGTGGCCGAGCACAAGGACGGGTTCTACACCGGCCGGCTCACGGGCGACCTGATGCACGGCCAGGCCAAGGCCGACGCGATCGTCTCGCTCGCGGAGACCGAGGCCATCGACCTCGACGAGAGCTACGCCTACGGCGACTCGCTCAACGACCTGCCGATGATGCGGTCCGTGGGCCACCCCTGCCCCATCAACCCCGACCTGCGGCTGCGCCGGCACGCGCAGGAGGTCGGCTGGCCCATCCGCGAGTTCCGCGGGCGGTCGCAGCGCGCGGCCGGGCGCGGGGTCCGGACGGCGTCGTGGGCCGGGGCGGCCTGGGTGCTCGGCCTGGTCCTGCGGGCGGCCCGACGGCGGCTGCGCGGGCACTAGGCGGGGCGGGCACTAGGCGGGGCGGTCCGCCAGGGCGTCGGCGGCATCGTCGGCGGCCGCCGCGAACGCGCGGATCAGCGGGTTCTGGTCCGCCGCGCGCCACACGAAGGCCCACTGGCAGCGCGTCGCGTCGCGGACCGGCATCCAGACCAGGCCCGGCCGGGAGTAGAACCCGACGGCCTCGGCGGCGGCGGTGATGACGGCGTGCCCGCCGGTGACCGCCTTGAGCTCGTCGTCCCACGTGGCCACGACGGGCCCCCGGGGGACCAGCCGCCCCGACGGCGTGCGGAACGGCTGGAACGTCTCCTCCATGGACGCGGGGATGGGCGACTCGTGCGCCACGAAGGTCAGGTCGCCGAAGTCCTCCAGGCCGATCGAGTCGCGGCCCGCGTAGGGATGGTCGGCGGCCATGGCGACGACGATCTGCGAGGTGTGGGTGATCCGGCCGACGGTGATGTCCGGCTCACGCACCGGCAGCCAGACGTGTGCCACGTCGACCTCGCCCGCGCGCAGCGGGGTGAGCGGGTCGACGGTGTTCAGGTCGCGGTGGCGCAGGTCGACGGCCGGGCAGCGTGTCCGGAACTGGTCGATGATGTGGTTGACCATCCAGCCCTGGATGCCGATGGTGCCGAGCGTCAGGGTGCCCGAGGCGTCGCGGACGGCGGCCGACGCCTCTTCGATCGCGTCCGTCATCTGCTGGTAGGCGGGGCGCAGGCTCTGGTACAGCCGGTCGCCGGCCGGGGTGAGCCGGACCGTCCGCGAGGTGCGCTCGAACAGCGCGGTGCCGATGCGCCGCTCCTGCTTCTTGATGACGTGGCTGACCCGGGACGGGGTGACGTGCAGCCGCTCGGCGGTGCGCCCGAAGTGGAGCTCCTCCGCGAGCGTCAGGAAGATCTCGATGTCCCGCAGCTCCATCGCCCCGCACCGTCCCGTCCTCGTCGTCGACCCGTCGCGCGTCGGTGGGTCGGTGGGTCGGCACGGCACGTATCGGTGACCCGGCGGGCAACGCTACCTTGCCGGACTCGCCGTTGATCCCGTTCGGCGCCCAGGAGGAGGCTGCTCCCTGCCGCGCCGCGGCAGCCGCAGAACCGCACCGGGTCCAGTCCCGGATCCCCCCAGAAAGAGGACGTCATGACCACCGAGAGCTCCACCTGGTCCGGTCTGGTGCCGATCGACGACACGGCCCTGGCAGTGACCGACACCGGCGGCACCGGCCTGCCGGTCGTCTACCTCAACGGCCAGTTCGCCACGCAGGGCTACTGGCGCCGCGTCATCGCCGATCTCGGCACCGGCTACCGGCACATCACCTACGACGAGCGCGCCCGCGGCCGCAAGTCCAAGAAGTCGGCCGACTACTCGTTCGAGACCATGGTCCGCGACGTCGACGCCGTCCTCGACGCGCGCGGCGTCGACAAGGCGCTCGTGGTCGGCTGGTCCTACGGCGCGTTCCTCGCCGCGCACTGGGCCAGCCGCAACCCCGAGCGCGCCCTGGGCGCCGTCCTGGTCGAGGGCGCCGAGCCCAACGACTGGCTCACCGACGCCCTCGAGGTCCGCATCCGCAAGCTGTTCCGCCTGCTCACCCCCGTCACCTGGCTGCTGCGCCCCACCGGCCTGACGCCCCGGCTGAGCGCCGGACAGCAGGCGGAGAGCAACATCGAGCTCGGCAAGATCGCTCGGGAGAGCGCCCTGGGACCGGTGCTCGACGCCATCTCCGTGCCGACCCGGTACGTCCTGGCCTCCGGGGCGTCCCTGGGCAGCAAGGGCGACGAGCAGGAGCACATCCGCGCCAGCCTGGGCCCCGCGCTGGAGCGGAACCCGATCCTCAAGATCAGCGCGAAGGTCGCCAGCAACCACGACTGGATCCTGCGCAAGGACTTCCGCGCCGTCGCCGACGCCGTCCGCGAGGTCGCGGGCCTCGCGGCCGAGCAGGCGCCGGAGCCCCGGTAGCCGGCCGGCCCGGTAGCCGGGAACGAAGAAGGCCCGGCCCCCGTAGGGGCCGGGCCTGCTCGTCACGCGCCCGACGGCGCGCGCGTCACTTCTTGTTGCGGCGCTGGTGGCGCGTCTTGCGAAGCAGCTTGCGGTGCTTCTTCTTGGCCATACGCTTGCGGCGCTTCTTGATGACGGAGCCCATAGGTCCTCGCAATGTTCGGTCGGTCGGTCGGCGGCGGCCCGACGACGGGCCGCGCGGCGAAATGGTCCACGGTTGGTCCGGGACAGTGACGCCATAGTGACGATGGCCGACCAACACGAAAAGGAGTCCGCTACCTAGGCTACCTGCTCTGCCGCGCGCTCCGTAATCGACGGCGGTGTGAGGTGCGCCGGACCTGCGTCGTCGGCCGGCCGCGAGGCCCGCCGGGAGACCCGGTCAGGGCCGGGCCGCGAACCGCTCCAGCAGGTCGGCGTGGCCGGAGCAGACGAGCAGGTCGTTGGCGGAGACCCGGGTCTCCGGCGTCGCGTAGACGAAGTCCACGCCCGGCGACTTCACCCCGATCACGGTGATCCCGTACCGCTTGCGGATGTTCGACTGCGCCAGCGTGAAGCCCTGCGCCTCGCGGGGCGGGCGCATCTTCACGATGGTGAAGCCGTCCTCGACCTCGATGTAGTCGAGCAGCTTGCCGCTGACGAGGTGGGCGACGCGCGAGCCGGCGTCGGCCTCGGGGAAGACGACGTGGTGCGCGCCGATACGGGTCAGGATCCGGCCGTGCTCGGCGGAGATCGCCTTGGCCCAGATCTGCGGCGTGCCGAGGTCCACCAGGTTGCCCGTGATGAGCACCGACGCCTCGAGCGACGAGCCGACCCCGACCACGGCGACGCCGAAGTCCTTCGCGCCGAGCTGCTCCAGCGCGTCCGGGTTGGACGCGTCGGCCTCGACCAGCGGCAGGCGCCCGGACCACTGGGCCACCAGCGTAGGGTCCTGCTCCACCGCGAGCACGTCCTGACCCAGCCGGTCCAGGGTGGCGCCGATCGCCGACCCGAACCTGCCCAGTCCGATCACGAGCACACCCGCGTCCCGCTCGGGTCTCTTCTCCGGCACGGTAGTCCTCTCTTCCACGTGTCAGACGCAGAGGTCACGATAGCGACCCAGGGTTCTGACAGGTCCGGCTGTCAGCCGATGATGGGGCGTTCCTCCGGGAAGCGTACGATGCGCCGCCGGTCACGAAGGGCCAGCACCGCCACGACGGTCACCGCCCCGGTACGCCCCACGAACATCAGGGCTGCCAGCACGTATTTTCCGGCGTCGGGCAGGTCGTACGTGATGCCGGTCGTGAGGCCGACGGTCGCGAACGCCGACAGCACCTCGAACAGCACCTTGGACAGGGGGAGGTCGGTGAGCTGCAGCAGCGCGACGCACGAGACCAGCACGATGCTCGCGCCCGTGAACACGACCGCGATCGACAGCCGCAGCACGTCGCGCGGGATCCGGCGGCCGAACGCCTCGATGTCCCGGTCGCCCCGCGCCTCGGCGATGATCGCCAGCAGCATGACGGCGAGCGTGGTCACCTTGATACCGCCCGCGGTGGACGCCGAGCCACCGCCCACGAACATCAGCGCGTCCTGGATGAGCCAGCTCGACTCGTGCATGGCGCCGATGTCCACGGTGCTGAACCCGCCCGAGCGCGGCATGATCCCGGCGAAGAGGGCGGCGAGCAGCTTGTCGCCGACGCTGAGCGGCCCGAACGTGCGGGGGTTGGTCCACTCCAGGACCAGGAGCAGCAGGGCGCCGACCACGAGCAGCACGCCGCTGGTCACCAGCGTGAGCTTGCTGTGCAGCGAGAGCCGCTTGGTCCAGCCGTGCCACCGGCGCCCCGGCCGGCGCAGGGAGCGCTGGATGTTGAGGATCACGGGGAAGCCGAGGGCACCGATGAAGACGCCGAGCGCGATGGGCAGCAACAGCGTCCAGTCGCCCACGTGCGGCATGAGGCCGTCGGGCGTCGGCACGAACCCCGCGTTGTTGAACGCGGAGATCCCGTAGAACAGGGAGTGCCAGGCCGCGGTGCCCACGTTGTCCTCGAGGATCAGGAAGCGCGGGAAGAGCAGCAGCGCGATCGACAGCTCGAGCGTGGTCGCGGTGACGATGATGACGCGGACCAGCGAGCCGACGTCGCCCAGCCGGCTCGTCTTGGTCTCCGACGCCGTGAGCAGCTTCTGCGTCAGCCCGATCTTGCGCGAGACCATCATGCCGAGCAGCGAGGCGACGGTCATGATGCCGAACCCGCCCACCTTGATGCCGGCGAGGATGACGACCTGCCCGTAGAACGACCAGTAGGTCGCCGTGTCCTGCACGACGAGCCCCGTGACGCAGACGGCGGAGACCGCCGTGAACAGCGCGTCGACGAAGCTGGCGCCCGCGCCGTCCGCCGTCGCGAACGGCACGAGGAGCAGGATCGCGAACAGCCCGATCACACCCGCGAACACGGTGACGGCCAGGCGCGCGGGTGCGCGGAAGGCCAGCTCGTCCACCAGCTCCCGGAGGCCGAACAGCCTGTGCCGGAAGATCGGCGCCATCCGACCCGCTCCCTCCCCTGCAGTCCCGACGATCGACGCCCTACTCTGCCACGCCGAAGGGCGCTCGACGGGCACAACGCCGCTGCCGCGGCCGCCGACGCCGTTTCTGGGCCACGGCGCCCGCCCTGGGCCGGGTCCGTTACCGTGGGCGGGTGCACCTCGCCCGGCTGGTCTGGAGTCCGCGACTCCTCGAGTACGACTTCGGCCCCGGGCACCCCATGTCGCCCGCCCGCCTCGACCTGACGATGCGGCTCATCGAGGCGCTCGGCCTGCTCGACCGGCCCACGCTCGAGGTGGTGGACGCCGAGCCCGCGACCGACGCCGTGATCGAGTCGGTGCACGACGCCGAGTACGTCGCCGCCGTCCGGCACGCCGGGACCACGCTGGAACCCGACCTGATGCGCGGCCTGGGCACCGACGACGACCCGCTCTTCGCCGGGATGCACGAGGCCGCCGCCCGCCAGGTCGGCGGGTCCGTCGCGCTGGCCGACGCCCTGTGGCGCGGCGAGGTCGCGCACGGCGTGAACGTCGCCGGAGGCATGCACCACGCGATGCCGGGCGCGGCGTCGGGCTTCTGCGTCTACAACGACGCGGCCGCCGCGATCCGCCGGCTGCTGGACCTCGGCGCCGAACGGGTCGCCTACCTGGACTTCGACGCCCACCACGGCGACGGCGTCGAGGCGATCTTCTGGGACGACCCCCGCGTGCTGACCTTCTCGATCCACGAGGACGGCCGCACCCTGTTCCCCGGCACGGGCGCCTCGGCCGACGTCGGCATGCCCGGCCCCGCCGAGGGGACCGCCGTCAACATCCCGGTCCCGGCGCGCACCTCGGGGCCGGCCTGGCTGCGGGCGATCGACGCCGTCGTGCCCGCGCTGGTCCGGGAGCACCGCCCGCAGGCGATCGTCTCCCAGCACGGCTGCGACGCCCACGGCCGCGACCCGCTCTCGAACCTGAACGTCTCCGTGGACGCGCAGTGCACCGCGCAGCAGTGGGCGCACGCCCTCGCGCACGAGCACGCCGACGGCCGCTGGCTCGCCCTGGGCGGCGGCGGGTACGCGGTGTCCGACGTCGTCCCGCTCGCCTGGACCGCGCTCGTCGCCGAGGCCGCGCACGCACCCGTGGAGCGCGGCAGCGAGCTGCCCGCCGCCTGGCGCGACGCCGTCGAGGCCCTCGACCTGGAGGCCGCCCACACGATGGGCAGGGCCGAGGTGCCGTTCCGGAGCTGGCGCGACGGGTACGACCCCGCCGACCCGGTGGACCGCGCGGTGCAGGCCACCCGCCGCGCCGTCTTCCCCCTGTGGGGCCTGGACCCGCTGCTGGACTGACCTCCCGGGCCAGGCCGGGCCCGGCCGGATCCCCTTTGAGGCCCGGGTTTTTTTTTTCTTGTTGTTTTCCTGGCAGAGGGAGACAGGGCTCACAAAGGAAGAACCCCCCCCAGGGGGGCCGCGCCGACCAA
>NZ_JBHWLR010000004.1:58701-107510 GCF_042731755.1 Promicromonospora sp. NPDC059942
TTGCGGCCAGAGAAAAAAAAAAAACCCCCGGGCCTAAAAGGGGAGGCCACCGCGCCGGGGGACCGCAGCGGCCGGATCGGCGCCCGAAGCGTTCGCGTGGAGTTCAGGTCGGCGACACCTGGGGGCGGGAGGCTCGGGGCCATGCGACGTCGCCTCGCCGCCCTGCCGGCCGCCCTGCTGCTCGTGTCCCTGCTCGCACCGGTCGCGGCACCCGCGTCGGCCGTCGCGGACGGCGTGCACGGCACGCACGGCGTCGGCGGAGAGCACCGGACCGCCACCGTCACCACCTCGGTGGAGACTCCCCCGCTGTACGACGACGAGGCCGGGGGCAACGCGTCCGGCGACGACCCCGCGATCTGGGTGCATCCGGACGACTCGGAGCGGTCGATCGTGGTCGCGACGGCCAAGGAGGGCGGGCTCCGGGTCTACGACGTGGCCGCGACCGAGCTGCAGTCGGTCGCGGCCACGCCGGCCCCGCGCGCGGACGGCGTTCCCGGCCGGTTCAACAACGTGGACATCGCCTACGGCCTGAAGGTCGACGGCCGAGCGACCGATGTCGCCGTCGTCTCGGACCGGTACAACGACCAGGTCCGCTTCTTCGCGATCGACCCCGCGGGTGCCGACGCCGAGACGCCGCTCACCGAGGTCACCGCGCCGGAGCTGGAGTTCCTGTTCAGCCCGGACCGGGAGACGGTCGCGGAGGACCACACCGCGTACGGCCTGGCCGTCTACCAGCCGCGGCGCGGCGGCACGTACGCCGTCGTGACCCAGGAGGGCAGCACCACGATCGCGACGGCGCGGCTGACGACCGGGCCGGACGGCGTGGGCTACACCGACGTCGAGCACCTGGAGCTCCCCGGCGAGTTCCACCTGCCGGACGGCACCACCTGGGTGCCGTGCGAGGAGCCGGGCGTCGAGCCGCAGCTCGAGGGCGTGGCGGTCGACCGCCGCACCGGCACGCTGTACGCCACGCAGGAGGACGTCGGCCTGTGGCGGGTGCCGCTGCCGCTCGGCTCGGGCGCGCCGCGCCTCGTCGACAAGGTCAAGGACTTCGGCGTGCACGACGCCTACGACCCCGAGACCGAGGAGTGCGCCCCGGTGGACCCGGCGGCGCCGTCGTACGGCGGGACGAACCTGACCGCCGACGCCGAGGGCGTCGACATCTGGTACGGCCCCGGCCGCACGGGCTACATCATCGTCTCCAGCCAGGGCGACGACACCTACCCCGTCTACGCCCTGACCGGCCGCAACCGCTCGCTCGGCGCCTTCCGCGTCGCGGGCGACGGCGTGGACGACGTCAACGGCTCGGACGGCCTCGCGGTGTCCAACGCGCCCGTCGGCGAGTACCGGTCCGGACTGCTGGTCACGCACGACGAGCCCGAGACCGGGCCCGACGTCGACCCGGGCCGGGACGCCACGGGCTTCTCGTACGTGCACTGGGGCGACGTCGCGAGGGCCCTCCACCTGCACTGAGATCTGCGCGACCTGGCCGGGCCTGCCGGCCGGCCAGGTCGCGCCGCGCTCACGCCGTCCGACGGCGGAGCGTGGCCACCCCCAGCACCACCGCGCCCACGATGAACAGGACGATCACCCCGACGGCGCCGCGCACGCCCGACCAGTCCTCCCCCGCCGCGAGCGACGTCATCGCCTCGATGGCGTAGGTGAGCGGGAAGACCCGGGACAGCCACTCCAGGACCTCGGGCATCTGGTCGCGCGGCATGAGGAGGCCGCAGGTGATGAGCTGCGGGAACAGGATCGCGGGCATCATCTGCACCGCCTGGAACTCGCTCCGGGCCAGCGCGGAGGCGGCCAGGCCCAGGGTGCAGCCGAGGATCGCGTCGAGCAGCGCGACCACGACGACGAGCCAGAGCGGCCCGGCCACGTCCATCCCGACCAGCACGGCGAAGCCGACCACGACGCCCGCCTGCACCAGCGCGAGCGTCGCGAACGCGAGGCCGTAGCCCGCCACGAAGTCGCCCTTGCGGATCGGCGTGGTCATGAGCCGCTCCAGCGTGCCCGACTGCCGTTCCCGCAGCGTCGCCACGCTCGTGACCAGGAACATCACGATGAGCGGGAACAGGCCCACGAGCATGGGGCCGAACTGGTCGAGCACCTGGGGCTGGTCGTGGAACATCCAGGCGATCAGCCCGATCAGCAGGCACGGCAGCAGCAGGATGAGCGCGACCGTGCGGTGGTCCCCGCGCAGCTGGGACAGCACGCGGCCGGCGGTGGCGAGGGTCAGGGTCATCGCGCGGTCTCCTCGTGCGTCGGGGTGTCGTGCGTCGGCGTGGCGGCGGGGGTCCCGTCCGCCGGGGTGGCGGTGGCCGCGGCGTCGGCCGCGTCGATCAGGGAGAGGAACGCGCGCTCCGCGTCCGGCGCCCCGGTGCTGGTCAGCAGCTCGTCGGGCGTGGTGTCCGCGACCAGGCCGCCGGCCCGCATCAGCAGCAGGCGGTCGCACTGGGTGGCCTCGTCCATCACGTGGCTGGAGACCAGGAGGGTGCGCCCCTCGGCGGCGAGCCGCCGGAACACCGTCCACAGGTCGCGGCGCAGGACGGGGTCGAGGCCGACCGTCGGTTCGTCGAGCACGAGCAGCTCGGGGTCGCTGACCAGCGCCGCGGCCAGCGAGACCCGGGACCGCTCGCCGCCGGACAGCGTGCCGACCCGCTGCTTCTCGTGCCCGCCGAGGTCGACGGTCGCGACGGCCCCGGCGACCGCCTTCGCCGGGGACGAGACCCCGGCCAGGGCCGCGAAGTACCGCAGGTTCTGCGCCACGGTGAGGTCGGTGTAGACGCTGGCGTCCTGCGTCATGTAGCCGACCTTGCGGCGCAGGCCCGGGCTGCCCGCCGCGGCGTCGAGCACCTGGACGGTGCCGGTGACCTTGTCCTGGACACCCACGACGGTGCGCATGAGCGTCGTCTTGCCGGAGCCGGACGGCCCGAGCAGACCGACGACCGACCCCGCGGGGACGTCGAGGTCGAGCCCGTCGATGATCGGCCGCCCGCCCCGGACGACCCGCAGGTCCCGGATGACGATCGCGTTTTTCCTCATGTGAGGAATTGTGCTCCTGCGACGGCTACCGCGCAAGACCCTCCGCGGCACCCTCGGCGGCGGAGAGGGTGCCGGTGAGATAGCGCTGGAGGGTGGGGCCCACGAGCCGGGCCACCTCGGCCGGGGCGAGCGAGGCGAGCGGCTCCACCGGGATCAGGTAGCGGGTCAGCAGCACCCCCGACATCTGCGAGGCGACGAGCGCGGTGCGCACCGGGGCGTCGGGCACGGCGAGGGCGCGCATCACCGGCGCCAGGATGGCCGCGCCGATGAACTGCGGCAGCAGCCCGCGCAGCTCGGGATCGGACATCACGGCCGGGATGACCACGCGAACGGTGTCCCCGCCGTCGAAGTCCCAGATGCCGATGACCGCCTCCACGAGACGCTCCCCGAGCGACTCGACCGGGCCGGCGGACACCCGCTCCACCACCTTGTCCGGCTCGATCCCCGCGACGCCGAGCGTCGCCGTCAGCAGGCGCGCCTTGTCGGGGAACCAGTGCCGCACCGTGCCCGGGTCGACGCCGGCCCGGCGGGCCACGGCCCGGAGTGAGGCGGCCTGGTACCCGTTCTCCACGAACTCGTCACGGGCGGCGGCCAGGATCTCGGCGCGGGCGTCCTGCCCGGCAGGACGTCGGCCCCGCCGGGGCGCGGGATCAGGTTGGGCCATCCCGTCATTCTCGCCCACCACCCAGAACGCCGAGACAGAACTGTGGCGAGGTAGAACCGCAGCACGGGTCTGCGGTACTACCTCGCCACGGTTCTGTCTCGGCGAGAAGGGGGTCAGCGGGTAGCCGCCGCCCGCTTCTTGTTCCAGACGTCGAAAGCGACGGCCAGGAGCAGCACGATGCCCTTGACGATCTGCTGCGTCGACTGGTCGACACCCATGAGCGACATGCCGTTCGACATGACGGCCATGATCAGACCACCGACCATCGCGCCGGTCACCGTGCCGATGCCACCGGTCACGGCGGCGCCACCGATGAAGCACGCCGCGATCGCGTCGAGCTCGAACATGTTGCCCGCCGCCGGCTGAGCGGCGCTCGACCGGGCGGAGAACACGATGCCCGCGACGGAGGCGAGGAAGCCCATGTTCACGAACATCCAGAAGTTCACACGCTTGACCCGGACGCCGGACAGCTGCGCCGCGGCGAGGTTGCCACCGATGGCGTAGACGTGGCGGCCGAACACGCTGTGCTTGGTGATCAGCGTGTAGGCCAGGACCAGCACGGCCAGGATGATCAGCACGGCGGGCAGGCCGCGGTACGTGGCGAGGTTGTAGGCGAACCACATGACGACGGCGGCGACCACGACCAGCTTCAGCACGAACAGCACCGGAGCCTCGACCGTCTGGTTGTAGGCGATCCGCGCGCGGCGGTTGCGCCACGAGTTGTAGGCGAAGCCCAGCACGCCGATCGCGAAGATGACCAGCGTGAAGGTGTCGTACCCGTACCCGCCGAGCAGGCCGTTGAGGAAGCCCGTGGCGATGCTCGTGTACTCGCTCGGGAACGGCGAGAGCGAGACGTTGTTCAGCACCTCGAGCGTGAGGCCGCGGAACAGGAGCATGCCTGCCAGCGTCACGATGAACGCTGGGATACCTACGTACGCGACCCAGAACCCTTGCCAGGCACCGACCAGGAGTCCCGTGCCGAGCGCGGCGAGGACGCCGACCCACCAGGGCAGGCCGTTCCGGATGACGACGACGGCGGCGACCGCACCGGTCAGCGCGACCACCGACCCCACCGACAGGTCGATGTGCCCGCCGATGATGATGATCACCATGCCGATGGCGAGGATCAGGATGTACGAGAACTGCAGCACGAGGCTGGTGAGGTTCCGCGAGCTGAGCAGCAGTCCGTCGGTGAGCACCGAGAACAGCACGATGATCAGCACGAACGCGATGTAGATACCGCTGGTGCGGATGTTCCGGGTGAGCAGGTCCCGGATGTTGGCGATGCCGGTCATGCCGTCGCCTCCTGCGTCTCCTGCGTGGTCTCCTGCGTCATGAGAGCCATGAGTCCTTCCTGGGTGGCGGAGGGCACGTCGACCTCGCCAGTGATACGGCCGAAGGCCAGGGTGTAGATGCGGTCACAGATCCCGAGGAGCTCGGGGAGCTCCGACGAGATGACCAGCACGGCCTTCCCGGCAGCGACCAGCTCGTTGATGATGGTGTAGATCTCGTACTTGGCGCCGACGTCGATGCCGCGGGTGGGCTCGTCGAGGATCAGCACCTCAGGGGCGGTGTACAGCCACTTGGACAGCACCACCTTCTGCTGGTTGCCGCCCGAGAGCTTGCCCACCTCCACCAGCACGTTGGGGGTGCGGATGTTCATGGACGCGCGGTACTCCTCCGCGACCTTGAGCTCCTCGTTCTCGTCCACGAAGCCGTTCTTGGACAGCTTGCCGAGGCCTGCCGCCGAGATGTTCCGGCGGATGTCCTCGATGAGGTTGAGCCCGTACTGCTTGCGGTCCTCCGAGACGTAGGCGATGCCCGCCTTGATCGCGTCCGGCACGTCGCGCACGTCGACCGGCTGGCCGTGGATGTACGCCGTGCCGCTGATGTCCCGCCCGTAGGAGCGGCCGAACAGCGACATCGCGAGCTCCGTGCGCCCGGCGCCCATGAGTCCGGCGATGCCGACGACCTCGCCGGCGCGGACGTTCAGGTGCGCCTTGTCGACGACGACGCGCCCGGGCTGGGTCGGGTGGTACACCGTCCAGTCCTCGATGCGCAGCACCTCGTCGCCGGGGTTCGACACGCGGTCGGGGTACCGGTTGTCGAGGTCGCGCCCCACCATGCCGCGGATGATCCGGTCCTGGATCGCGTCGGACGAGGCGCCCGCGGTGGCCATGTCGAAGGTCTCGATCGACCGGCCGTCGCGGATGATGGTGGTGCGGTCCGCGATCTCGGCGATCTCCGCCAGCTTGTGGGAGATCATGATCGAGGTGATCCCCTGCTCCTTGAACTGCCGGAGCAGGCCGAGCAGGTGCTCGGAGTCGTTGTCGTTCAGCGCCGCCGTCGGCTCGTCGAGGATGAGCAGGCGCACGTCCTTGGAGATCGCCTTGGCGATCTCGACGAGCTGCTGCTTGCCCACGCCCAGCGCGGAGATGGGCGTCGTGGGCGACTCGCTCAGGCCCACCCGCGCGAGCAGCTCGGCCGCCTCGGCGTTGGTCCGGTTCCAGTCGATGGCGCCGCCCGCCCGGAGGCGCTCGTTGCCGAGAAAGATGTTCTCGGCGATCGACAGGTACGGGACGAGGGCGAGCTCCTGGTGGATGATCACCACGCCCAGCGCCTCGGAGTCGTTGATCGTGCCGAACTGGGCGGTCTCGCCGTCGAGCACGATGTCGCCCTCGTAGGTGCCGTGCGGGTACACACCCGACAGCACCTTCATCAGGGTGGACTTGCCCGCCCCGTTCTCGCCGCAGATCGCGTGGATCTCGCCCCGGCGGACGGTGAGGTTGACGTCCTGGAGTGCCTTGACCCCAGGAAATGTCTTGGTGATGCCGCGCATCTCGAGGATGTCGGTCGGCGCCGAATCGGCCATGCCAGTCCTTGTCGCGTACTTGTCGCCAATAGAGAGGGTGCGAGGCCGGGCCCGCCCGACGGCCCCGTGCCAGGCCGTCGGTCACCCGGAGGTGGCCTGACGGCCTGACACGGGGTCGGCGGTGTCGAGCCGGTGTCGCGAGGAGGTCAGACCTACTCGTCGACCTGACCGGAGGCGACCTCGTCCTCGGTGAGGTAGCCGGAGTCGATCAGCTCGGCCTGCAGGTTGTCCTTGGTGACGATCACCGTGGGCAGCAGGTACGACGGCACGATCTTCTTGCCGTTGTCGTACGTCTCGGTGTCGTTCGCCTCGGGCTCGTTGCCCTCGAGGAAGGACGTGGCGGCGGTGACGGCCTGCTCAGCCAGCAGACGCGTGTCCTTGAAGATCGTCGAGTACTGAGCGCCGTCGACGATCAGCTTGGCCGACGACGCCTCGGCGTCCTGGCCCGTGACGATCGGCGTCGCGAGGTCGCCCTTGCCGTAGCCGGCGTTCTCGAGGGCCGTGATGATGCCGCGCGAGATCACGTCGGCCGGGGCCAGCACACCGTCGACGTTCACGTCACCCTTGGTGTACGTGGCGGTCAGCAGGTCCTCCATGCGCTTCTGCGCACGCTCCTGCTCCCAGCGCTGGATGGCGACGGTGTCGAAGTCGACCTGCTTCGACGGCACGACGAGCGTCTTGTCGTCGATGTACGGCTGGAGCACGGACATGGCGCCGTTGAAGAAGAACCCGGCGTTGTTGTCGTCGGGGGAGCCGGCGAACAGCTCGATGTTGAACGGGCCCTCGGGCGCGTCCGCGGCCGGCTTGCCGTCCTCGCCGAGGATGCCCAGGCCGGTCAGCAGCGAGGTGCCCTGCTGCACGCCGACCTCGTAGTTGTCGAACGTGACGTAGAAGTCGACGTTCTCCGAGTCGCGGATGAGGCGGTCGTAGGAGATGACCGGGATGTCCGCAGCGGCGGCGGCCTCGAGCTGGCTGCCCAGCGCGGTGCCGTCGATCGAGGCGATGATGAGCGCCTCGGCGCCCTTGTTGATCATCGCGTCGATCTGCTGCTGCTGGGTCGGGATGTCGTCGCCCGCGAACTGCAGGTCGACGTCGTACCCGGCGTCCTCGAGACCCGTCTTCACGGCGTCGCCGTCGGCGATCCAGCGCTCGTACGTCTGGGTGGGCATGGCCACACCCACGAGGCCGCCGGCCTCGCCGTCCCCGGCACCACCACCGTCGGCGCCGCCACCCGCACCGGCACCGCCACCGCCGCACGCGGCGAGCGAGACGGCCATCGCGCCCGTTGCCAGCGCGGCCAGACCACGCGTAGCCCACAGCTTCCTTGCCATGACTTCTCCTCTTCGAGTGTTGCCCGGGCAACGTCTCTGCAACCCGGCCGACTTCACTTTGTGAACGCAACAGATTGTGAACGCTCACAAGCCCATTGGTCAAAGTCGCGTCGGCTGAACCCCGCCACGACCCATCGGTGACGGGGTTCACCGTAGCCGTGGTCCGGGAAAAGTAAGGAAGCCTTCTTGAATGGTTACGGCATCGAGACCGTCAACCGTTCAAGACATGTGTCAAGGAAGCGCGGGCTCGGCCGACCCGTCGCGCGGGCCGGCCGGGCCTCACCGGACGCTGCCGAGCGACAGCCCGCCCTGCCAGTACCTCTGCAACGAGAGAAACGCTGCGACCAGCGGAACCACGGACAGGAACGACCCCGTGACGATCAGGTTCCACACCTGCTCGCCGCCCGCGCCGGCGTTCGAGAGGGCCTGCCAGTTGTAGATGCCGACCGTCACCGGCAGCAGGTTGGGGTCCCGCAGGACCGCCAGCGGCAGGAAGAAGTTGTTCCATGTCGCGACCGTCGTCAGGAGCAGCACGGTCACGATCGCCGGCCGCAGCAGCGGTAGCACGACCTGGAAAAAGAGGCGAAGTTCACCCGCGCCGTCGACCCGCCCGGCGTCGAGCACCTCCTCCGGCACCGCGTCCTGGGCGTAGACCCGCACGAGGTAGACGCCGACCGGGCTCAGCAGCGACGGCAGGATCACCGCCCACATCGTGTTGAGCAGCCCCATCCCGCTCAGCAGCACGAAGGTGGGGATCACCAGCGCCGTCATCGGGACCATGACCGAGCCGAGCAGCAGGGCGAAGAACGCCGAACGCCCCCGGAACCGGTACTTGGCGAGGCCGTAGCCCGCGAGCACGGAGAGCGCCGTCGCGCCCACGCCGCCGGCGATCGCGTACACGAACGAGTTGCGGAACCACGTCCAGTAGATGCCGCCCTGGTGCGTGAAGAGCCCCGCGATGTTGTCCCAGAGCGCGAAGTCGGGGCCGAACCAGAGCGCGTCCCCGGCGAACAGGCCGGAGTTCGTCTTGGTGGACGCCACGGCGAGCCACCACAGCGGCACCACGAAGTAGATCGCGAGGAGCACGAGCACCACGTGCGAGCCGAGGCGACGGCCCTGGCCCACCGGGGCCGAGGTCTCGCGTGCCGCGCGGCCGGCCTGGGATCTGGAAAGAAGCGTCGAGGTCGCCATCACTTGAGCCCGCTCTGCTTGCGCGTCAGGAACAGGAACACGTACGAGCCCACGAACACGAGGAAGCCGAGCGCGAACGCCAGCGTCGAGGCGTAGTTGAACTGGCTGTAGTTGAACGCCGTCGCGAAGGCGTACATGTTCGGGGTGTAGTCGGACGGGATGGCGCCCTGCGCGGAGGACCGCAGCACCTGCGGCTCCGTGAAGAACTGCAGGGTGCCGATGAGCGCGAAGACCACGATCATCACCATCGACGACGAGATCATCGGCACCTTGATGCGCAGCGCGATCTGGCGGCCGTCCGCTCCGTCGAGCACCGCGGCCTCGTAGACCGAGGGGTCGATCGACCGCAGGGCCGCGTAGATGATGATCATGTAGTAGCCCACCCACTGCCAGGTCACGATGTTGACCAGCGACCCGAAGATGTTGGCGGAGCTGAGGAAGTTCGGCGCCGTCAGGCCCACCAGGCCGAACACGTCCTGCGCCGGGCCGAACCGGGGGCTGTACAGGAAGCCCCACATGAGGGCCCCGATGACCGCCGGGATCGCGTACGGCACGAAGATCAGCAGGCGCGTGGCCCGGCTGAGCCGCGTGGCGAGGGTGTCGAGCAGGAGCGCCGCCACGAGCGCGACCACGATCTGCACCGGCACCATGACCAGCACGAACCGGAGCACCCGCCACAGGCCCTCCAGGAACACCGGGTCCGTGAACGCCTTGACGTAGTTGTCGGCGCCCACGAACACGCTGCGCCCGGCCGTGGCGATGCCCTTGTTGTGCAGGCTCATCCACAGCGCGTAGCCCAGCGGCAGCACGAGGAACACGGCGAACACCGCGGCGAACGGCGCCACGTAGACGTATCCCCAGCGCTGCCGCCGGCTGGCGATCTTGCTGGTGGGGCGGGTCGCGGACGGCGCGACGGCGCTCTTGCTCGCGCTCATTCGGAGACCGTGAAACCCTGCTCGGTGGCGTACTGGACCAGCCCGTCCTGGACGGTGCCCAGGGCGGTGGCGGCGTCCGTGCCGTTCTGCACCATGTCGTACAGGGCCTGGGTCTGCTGGTCGTAGGCGTAGACCTGGAACGGGCTGAACGAGAAGCCCTGGTACCCGTTGGCCGCGTCCAGGAACACCTCCTCGTTGATCTTCTGCCCGCCGAAGAACGGCGCCTCGAGCCCCGTGAACCAGTCCGACTCGAGCATCGGCTTCCACTGCGGCCACAGGGCCGCCTCCTCGACGCCGAGCTTCCACGCCTCGTCGGTGTCGAACAGCTCCTTGGCCACGGTCGCGGCGGCCTCCGGCTGCTCGGACTGCGTGGTCACGGCGAAGGTCGAGCCGCCCCAGTTCACCTGCACCGGGTTCTCCGGGTCCCACTGCGGCAGCGGGGCCGCGCGCCACTCGGCGTCGGCGTCCGCCTCCGACAGGCCCTGCAGGTAGCCGGGGCCCCAGGCGGCCGCGAGGTAGACGGCGTAGGTGCCGTCCACGAGCGCCGCGTTGTAGTCGGTGGTGAAGGCGTCCTCGGTGGCCACCAGGTCGTCGTCGATCAGGCCCTTCCAGTAGCTCAGGACCTCCTCGGCCTCCGGGCTGTCGACGGTGATGCCCACCTCGGTCGGCTTGGCGGCGTCGTACTGGAACGGCTCCCAGCCGTTCTGGGCGAACAGCGCGTAGTTGAGCGCGTTGCCGTTGGTCGGGAAGTCGGTGATGTGCCCCTCGAAGCCCGCGTCGCGCAGGTCCTGGGCGGCGGTCGCGAACTCGTCCCAGGTGGTGGGCACCTCGACGCCGTACTGCTCGAAGATGTCGGCGCGGTAGAGCATGCCCATGGGGCCGCCGTCCACGGGGATCGCGTAGACCGCGTCGCCGTTGGAGACGTCGGACCAGGAGCCGGGGGTGTAGTCGCCCTCCAGCTCGGCGGCGCCGTACTCGGACAGGTCGACGAGCGACTCGAGGATCGTGAAGGTGGGCAGTACCTCGGCCTCGAGCATGATCACGTCGGGCGCGCCGGTGCCGGCCTCGATGGCGGTCTGGAACTTGTTGTACTCGTCCGCGCCCTGGCCCGCGTTGGTCCAGCAGACCTGCAGGTCGGTGTGGGTCTCGTTGAAGTTGTCCACGACCGACTCGAACGACGGGTACCACGCCCACACGGTCACCTGGGCGGCGTCGGGCTGATTGATCTCGTTGGTGCAGGTCGCCTCCTCGGCACCCCCGCTGCCCCCGGAGCAGGCCGTGAGGCCGATGGCGGATACGGCCACGGCGGCTGCGGCGGCCACGCCTCGGCGTCGGGCTGAAGTACGCATCCGAGTCCTCCTTGATTCGGTGCTCCGCGGTCGAGGGACCGCGTCGCTCCCGGCGTCGTCACCGGGTCACTTTTCAACGTTGTAGGAACGCCGGGCACCGTTCTACCGGCAACCATGCCGCCGTGGCAAGAGGTAGTGCGGTGATCGGTAGTTCGTCAGGCCCAGGTCATGTCGACGGCGACCTGCTCGGTTCCGCCCGGCTGGACGCCCACCACGTCGCCCTGCTCGCCCGTGGACTCGCGGCCCACGATCCGGGAGTCCGGCACCACCTTGCGGAAGGGCGCCGGGTCGCCGGACGCGCCGATGCGCTCCAGCAGCAGCTCCACCGCGGTGTGCGCGATCTGGTCCCGGCCGGGGTCCACGGACGAGAGCGCGGGGACGGAGAACCTCGCGTCGTCGACGTCGTCGAAGCCGATGAGTGCCACCTGGCCCGGCACGTCGATCCGGTGCGCGTGCAGGGCGTGCAGGGCACCGAGCGCCAGGGCGTCGTTGAGGGCGAAGACGGCGTCGATCTCCACCCCGTCGTCGAGCATCCGGCTCATCGTCTCGGCGCCGGTCGAGCGGTGCCAGAGGCCCGCCTCGCCGACCAGCGCGGGGTCGAACGGCAGCCCGGCCTCCGCCAGCCCCTCGCGGTAGCCCTCGGTCCGCAGCGCGGCCGACCCGACCTGCTCCCCCTCGTGCGCCCCGATCACCGCGATCCGACGCCGTCCCAGCGACGCCAGGTGGAGGGTCGCCGCCTTGGCAGCGGCCACGTTGTTCATCGTCACGTGGTCGGCGGGCGCCCCGAACACGCGCTCGCCGAGGATCACCAGCGGGAAGTCCACCGAGAACAGGCCGATGTCGTCCGGCCCCAGCGCCAGCGGCGAGAAGATCAGCCCGTCGGTCAGGTGGCGGCGCCGGCCCGAGAGCACCTCGGTCTCGCGTTCGCGGCTGGCGCTCGTCTGCTCGATGAGCACGGTCCAGCCGGCGGCGTCGGCGGCGGAGATGACGGCGTCGGCGAGCTCCGCGAAGTACGGGAGGGACAGCTCCGGGACCGCGAGCGTGATCAGTCCGGTCCGCCGCGTCCGGAGGTTCCGCGCGGACATGTTCACGCGGTAGCCGAGCTCCTCGATCGCGGCCTCGACGCGCTCCTTGGTCGCTGCGCGGATGTACGGGTAGCCGTTCACCACGTTCGACACGGTCTTGATCGAGACGCCGGCGCGTTGCGCCACGTCGTGCATCGTCACGGCCACGCTGCCAGCCTCCGGTCGGCGAGTTTTTCCACAGGGTAGAGGACGGGCATCGCTGCCGCGTCGTCCATCGGCTAGTGTGCAACGTTGTAGAACCGCCGACCGATCAGCGAGGAACAATGACGACCTCCCGCACCCGCGTCCTGCTGCACCCCGACTTCACCGTGGGCGCCGTCGACCGCCGCCTCTTCGGCTCCTTCGTGGAGCACCTGGGCCGCGCCGTGTACACGGGCATCCACGAGCCCGGCCATCCGACGTCGGACGAGCACGGCTTCCGCCGCGACGTCGCCGACCTGACCCGCGAGCTGGGCGTCACGACCGTCCGCTACCCGGGCGGCAACTTCGTGTCGAACTACCGGTGGGAGGACGCCGTCGGCCCGGTGGAGCAGCGCAAGCCGTTCCTCGACCTCGCCTGGCGCACCGTGGAGCCCAACCTCGTGGGCACCGACGAGTTCCTGCAGTGGGCCGAGCGCGAGGGCATCCAGCCGATGATGGCGGTCAACCTCGGCACGCGCGGCGTCGAGGAGGCCGTGGCGCTGCTGGAGTACTGCAACGGCGAGGCCGGCACCCGCTGGGCCGACCTGCGCATCGCCAACGGCCGCGAGAAGCCCTACGGGGTCAAGCTCTGGTGCCTGGGCAACGAGATGGACGGCCCGTGGCAGATCGGTCACAAGGACGCGCACGAGTACGGCAAGCTCGCCCGGAACGCGGGCGCCGCGATGAAGCTCGTCGACCCGTCGATCGAGCTGGTCGCGTGCGGCTCCTCCTCGATGCAGATGCCCACGTTCGGCGAGTGGGAGCGCACCGTCCTGGAGTACACGTACGACCTGGTGGACCACATCTCGATGCACGCCTACTACGAGGAGGTCGACGGCGACCGCGCGTCATTCCTCGGCTCGGGCACCGCGATGGACCGGTTCATCGAGCGGGTCGTGTCCTCGGCCGACGCCGTGGGGGCGCAGCGCCGCTCGGACAAGAAGATCACCGTCAGCTTCGACGAGTGGAACGTCTGGTACCTGACCACCCGGTTCCCCGGCGAGGAGAACCTGCCGATCCAGCGGGACGCCCCGCGCATCATCGAGGACGTCTACTCCGGCCTGGACGCCGTCGTGGTGGGCGACCTGCTGGTCACGCTGCTGAACCACGCCGACCGCGTGCCCGTGGCCTGCCTGGCCCAGCTCGTCAACGTGATCGCACCGATCATGACCGAGCCGGCCGGCGAGGCGTGGCGGCAGCCCACGTTCCACCCGTTCGCGACGACGGCGCGGCTCGCGCAGGGCGAGGCGCTCGACCTACGCGTGACCACGCCCTCGATCACGACCAAGGCCCACGGCGACGTGCCGTCGGTGACGGCCGCGGCCACGCTGTCGGACGGCGCGGTGGCGCTGTTCCTGACCAACCGCTCCCCCGAGCCGGTCGAGGTCGAGCTGGCGCACCCGGGCGCGGCGCTCGGGATCACCGAGGGCTGGTCGATGACGGCCGACCACGAGCCCGCCGTCGTCGGCCCGGAGCACGCGGCGAAGGTGGCCGAGAAGCACTGGGGAGCGTTCGACGTGGCCGGCCGCGTGGCCGGGGGCGGCGCCGCCGGGGGTGCCGCCGGCAGCACCACGATCACCCTGCCGCCGGAGTCGTGGACGGCCCTGTCGGGCACCCTCGCGTCGTCCTGAGCACGTGAGACGTGTCAGCCGTACAGGTCACCGGAATGACCTGTACGGCTGACACACCGGGAGCGCGGGAGAGCGTCAGAGAGCCGGTCAGGACTCGCTGTCGAAGCCGAAGCCGCCGTCGGCCTCCGCCGCACGCCAGAAGTCGCGCAGCATCTCCTCCGGCGTGTGCAGGTTGTGCCGGCTCGCCACGGGCTCCTCGTCGCCCGAGATCGCCTTGACCTCGTCGTGGATGCGCTCCATCGAGGTGTCGAGCGACCAGGCGACGTCTGCGGCGAGCTTGAGCGAGTCGGTGAGGTGCCGCGGCACGTCGCCGTCGTACTTGTAGTAGATCTTGTGCTCCAGGCTCGCCCAGAAGTCCATGGCGATGGTCCGGAGCTGGATCTCGACGATCACCTTCTCGACCCGGTCGGACAGGTACACGGGGATCTGCACGATGAGGTGCAGCGACTTGTACCCCGTCGCCTTCGGGTGCTTGATGTAGTCGCGCTCCTCGAGCAGCGTCAGGTCCGTCTGCTGGAGCAGCATGTCGCGCACCAGGTAGATGTCGTTGACGAAGCTGCAGGTGATCCGCACTCCGGCGACGTCGAACATCTGCTCGCGCACGCCCTCCGGCGTCAGCGGGATGCCCTTGCGCCGGCACTTGGCGACGATCGACTCGAACGACTTGAGCCGCGACCCCACGTGCTCCACGGGGTTGTAGTTCTGCATGTGCCGGAACTCGTCCCGGAGGATCGAGATCTTGGTCATGACCTCGTCGATCCCGAACTTGTAGGTCAGCACCAGACGGCGGAGGTCGGCGACCAGCTGACGCAGCTCGGCAGGATCAGGCATGGGGCGTTCCCGGACGTCCTCGGGCAGCTTGCTCACGGGACCACCGTACGGGGTGACGGTGGTCCCGTGGGCATGAACCGGCTAACGCTCCTGAAGACGCAGGAACGTGATCGAGTGGGCCGGGAAGTCGTACGTGAACTCCGACCCACCGCCGGAGCGGGTCACGTCGAGCCGCGTCCTGCTCTCGACGGGTACCACCCGTTCGGGCTGGGTCTTGGTGTTCCTGGCCGACGGCGCCCCGGTCATCTCCGTGACCTCGGCACGGGAGGCCAGCGCGGCCCCCGCCACCGAGACCGCCGTGCGCGCCACCGACTCGTACGGGTTGACCACCTTGAGCACCAGGTCGCCGGTGCGCTCGTCGCGCGTGACCACCTGGTACAGCGACTCGGTGGTCGGCTCGGTGTACGTCATCTGCAGCTCGCCGTCCAGGTAGAGCTTGATGGTGCGGCCCGAGACGACGACCTTGACGTGGTAGTCCCGGCCCGTCTGCATCGAGTGCCCCTCCACCGCCGCGACCTCGTTCGCCGAGCTGTTGTCGGCCCGCTGCAGCGCCTGCCGGGTGTTGTTCCACCCGCCGAGGTTCCACCAGTAGAAGTCGTCCCGGCCGCCGGCCGCGAACCCGACGAGGAACGCCTCGCTGCCGCCCAGCTTCCGGGCGTCGAGCTCCAGGGTGTAGTTGTCCCAGTCCTTGGCGTACGCGTCCGTGATGATCGAGCGGGCGTCGGTGACGTTCCCGGCCGACTGCACGTACTCGCCGTCGGTCACGGCCCACGTCCCGGACTGGGGGTCCCAGCCGGACGCGTCGTCGAACGAGTCGGAGAAGAGCACCTCGCCGGACGCGTTGTCGGTGACCACGACGTCGTCGTAGGCCGCCCGGGTGTTCCACGTCGACAGGAAGACGCCACCCGAGATGTCCGCGGGCGTCTCCTCCGGGCCGTCGTGCGTGGACGGGACCACCTGGTCGCCCGTGTTCGTCATGAACATCTTCTGCGTCCAGTACGACGTCGAGCCCCACGACTCGTCGTTGTCGAACCACATCATGTCCGGGGACCACTGCACGTAGTCCTCGTTGGCGAACATCGGCGCGTACGAGGCGAGCTCCACCAGGTCGGAGTTGCGCTCGATCCCGGTCATGTACGCGGCCTCGGACAGCGCGTTCGACCACGCGTTGCCCCTTGAGGCGTACTCACCGAGGAAGACGTGCGGGCCCTCGCGGTCGTAGGAGTCGTAGCGCTCGGTGTTCGACAGGAACCACGACGGGTCGTTGTAGTAGTGCTCGTCGACCATCGCGACGCCCTGCTCGCGGTTGAAGTCCCACAGCTCCTCGAACCGGGCGCCGGTGTCGTCCGGGCCGGAGTTGGAGATCACGGTGACCTCCGGGTGGGCCGCCTCGACGGCGTCACGGAACCGCGGGAAGTTGGCCTGGAACGTGTCGGTGTTCTCCTCGTTGCCCAGGCCGATGTACCTCAGGCCGAACGGCTTGGGGTGCCCCAGCGAGGCCCGCACCTTGCCCCACTTCGTCCTCACCGACCCGTTGGCGAACTCGATGAGGTCCACGGTGTCCTGCACCCAGCGGTCGATGCGGGCGTCGTCGGTCATCTCGGGGATGGTGCTGCCGCAGCCGTTGGCGCCCACCGAGAGCACGGGCAGCGGCGTCGCGCCCAGGTCCTCCGCGAACTCGAAGTACTCCAGGTAGCCCAGGCCGTAGGTCTGGTTGTAGCCCCAGAAGTTCCAGTTGGTGGGGCGCTCCTCGACCGGCCCGATGGTCTCCTTCCACTGGTAGGTCCGACGGCGGTCGGCGCCGTCCGACTCCAGGTACGTGTCGAAGGTGCCCACGTTCGTGACGCAGCCCCCGGGGAACCGCAGGAACGACGGCTCCAGGTCGGCGACCTTCTCCGCGAGGTCCTTGCGCAGCGCCGAACGCCCGTTGACCGGGCCCACCCAGGTGTCACGCGGGAAGAGCGAGACCATGTCCAGGCGCAGCGTGCCGCGAGCGCCGCCGGTCACCACGAGCCGGGCGTCGTTCACGGTGCGGTTCGCGGTGAGGGTGGCGGTGTGCTTCTTCCAGCGGTCGGAGCCGTTGACGGCGACCGTGGTGGACGCGTACGTCGTCGAGCCGTCGGGGGACTCCAGGCTGACCGTGAGGCGCTGCCCGCGCTCGGCCCGGGCGAACACCGAGAAGTCGTACTTCTTGCGCTTCTCGAGGGCGAAGCCCTTGTTGTAGCTCGCGTTGCGCACGCCGACGCCGGGGCCGTCGGCCTCGACCGTCAGGTAGGCCCGGTTGCTGTCGTTGAGCCACTGGCCCCGCTCGGACTCGACGACGGCGGTGCCCGCAGAGCCTCGCTGCACCACGTCCCAGCCGGTCATCCCGGTGAAGCTCGAGTTGTCGGTCGCGGCGAACTCGAAGGACCGGTTGCGGACCAGCTCGGCGTACAGGCCGCCGTCGGCGGCGTAGTTGATGTCCTCGTAGAAGACGCCGTAGAGGTCGTCGCTCATCTCCGTGCCGGCGGCGTCGGCGTCGACGTCGAGCGTGTGCTCCTGGACCGGGGTCGCGGCGGGCGGGTACGCGGCGAGCAGCCGCTCCCGCTCCTCGGCCGTGATCGGCAGGACCGTCCCGTGCCGCGGGCTGGCCGGCAGGATCGCGTCGAGGTTCGCCGTCCACTCGCCGCTGCTGAGGTCGTCGGTCTCGAAGAGCATGTAGCCCTGGCCGCCGTGGTAGCTGGGCTGGTCCTGGAGCAGGAACCAGCGGTCGTCGGTGAGCGACGGGAACAGCGTGGGGCCCTCGCCCCCGGTGAACGTGCCGCCCCACGGGTTCGGCTGGCCGAACCCGACGCGCTCCTTGATCAGGTCCCAGCCGTCACCCTCGGTCACGCCCTGGGTGCGGCGCAGGTCGGTGGACGACTCCTGCCGCATCCCCATGTACGACTCGTCCTTGGTGAGGCGGTAGTAGACGCCGTCCTCGTGCGCGACCGTGGAGTCGATCATGCCGAGGCCGTCACCCTGCGGCTCGTCGATCCAGGGCTGCGGCTCCGAGAACGTCTCGAAGTCGGTGGTGGTCGCGTACAGCATGCGCTGGTAGGAGTCGCGGATGTCGCGCTCGGCGGGCGGGACGTCGTCGGGGTAGAGCGCCGAGGCCCAGTAGACGACGAACTCCCCCGCCGCCTCGTCCCAGTACGCCTCGGGGGCCCACAGGTTGCCGGCGTTCTCGGGCGCCAGCTCGATCTCGCGCTGCTCGCCCCAGCTCACCAGGTCGGTGGACTCCCAGACCATGATCGACCGGCTGCCGGTCTCCTGGGCGTCGCCGAAGTTGCCGCCGCCGTAGATCTGCAGGTCGGTGGCGAGCAGGTAGTAGGTGCCGTCGCCGCCGCGGATGAGGAAGGGGTCGCGCAGGCCCTTCGTCCCGAGGTCGGAGGTGAGCACGGGCTCGCCGCCGTTCAGGGTGGTCCACTCCAGCGGGTAGGGCCCGTCCGAGACGGCGAACGAGATGGTCTCGCCGTCCGCGGTGGACTCGCCTGTGAAGTAGGGGAAGAAGTAGGCGGCGTGCTCGCCGTCGGCGGCGGCCGGCGCGGGGGCGACCGGCGCGAGGGCCGCCGGTCCGGCCGGGACGACGGCGGACGTCGTCGCCGCCGCGACCCCGGGGACGGCCAGCCCCAGGGTCAGTGCTGCCGCCACGAGGGCGGTCCTGCGTCTCGTCGATCTCTTCATCGTTGTAATCCTTCTCGTCACGTCGTTGTGGCTGTGCGGATGGGACTGCGCCCCTGACTCGGCATGCCTGGCACGCCGAGTCAGGGGACGGGTTACGTTCTGCGGAGGCTCAGGACGCGCTGGAGCAGCACGAAGATCAGCAGCAGCACGCCGATCACGATCTTGGTCCACCAGGAGCTCAGGGTGCCCTCGAACGTGATGATGGTCTGGATCAGGCCGAGCACCAGCACGCCGAGCACGGAGCCGAGCACGAACCCGGTGCCGCCCGTGAGCAGCGTGCCGCCGATGACGACGGCGGCGATGGCGTCGAGCTCCATGCCGACGCCGGTCAGCGAGTAGCCGGACCGGAACGCCATCGCGAACAGCAGGCCGCCGAGCCCGGCGCAGGTGCCGCTCACCACGTAGGCGAGCACCTTGGTGCGGGCGACGGGCAGGCCCATGAGCAGCGCGGACTGCTCGCCGCCGCCGATCGCGTACACCGTGCGGCCGAACCGCGTGAAGTGCAGCACCAGGAACCCGAGGCCCACCACGATCAGCGCGATCAGCACGCTGGAGGTCATGCGCCACTGGCCGAAGATCTGCACCCAGGTGGACAGCTCGATGAACGCGGGGTTGTCGATCGCGATGGACTCCGGCGCGATGAGGAAGCACAGGCCGCGCGCGAGGAACATGCCCGCGAGGGTCGCGACGAACGGCTGCACCTGGAAGTAGTGGATCATCACGCCGTGCGCCAGGCCGATCACCGTCCCGGCGAGCACGGCGAGCGGGATCACCACGGCCACCGGCCAGCCGGCCTGGAGCAGGGCCGCGGTGATCACCGTGGACAGCGCCAGGACCGAGCCGACCGACAGGTCGATGCCGCCCGTGAGGATCACGAACGTCATGCCCACCGCGAGCACGATGAGGTGCGCGTTGTTGATGAACAGGTTGGAGATCACGGCGGGCGTCAGGAAGTTCTCGTACCGGGTGCCGCCCACGATCAGCATGAGGGCGAGCACCACGAACGTGCCCAGCACCGGCAGGTAGCGCCGGTCCAGCCGGGTGGGGAGCCGCAGCCCGCGGCGGGCGCGCGGGGTACGGGCGGGGGCCGACGTCGTCATCAGGCCTTCACCTCCGTCGAGTCGGGGGTCGAGTCGGGGCGAGCGGCGGGCTGCGGCTCGGTCGGTGCCAGGACCTGGCGGCGGCGCGCGGCCGTGAGCCGCTCCCGCATCCGGGGCGACTGGAGCAGGGTCACCGCGATGACGACGAGCGCCATGAACAGCGGCGTGACCAGCGGCGAGATGCCGAGGACGGTGACGGTCCGCTCCAGGGTGGCGATGACCAGCGCGCCGACCAGGGTGCCGGAAAGGTTGAACTTGCCGCCCGAGAGCGCCGTCCCGCCGATCACCACCGCGAGGATCGCGTCGAGCTCGATGAACAGGCCGGCGTTGTTGGCGTCGGCCGCCATGGTGTCGGCGCTGATCAGGAGGCCGGCCAGGCCCGCGAACAGGCCCGACGCCGTGTACACGGTCCAGGTCAGTGTCCTGGACCGCACGCCGGAGAGCCGGCTGGCGGCGGGGTTGATGCCCGTGGCCTCCAGCAGCATGCCGAGCGCGGTGCGCCGCACGACGAACGCGACCACGGCGAAGACGCCGAACGCGATGACGGCGGCCACGGGCAGGCCGAGCCAGAAGCCGGAGCCCAGCACCTTGAACGGCGCGCTGTTGACGGTGGTGATCATGCCGCCGGTGATCAGCATGGCCACACCGCGGCCCGCCGTCATGAGGATCAGCGTGGCGATGATCGGCTGGATGCCCAGCGCGGACACCAGGAACCCGTTCCACACGCCCAGCACCAGGCAGAGCGCCAGGGCCAGGCCGATGGCGGTGAGCACGGTGACCGGCGAGTCCGGGTCCGGTGACGACGCGATGTGCGACAGCGCGACCGCCCCGGAGACCGCGACCACCGCGCCGACCGACAGGTCGATGCCGCGCGTCGCGATGACCAGCGTCATGCCGAGGGCGACGAGCAGCAGGGGCGCCGTCGTCCGCAGGATGTCGATCGGGGCCCCGAAGAGGTGACCGTCCCGGACGGTGACCGCCAGGAAGCTCGGCCGGGCGACCGTGTTGGCGACCAGCAGCGCGACGAGCGCGGCCACGGGCCAGAACAGGTGGTGGCGCAGGACGTCCCTCATGCTGCCCCACCTCCCGCGATGAGGTCGACCACCTGGTCCATCGTGGCTCCGTTCCCGTCGATCTCCGCCACCTTGCGGCGGTCGCGCAGCACCGCGATGCGGTGCGAGATGCGCAGCACCTCCTCGAGCTCCGCGGAGATGAAGACGACGGACATGCCGTCGGCGGCCAGCTCGGCCACCAGCTTCTGGATCTCCGCCTTCGCGCCGACGTCGATGCCGCGCGTCGGCTCGTCCAGCACCAGCAGCTTCGGGGCGGTGGCGAGCCACCGCGCGAGCAGCACCTTCTGCTGGTTGCCGCCGGACAGGTTGCGCAGCAGCGCCTCCGGGTTGGCGGGCCGGATGCCGAGCTGCTTGATGTACTTCGCGACCAGCTCGTCCACCTGCTTGCGGGGCAGCGGCCGCATCCAGCCGCGCTCCGCCTGGAGCGCGAGCACGATGTTCTCGCGCACGGTGAGGCCGTCCACGACGCCCTCGCCCTTGCGGTCCTCGGACGTGTACGCGATGCGGTGGCGCATGGCCGCGCGCGGGTTCCGCAGGCGCGTCGGCCGCCCGGACACGCGGGCCTGTCCGACGTCGGCCCGGTCGGCGCCCGTGAGCAGGCGCGCCAGCTCCGTGCGGCCCGAGCCGAGCAGCCCGGCGAGGCCGACCACCTCCCCCTCGTAGAGGTCGAGGTCGAACGGCTGCACCGAACCCTTGCGGCCCAGGCCGACCACCTGCAGCAGCGGGGTGGTGTCGGCGGGGCGCTCGGCCTGCTCCAGCACCTCCTCCGCGGCCTCCAGGACGTCCATGGACCGGCCGATCATGTGCTGCACCAGCTCGGCGGCGGGCAGGTCGGCGGTCACGTACTCCCCCACGAGGGCGCCGTTGCGCAGCACCGTCATCCGGTCGGAGACCTCGTAGACCTGGTCCAGGAAGTGGCTGACGAACAGGATCGCGACGCCGTCGGCCCGCAGCGCGCGCATGACGGTGAACAGGTGCTCGACCTCGTCGGTGTCCAGGCTGGAGGTGGGCTCGTCGAGGATGAGCACCTTGCAGTCGCCCACCGTGGCCCGGCAGATCGCCACGAGCTGCTGCACCGCCAGCGAGTGCGACCCCAGGGACGACGCCGGGTCGATGTCCAGGCCCATCCGCTCCAGGTGCGTCGCCGCCTGCCGGCGGATCGCCCGCCAGTTCAGGCCGCCCAGCACCCGCGGCTCCGCGCCGAGCATGATGTTCTCCGCGACCGTGAGGTTCTCGCAGAGATTGACCTCCTGGTACACGGTGCTGACGCCGTGCGCCCGGGCGTCGGCGGGGCCGCTGAACCTGCGCTCGACGCTGTCGACGCGGATGGTCCCCGCCGTCGGCGAGTGGATGCCCGTCAGGGCCTTGATGAGGGTGGACTTGCCCGCGCCGTTCTCGCCCATGAGGGCGTGGATCTCACCGGGGCGCAGGCTGAAGTCGACGCCGTCGAGGGCCGTGACCGGCGGGAACTCGACGCTGATGCCGGTCATCTCGACGACGGGTGGTGTGGTCTGCTGGGTCATCCTCGACCTTCTGTCTGGCGTGCTGCGACACCCTGGCTACGTGCTCCGTCGCCGAGGCGGGGCGCCCGTCGCGCGGGCGCCCCACCTCGGTCGCGGCCGGTCAGTACTCGCGGGTGGGCAGCGCTTCCTTCGCCGCCTCCTGGTCGAACGCCTCGTCCTTGACGACGATGCGCTTCTCGACCTCCTCGCCGGCGAGGACCTTCTTGGCGATGTCCGCCAGGTCCGGGCCGAGCAGCGGGTTGCACTCGACGATGTAGTTGATCTTGCCGTCGGCGAGCGCCTGCATGCCGTCCTTGACGGCGTCGATCGTGATGATCTTGATGTCCTCGCCCGGCGTCAGGCCGGCGGCCTCGATCGCCTCGATCGCGCCGAGGCCCATGTCGTCGTTGTGCGCGAACACGAGGTCGATGTCGTCGTGGGCGTTGAGGAAGCCCTCCATGACGGTCTTGCCCTCGGCGCGCGTGAAGTTGCCGGTCTGGCTGTCGATGATCTCGATGTCGGAGCCCTCGATGGCGGACTCGAAGCCCTCCTTGCGGTCGATGGCCGGCGCGGCGCCGGTGGTGCCCTGGAGCTCGACCGCCTTGTAGCCCTCGCCGTCGTACTGCTCGACGGCCCACTTGCCGGCCGTCTCGCCCTCGAGCACGAAGTCCGAGCCGATGAACGACTCGTAGAGGGTCTCGTCGCTGGAGTCGACGGCGCGGTCCGTGAGGATCACGGGGATGCCGGCCGTCTTGGCCTCCTGGAGCACGGCGTCCCAACCGGTCTCGACCACCGGGGAGAACGCGATGACGTCCACACCCTGCGTGATGTAGGAGCGGATCGCCTGGATCTGGTTCTCCTGCTTCTGCTGCGCGTCGGAGAACTTCAGGTCGAAGCCGTTCTCCGCGGTGAGCGTGTCCTGGATCGACTTGGTGTTGGCGGCGCGCCACCCGGACTCCGCGCCGACCTGCGAGAAACCGAGCGTGATGACGCCGTCGTCGGCGGCGCCGGTCTCACCGCCACCGCCGGTCTGGGTGCCGGCGTCCGAGCTGCACGCACCGAGTGCGAACAGCGCGGCTGCCGACACTGCGGCCAGAACGGTACGGGTCAGGGTCGTGCGTGCCATGTCTCCTCCTTGAGATCCCGCACGGCATCGTGCGGGTGCTAGCGGCGTGGTGCCCGTTGGAATGTTAGCGCTCACAAATTCGGACCGAAAGTGGAGGACGTCACATTCCAGTAACGAGTCTGTCTCGTTTGCCCCAGTAACGGAACGGAACAAGCCAACTGGTGCGATCCAGACATTGCTCGCACACCTCCGCCTTCCGGCGGTCCGGGAGGTCATCCCGGCGGCGGATCCCAGAGGCGGACGCGCCGTGTTCTGCTGGACCCGAAGGCACGACAACGGGAGACAGCCATGGAGATCGGCCTCGCCGAGGAGTACTTGCTCCTCGCCCTCGACGACACCTCGGGCCGGCCGCTGATCGGCGCGCCGCAGCTGCAGTTCGCGCTGGCCGGGGCGGCCGTCGCGGAGCTCATGCTGCGGGGCGCGCTCGACGTCTCGGACGGCGTCGACGGCGGGCAGAAGGGCAGGTTCCGGGTGACCGGCCGGGCCACGCCGTCGGACCCGCTGCAGCACGAGATCCTCGCGCTGCTGGACGGCCGCAAGCCCAAGGACGCGATCCGGAAGATCGGGCAGGGCAGCTTCGCCCGGACGCTGCGCGAGACGCTGCAGCAGGCGCTGGCCGCGCGGGGCGTGCTGCGCGAGGAGCAGGTCAAGGTGCTCGGGCTGTTCCCCAGCACCACGTGGAAGTCGCACGACCCGGCACCGGAGGCCGCCGTCCGCGAGCGGGTGCTGGCCGCCCTGACCGGGAGCGCGGACCTGGACGAGGCGACGGCGGCGCTGATCTCGCTGCTGCACGCGACGGACCTGGTCCGCAGGCTCTTCCCCGACCAGGACCGGCGGGAGCTGAAGCGGCGGGCGAAGGAGATCGCCGACTCGGAGTGGGCGGGCGCGGCGGTGAAGCGGGCGATCGACGAGCTCAACGCGGTGCTGATCGCGGTGCTGGCGTCAACGACGGCCGCAACAACGGCGGCTACCACCTGACCCACCCACCCACTTCGTTGAGTGCTGGCTATTTGTTGCTCAGAAGGCTCTGGAGCAACAGATAGCCAGCACTCAACGAGGGCGTCGCCTGGTCAGAGGGACTGGGCCAGGCGGTAGTACGCCGCGTTGTGGCGCACCTGGTCCGCGAAGCCGCGGCGCGTCGTGTCCTCGTCGATGACCAGCAGCTCGGTGCGCGCGATGTTCGCGAACACCTCGAACGCCTCGATGCCCGCGGCGGTCGACATGACGGTGTGGTGCGCGCCGCCCGCCGTCAGCCACGACTCGGCGGAGATCTCGAACGACGGCCGGGGCGCCCACATGGCCCGGGCCACGGGCAGGTTCGGCAGGTCGCGCGGCGGCGTGACGACGTCGACCACGTTGGCCGTGAGGCGGAACCGGTCGCGCATGTCGGCGAGCGACACCACGACGGCGCCCTCGACGGCGTCCGCGGAGAACACCATGCGGACAGGGTCCTCCTTGCCGCCGATGCCGAGCGGGTGGATCTCGATGCGCGGCGTCGTGGTGGTCAGCGACGGGCAGACCTCCAGCATGTGCGCGCCGAGGATCAGCTCGGAGCCGGGGGTGAGGTCGTAGGTGTAGTCCTCCATGAGGGACGCGCCGCCCGGGAGGCCCTCCCCCATCACCTTGGCCGCGCGGACGAGCACGGCGGTCTTCCAGTCGCCCTCGGCGCCGAAGCCGTAGCCCTTCTCCATCAGGCGCTGGACCGCCAGGCCGGGGAGCTGGCGCAGGGCGCCGAGGTCCTCGAAGTTGGTGGTGAACGCCTTGGCGCCGGCCGCCTCCAGGAAGCCCTCCAGGGCGATCTCCTGGCGCGCGGCGTAGCGCAGCGACTCGTGCCGCTCGGCGCCGGCGCGCAGCTCGGGGGCGACGTCGTACTTGGCCTCGTACTCCGCGACGACGGCGTCGATCGCGGACTCCTCGACGGCGTCCACCGCCGCGACCAGCTCGTTGACGCCCCAGGTGTTCACCGAGACGCCGAACCGCAGCTCGGCCTCGGTCTTGTCGCCCTCGGTGACCGCGACGTTGCGCATGTTGTCGCCGAACCGGACCAGCTTGAGCTCGTGCGTCGCGGCCCAGCCGGCCGCGCCGCGCACCCAGGTGCCCACCCGGCGGGTGACGGCCGGGTTGGAGACGTGCCCCACCACCGTGGTCCGCGCGACGCCGAGCCGCGTGGCGATGTACGCGTACTCCCGGTCGCCGTGCGCGGCCTGGTTGAGGTTCATGAAGTCCATGTCGATCTCGTCCCAGGGGAGCTCGACGTTGGCCTGCGTGTGCAGGTGCAGCAGCGGCTTGCGCAGCGCGTCCAGCCCCGCGATCCACATCTTCGCGGGGCTGAAGGTGTGCATCCAGGTCACGACACCCAGCACCTGGTCGTCGCCGTTGGCGTCGAGCATGGCGCGGCGGATGGCGGCCGAGTCCTTCAGGACGGGCTTCCACACGACCTTGACCGGCACGTCGGACGACGCGTCCAGGGCGCGGGCGACCTCCTGGGACTGCTCCGCGACCTGGGCCAGGGTCTCCTCGCCGTAGAGGTCCTGGCTCCCCGTGAGGAACCAGACCTCACGGTCCGCGTAGGGCTTGGTGCTCATGCCTGTCCTTCCGTGGTGGTCGCGGCCTGCTGGCCGTAGACGTTCTGGTAGCGGTCGTAGAGGGCGTCGATGTGCTGCTGCTCGATCGGCACGGGCTCGCCGAGCTGGCGGGAGACGTGCACCGTGCGGGCGACCTCCTCGACCATCACGGCGGCCTTCACGGCCGCGCGCGCGTCCTTGCCGATGGTGAACGGGCCGTGGTTGCGCATGAGCACGGCGGGGCTGCGGTGACCACTGAGGGTCTCGACGATGCCGCGGCCGATCGAGTCGTCGCCGATGATCGCGAACGGCCCCACGGGCACGGGCCCGCCGAACTCGTCGGCCATCATCGTCAGCACGCAGGGCACCTCCTCGCCGCGCGCGGCCCAGGCCGTCGCGTAGGTCGAGTGCGTGTGCACCACGCCGCCCACCTCGCGCATGTGCGTGTACACGTAGGCGTGCGCCGCGGTGTCCGACGACGGCGCGCGGGTCCCGTCCACGAGGTTGCCGTCCAGGTCGCACACCACCATGTCGGCCGGCGTGAGGTCGTCGTAGGAGACGCCCGACGGCTTGATGACGAACAGGTCGGCGCTGCCGTCCGGCACCTCGGTGTTCGGCACCCGCTGCGACACGTTGCCCGCGGTCCAGACCACGAGGTCCCAGCGCGGCAGCTCCGCGTGCAGGTCCGAGACGACGCCGCGGACGCGCGCCACCTCCTCCTGGACGGCCGGCGAGTAGTCGGTCAGTGTCTTGCTCATCAGTCGCTCTCCTGCGTCGTGTCTCGGGTGCGGAGCGCGGCGACGGCGGCGCGCTCGACCGCCAGGCCCGCGCTGTAGCGCTCCAGGAAGGCGGCGTAGCCCGCCACGTCGTCGGCGTCCGGCTCGACGACGTCGAGCGCGGCGTCCGCGAACACCTCGGTGCCCAGGTAGGTGCCCAGGTCCTGCGCCGGGGCGGCCGCGCCGGCCGCGGACGCCCGGTAGGCGGCCAGCACGGCGATGCCCCAGGCACCGCCCTCGCCGGCCGTGCGGCCCACGGCCACCGGCGCGCCGAGCGCGGCGGCCAGCAGGCGCTGGGCCACGCCCGCGGTCTTGAACATGCCGCCGTGCGCGAACATCGCGTCCAGCTCGACCCGCTCCTGGGCGAGCACGCGCATGCCGAGGCTCAGGGTGCCGAACGCGCTGTACACCTGCGTGCGGGCGAAGTTGGCCAGCGTGAGCCGGCTGTCCGGCGTGCGGGTGAACAGCGGGCGCCCGGCCTCCAGGCCCGTGATGGGCTCGCCGGACAGGTAGTTGTAGGCGAGCAGGCCGCCGCCGTCGGCGTCGCCGTCCAGGGCGGACCGCAGGAACGCCTCGAAGACGGCGCCGGGCTCGGCCGGCTGCCCCAGGGCGGCCGCGAACTGGCCGAACACCTCGGCCCAGACGCCCAGCTCGCTCGCCCCGTTGTTGCAGTGCACCATCGCCACGAGGTCCCCGGCGGGGGTGGTGACGAGGTCCAGCTCGTCGTGCACCCGCTCCAGCGGCTGCTCCAGGACGACCATCGCGAAGATGCTGGTCCCGGCGCTCACGTTGCCGGTGCGCGGCGCCACCGAGTTGGTCGCCACCATGCCGGTGCCGGCATCGCCCTCGGGCGGGCACAGCGGGATGCCCGGGCGGAGCGTGCCGCTCGGGTCGAGGAGGGCGGCGCCCTCCTCGGTCAGGACGCCGGCGTCCGCGCCCGCGGGCAGGACGCCGGGCAGCAGGTCCGCAAGGCCCCGGCCGAACCCGTGGCCGGAGGCCGCCTCGTCGAACTGCGCCAGCATCCGCTGGTCGTAGCCCTTGGTCGCCGCGTCGATCGGGAACATGCCCGAGGCGTCGCCCACGCCGAGCACGTGCTGCCCGGTCAGCAGCCGGTGCACGTACCCGGCCAGCGTGGTGACGTGCCGCACCTGCGGCACGTGCGCCTCCTCGTCGAGGATCGCCTGGTACAGGTGCGCGACCGACCAGCGCAGCGGGATGTTGTGCCCGAACAGGCCGGTCAGCTCCGTGGCCGCGCGCTCGGTGGTGGTGTTGCGCCAGGTGCGGAACGGCACCAGCAGCTCGCCGGCGTCGTCGAACGCCAGGTAGCCGTGCATCATCGCCGAGACGCCGAGGGCGCCCACGGTGGTGGGCCGCACGCCGTACTGCCGCTCGACGTCGGCCAGCAGCGCGGCGACGGACTCCTGCAGGCCGGTCCGGACCGCCTCCAGCGAGTAGGTCCACACGCCGTCGACGAGCTGGTTCTCCCAGTCGTGGCTGCCGCTCGCGAGCGGCGCGTTGTCCGGTCCGACGAGGCACGCCTTGATCCGGGTGGAGCCGAGCTCGATGCCGAGGGCGGTCCGCCCCTGCTCGATCGCCTCCCGGTGGCCGGCGAGCTGCCCCGCTCCTTCGTCCTGCCGCTCCACCATCGTGGACCGCTCCGTCCTGCCCGCACCGTCGCGAGGCGTAGCTCGTGTCTCCGTCGTTCGGCCGCCCTGAGGGCAACCCGCTCACCGCCTCGGCGATGTTAGCGCTCACACGATACCTGCCCTACAACGCTGTACCCAAGCCGGTCCCCCGGCACATGTCAGACCCCCAGGTCACCCGAGGGACCTGGGGGTCTGACACGTGCGGGGCGGCGCTCATCGCCCGGTACGGCCGGCTGAGCCGGAGGTGCAGCGCAGGGTAGGGGCCGAGGAACGAGGCACCTGCCCGGAGCGGAACCGCAGACTCAGCCGCACGACAAGCAACGAGTGCGTCGGCGTCAGCCCCCGTTCACCTCGAAGCCCTGCTCGGTGCCGTACGAGACGTTCTCCTCCTGCCAGGCGGCGAGGCCGTCCAGCAGCGACGACTTGTCGAGGTAGGCCTGGCCCACGGTGTCCGCGAAGATGCTGTTCGCGTACGACTGCCACGGCAGGTACTGCCAGCCCTCGTTGACGTCGGCCGCGCCCGCGGCGAGCACCTCGTTGATCTTCTGCCCGCCGAAGTACTCGGACTCGTAGCCCAGGAACTCCGGGGACTCCAGCTGCTTCACGGTGGCGGGGAAGCCGCCCGTCTCCATGAAGGCGTCGATCGACTCGTCGCTCGAGTTGAGCCACTTGAGGAAGCCGGCCGCGAGCAGCTTGTTCTCCGCCGCGCCCGGGATGGACTCGGCGCTGCCGCCGTTCTCGGCGTTGGTGGGCGTGCCGTCGTAGGTCGGCATCGGGGCGACGCGCCACTTGCCCTTGCCGTCCGGGACGCCGTCCTCCAGGATGCCGGGCATCCACGCGCCGAGCGCGACCGAGCCGATGGTGCCGTCGTTCAGGGCGGCGTACCACTCGTCGCTCCAGCCCGGGAGCTGGCACAGCAGCTCGTCGTCGATGAGCGGCTGGTACATGTCGGCCCACTTGGTGGTGCCCTCGTCGGCCAGGTCGATGGTCACGGCGCCGTTCTCGGTGTGGAACGGCTTGCCGCCGGCCTGCCAGATCATGCTGGTGGTGAAGCCGGCGTCGCCCGTGTCGTTGCCGATGCAGGTGTCGGGGTCGTTCTGCTTGATCTTCCGGGCGGCGTCGATGTACTCGTCCCAGGTCGTGGGGACCTCGACCCCGGCATCGTCGAACACGTCCTGGTTGTAGAAGAACGCCATGGGGCCGGAGTCCTGCGGCAGGCCCCAGATGCCCTGCTGCGAGACCGCGCCCCACGTGGACGGCGTGTACAGGTCCTCCAGGTCGGCGAACCCGAACGCGGTGAGGTCCACGAGCTGGCCGGGGAGCTGGAACTGCGGGATGGACTGGTACTCGATCTGGACGACGTCGGGCACGCCGGTCCCGGCGGCGATCGCGTTCTGCAGCTTGGTGTTGGCGTCGCCGGCGCCCACCGTGTCCACGAGGGTCACGTCGACGTTCGGGTACGCCTTCTCGAACGCCGCGACCTGCGTCTCGGCCTGCGGGGTCCAGGTCCAGTACGACATGCTGCCGCCCTCCTGGAGCGCGGCCTCGATCTCGTCGGCGTTGGCACCCTCGGAGGCGCCGCCGCCACCGTTGTCGTCCCCGCCACCCGAGCAGGCGGTGAGCGAGGCTGCCATCAGAGCGGCCAGGGCGCCGAGCGCGACCCGGCGGTTACGGGTGATGGTCATGGTCTTCCTTCTTCCACATCGTTGTAGTTCAGGTCTTGCGACGTCGGCGGGGCCGACCTCGCCTATGCCTTGACGCTGCCCGCGCTCAGGCCGGACTGCCAGTAGCGCTGGAGCACCAGGAACACGACGACGATCGGCACGATCGTCAGGAACGATCCCGTGATCACCAAGTTGAACACCGGCTGGGCGCCGATGCCCGACGCATCCGCCAGCCACTGGTACAGGCCCAGCACCAGCGGGTACAGGTCCGGGTCGTTGAGCATGATCAGCGGCAGGAAGTAGTTGTTCCACGTGGCGACGATCGCGAACAGCGCCACCGTCACGATGCCCGGCGCCAGCAGGCGCAGCGAGATCGTGAAGAAGGTGCGCCACTCGCCCGAGCCGTCGACCCGGGCCGCCTCCAGGATCTCGGTGGGCACCGCCTCCGCCGAGAACACCCACATGAGGTAGAGCCCGAACGGCGAGACGAGCGACGGCAGGATCACCGCCCACATGGTGTTGGTCAGGCCCCACTGGCTGAACAGCAGGAACGTGGGCACCGCGAGCGCGGTGCCGGGCACGGCGATCGCCCCGAGGATCACGGCGAACACCGCGTTGCGCCCGCGGAACCGGTACTTGGCCAGGCCGTACCCGGCGGCGGTCGCCAGGACCGTGGCGCCGCCGGCGCCCACGACCACGTAGACCAGCGTGTTGCCGAACCACTTCAGGAAGACGCCGTCGTCGCGCGTGAGCACCGCCTGCACGTTGTCGAAGAACGCGAAGTCGCCCGAGAACCACAGGCCGAACGAGCTGAGCAGCTCGGGCTGGGTCTTGGTGACGCTGAACAGCATCCAGGTCAGCGGGAGGATCGAGTAGATCAGCAGCGCGCCCAGCAGGACGGTCAGGGTGATCGACTTACGGGGACGGTGGTACGAGTAGCCGGCCATCAGATCTCCCTCCGGGTCCCGCGGAGCTGCACCACGTACGCGACGATCGCGGTGACCACGCCCATCACGATCGCGACAGTTGCGGCATAGCTCACCTGGTTGCCCACGAAGCTCAGGTTGTAGGCGTAGATGTTCGGTGTGTAGTAGGTCGAGATCAGCGCCGGTTCGATCTGTTTCAGGACGGTCGGCTCGGTGAAGAGCTGGAAGCTGCCGATGATCGAGAAGATCGTCGCGATCACCAGGGCCCCGCGGACGGCGGGGATCTTGATGGACCGCACGATGCGGAACTGGTTGGCGCCGTCGATGGCCGCCGCCTCGTAGATCTCGAGCGGCACCGTCCTGAGCGCCGCGTACAGGATCAGCATGTTGTAGCCCACGAACTGCCAGGTCACGATGTTGCCGATCGCGGTGAGGATCCACTGCTTGGTGTACGGGTCGATGAGCGGGAAGCCCACCAGGTCGTTGACGCTCCCGGTGAGACCCAGCCGGTCGTCGTACATGAAGCCCCACATCAGGACCGCGACGACGCCGGGCACGGCGTACGGCAGGAACAGCGCCACGCGGAAGAGCCTCTTGCCGTGCAGGCGGCCGCTGTCGATCGCGAGCGCGGCGATCAGGGCGACCGCCAGCATGATCGGCACCTGCACCACGAGGAACAGGGTGACCCGCCCCACTCCGTCCCAGAGCTTCGGGTCGCCGAAGGCGGTCACGTAGTTGGCGAACCCCGCGAAGGTCGTACCGCCCATGAGCTGGTTGCGGAACAGGCTCAGGTACATCGAGTAGACCAGCGGGGTGATGAGCATCAGCGCGAACACCACCAGGAAGGGCGTCACGAAACTCCAGCCGGCCGCGGAGACGCGGCGGCTCGGTGGGCGGCGACCGGGCACGGCCACACCCCTTTCCCCGGACGACGGCGTCCGGAATCACCTGGACGGCTATGTCCTGGAACGCGCCGGACGACGTTGCCCGACGACGGGAATGTGAACGTAAACATCCTCGTGCGCGGTGACTCTGCCACTGCCTCGCGGACGTGTCAACGCCATCTGAGGCAACGTTCTGAGAAAGGTATACGGGGCGTCCGGGGCCGGTCAGGGCGGGCCGCAGGTCGGGCGGGCCGCCGGTCAGAAGGGCCGGCCGGCAGAGAGGGACTGCCCGTCAGAGACGCGGGGCCGCCGCGCTCCTGCGGACCACCAGCTCGGGCGCGATCAGCTCGGCCGCAGGCCTGCCGCCGTCGACCGCCGCGAGGAGCAGGGCCACGCTCCGCCGACCGAGGTCGACGAACGGCTGGCGGACGGTCGTCAGCGGCGGGATGAAGTGGCCGGAGCCGTCGACGTCGTCGAAGCCGACCACCGACACGTCGTCCGGCACGGAGACGCCGCACTCCCAGAAGGCGCGCAGCAGGCCGAGCGCGAGCTGGTCGTTGGCGGCGAAGACCGCCGTGGGGCCGGTGCCGGAGCGGACGCGCTGGGCCAGGTCGAGGCCCACCATGTAGCCGCGGTCCGCGGTCCAGCCCGCGACGACGGGCTCGGGTACGGGCAGGCGGTGCTCGGTGAGGACGGCGCGCCAGGACTCCTCGCGCTCGACGGCGTCCAGCCAGTCCTGCGGGCCCGCGACGTGCAGGATCTGCCGGTGGCCGAGCTCGATCAGGTGCTCGACGGCGAGCCGGGCCCCGGCCCGCTGGTCCACGGACAGCGGGATCACCGGGACGTCGGGCTGGAGCTCGCGGGCGGCGATGAGGACCACGGGCACGGGCGCCTGGAAGGACTCCACGGCGTCGGCCACGTCGCTGTGCGGCGCGATGACCACGATGCCCTCGACCGCCTGGTCCATGAAGTGTTCGAGGGCCTTGTGCAGGGTGGCGCCGTCGTACTGCCGCAGCGTCGCGACGCTGACGTACCAGCCCTGCTCCCGCGCCGCCTCCTCGACCGCGATCAGCGTGCTCGACGGGCCGAACAGCGGCGACCCGGTGGTCACCACGCCCACCGTGGCCGACCGGGCCGTGACCAGGGCGCGCGCCGCGCTGTTGCGGCGGTAGCCGAGCTCGGCGATCGCCTCCAGCACCCGCTCACGCGTCGCCGGGCGCACGCTCCGGTGGCCGTTGAGCACCCGCGACACGGTCTGGTGGGACACGCCGGCGAGCGCGGCGACGTCGGCCATGGCCGGCGGCCGCGTCGTCGCGGGTCGAGAGATGGTCACGGGAGGAATCATCCACCCAGCTCACGGGCGCGGTCACGCGCCGCGGTGGCGGCGGTCAGGAACGAGGCGCGCACGCCGCCGTCGTCCAGGGCTCGCAGGGCGGCCGCCGTGGTGCCGCCGGGCGAGGTGACCTTCTCGCGGAGGATGACGGGGTGCTCCCCGGTCTCGTCCATGAGACGGGACGCGCCGAGCAGCGTCTGGATCGCGAGGCGCCGCGCGACGTCGCGCGTCAGGCCGAGCAGCACGCCGGCCTCGGCGAGCGCGTCGGCCACGTAGAAGATGTACGCGGGGCCGGAGCCGGAGATCGCCGAGACGGCGTCCAGGTCCTTCTCCGCGGCGCGGACCACCGCGCCCGTGCCGGCGAACAGGTGCTCGACGGCCTCGAGGTGGACCTCCGTGGCGGCGGCGCCCGGCGCGATCGCCGTGATGCCCGCGCCGATCGCGGCGGGCGTGTTCGGCACGGTGCGCACCACGGCGACGCCGGCCGGCAGCCGCCGCTCGTAGAACGCCGAGGGGTGGCCGGCCGCGACGGTGACGACGACGGCGGCCGGGTCGATCGCGGACGCGATCTCGTCGAGCAGCGCGCCGACGTCCTTCGGCTTCACGCCGACGAGCACGATGCCCGCGCCCTGGACCGCGGCTACGTTGTCGCTGGTGGTGGCCACCTGATAGGTCTCGCGCAGGTGCTGCGCCTTGGCCTCGGTACGCACGGTGGCGACGACGTCGGACGCGGCCCAGCCCGCCGACAACGCACCCGCGAGCACCGCCTCGCCCATGTTCCCGGCCCCGAGCACTGCAAGTCGCTGGTTCACCACACCATTGTCCCCCGGCGCGCGGGAACGAGGTGCCGCACCCGTCCGGGTGCGGACGGGTCCGGCCGAGACCCCGTCACAGGGGGAACGCCGTGTAGAAGTCCTCCATGACGTCGGCCGGGCCGGTCGCCTGCAGCACCGCGGTCCCGTTCTGCCACACCACGACGGTCTTGCCGCCGTCGGCCGGCACGAACGCGTACTGCCCCACGACCTTCTTGCCGACCTTGACGTCGCCCGTCCGGTCGGCCTCGCCTGCGGACGCGGTCCAGGCCGCGGCGCCGGTGGCCGCCTCGTCCTCCGTGGCCCACTGGCCGGCCACGACCGCGACCTCGACCGAGTCGCCGTCGGAGTACTCGGCGTTCCAGGCCTCCAGCGCGCCCTCGCCCTTGGGCTCCTTGGCCTCGGTGAGCGAGCCGAGCGCGAGCTGCAGCACCGCCGACGGCAGGGCCTTCTGGAACGCGGTCTCCTCGCCGCTGCGGTCCATCGCCTTGACCGTGGGCGTCGGTACCGGCGCCGTGACGGTCACCGTGGGCACCGGCTCCGGCGTCGCCGCGGAGCGCCAGAAGCCGGGCCACGCGAAGCCGGCCAGGAGGACCAGCACGAGCACGATGACGAGCACGCCCACGAACACGACGAGGCGACGGCGCCGGTACACGGCAGGCGACGCCTTCCTCGCGGCCACCGATGCGGTCGCACCGGTGCGCGGTGAGTTCACGCGCTGGTCGGTCATGTCTGGCTCCCCCGTGCTACGTCCATCGGATACCTCACGATGGCTCATCCGAGACCTTATGTCGCGCCACTGACATCGGCAGGGAGGCACGCCCGGCGGGAGAGGGTGAGGGGCGGGTGGCTTCGGCGGAACCGCAGGCTCAGGGGCCGGGCGCTCAGCGGGGCCGCGCCGCCGCCTGGGTCAGCGGGAGCAGCACCGCGAACGCGGCCGCCGCGACCGCGCACGCCGCGAGGTGCCCGCCCGCGTACGCGACGAGCCCCGCGTCCCAGGGCAGGCCCGGGCCGAGGCGCCCCTCCGTCGCGGCGGCAGCCAGGACCGACAGCACGGCGGCCGGGACCGCGGCGACGCCGAGCACGACCGCGACGAGCCGGGTCGGCAGGGCGGTACTGCCGAGCGGGTCGTCCTCGGGCCGGTCCGCCCACCCGGCGGGCGTCGCGACCCCCGCCAGCGCCGTCCACAGCACCACGACGAGGACCGCGGCGACGACGTCCGACGGGCGGTGCCAGCGGTCCGCGATCGTCGCGAGGCCCATGGCGCAGGTCAGAATGGCGCCCGCGAGCGCCGTCGCGGGCCGCCAGCGGCGGGGCGCGACGAGCAGGAGCGCCGCCCAGGCCGCCGCGACGACGGTGACGTGGCCGCTGGGCAGGGTGTTGATGTCGCGGTTCCACTCCCCGACGAGGCCGGTCCGGTAGAACACGCCGTCCTTGATGACCTGCGTGGTCAGGTTCGAGCCGAGGATCACGGCGGCGGCCAGGGCGGTGGCGCCCCACCTGCGCCGGGCCAGCCCGACGCCGCACACGGCGAGGAAGCCGGTCACGAGCCACGGCGGCGAGCCGAGCAGCAGCACGGGCTCCACCGGCCGGTTGACCACGTCCTGGAAGAGGTCGGCCGTGACGAAGACCCGCTCCTCGACCCGCTGCCCGGGCCACGTGGTGACCATCGCCCACCAGACCAGCAGGGTCCCGAGCGCCGCGGCGAACGCGACCGTGAGCGCGGCCAGGCGGGTCGTCGAGGGAGGCGCGCCGCGCGAAGGGGCGGGCTGCGGAAGGTCTGCGCCGGTGCGCGACCCGGCGGGGCGCACCATGCGCCCGTCGGTGGCCGGCATGGTCGCAAACTACCTGGCGAGAGCGCTCGACGCGGCCGCCCGAGGGGGTACGGCACGGGTGATCTTCGGCCGGTGTCAGTGGTGGCACGTACGGTTCCCCTCGTGACCTCATCGACCTCCAAGAAGGCCCGGCCCGCGTACCGGTGCACCGAGTGCGGCTGGACCACCGTCAAGTGGGTCGGCCGCTGCGGGGAGTGCCAGGAGTGGGGCACCGTGACCGAGGACGGACCGGCGGCGAGCGGGCCGCGCACCGCCGCCGTCTCCCCCGCCCGCGCGCCCGCCCGGCCCATCGCCGACATCGACGTGGAGTCGGCGCGCGCCAACCCGACGGGCGTCGGCGAGTTCGACCGGGTCCTCGGCGGCGGCCTGGTGCCCGGGGCCGTGATCCTGCTCGCGGGCGAGCCGGGCGTCGGCAAGTCGACCCTGCTGCTCGCTGTCGCGAGCAACGTGGCCGACGGCGCGCTGGGCCCCGACGGGTTCGAGTCGCCCCGCACGGTGCTGTACGTGACGGGCGAGGAGTCGGCCGGGCAGGTGCGGCTGCGGGCCGAGCGGATCGGGGCACTCTCGCGCACCCTGCTGCTGGCCGCGGAGACGGACCTCGGGACGGTGCTGGGGCACCTGGAGGCGAACCAGCCGGACATGCTGATCGTCGACTCGGTGCAGACCATCGCGTCCGCGCAGGTGGACGGGGCTCCGGGCGGTGTCTCGCAGGTGCGGGAGGTCGCCGCGGCGCTGATCGCCGTGGCCAAGGAGCGGCAGATCCCGACCATCCTCGTGGGGCATGTGACCAAGGACGGCTCCGTGGCCGGCCCCCGCACGCTGGAGCACCTGGTCGACGTGGTCTGCCAGTTCGAGGGCGACCGGCACTCGCGCCTGCGCATGATCCGCGCGGTGAAGAACCGGTACGGCCCCACGGACGAGGTGGGCTGCTTCGACCTGTCCGAGGACGGGATCGTGGGGCTGCCCGACCCGTCCGGGCTGTTCCTGTCACACGCCGGCACGGGGGTGGCCGGGTCCTGCATCACGGTCACGCTGGAGGGACGCCGTCCGCTCGCCGTCGAGGTGCAGGGGCTCGTGGCGCCCAGCCCCCTGAACAACCCGCGCCGTGCGACCAGCGGCGTGGACTCCAGCCGGCTGGCGATGATCCTCGCCGTGCTCCAGCGGCACGGCGGGCTGCGGCTCGCCGACCAGGACGTCTACGCCTCGACGGTGGGCGGCGTCCGGATCAGCGAGCCGGCGTCCGACCTCGCGGCCGCCCTCGCGCTGGTGTCCGCGCGGACCGGGAAGCCGCTGCCCGGCGCCACGGTCGCGGTCGGGGAGGTGGGACTGGCCGGGGACCTGCGCCCCGTCGCCGGGCTGGACCGCCGCCTGGGCGAGGCCGCCCGCCTGGGGTTCGCCCACGCCGTCGTGCCGCACGGGACCGGGGTCAAGGCACCCGAGGGGCTCCAGCTCGTCGAGGCGACGCACATCCGCGACGCGGTGGAGTGGGCGCAGGGCCTAGGCCGTCGAGGTGACAACACCATGGACGACAGATGACCGGTTCATGAAACCAACTGCTTGCCCCCGAGGGCACAGCGTAGGATTTCTTCGTGGCCACGACCTCCTCGCACACTGACGAGCTGCTCCGTGAGACCCTGGCCGCCGTCGCGCCCGGGACCGAACTTCGCGACGGACTAGAACGCATCCTGCGCGGCCGCACCGGCGCGCTCATCGTGCTCGGTCTCGACCCGGTCGTCGAGCAGATCTGCTCCGGCGGCTTCTCGCTCGACGTCGACTTCTCGGCCACCCGCCTGCGCGAGCTGTCCAAGATGGACGGCGCCGTCGTGCTCGACCGGCACGCCACGCGCATCCGCAAGGCCGCCGTGCAGCTGCTGCCCGACCCGACGATAGAGACCACCGAGTCCGGCACCCGGCACCGCACGGCCGAGCGCGTGGCCAAGCAGACCGGGTTCCCTGTCATCTCGGTGAGCCAGTCCATGCGGATCGTCGCCCTCTATGTGGGCGGCCAGCGGCACGTGCTGGAGGACTCGGACACGATCCTCGGCCGCGCCAACCAGGCGCTCGCGACGCTGGAGCGCTACCGCGCCCGCCTCGACGAGGTATCCGGCACGCTGTCGGCGCTGGAGATCGAGGACCTGGTCACCGTGCGCGACGTGTGCTCCGTGGTGCAGCGCCTGGAGATGGTGGGGCGCATCTCCGACGAGATCGCCGGCTACGTGATCGAGCTCGGTGTGGACGGCCGCCTGCTGGCGCTCCAGCTCGACGAGCTGATCGGCGACGTCGGCTCCGACCGCGAGTTCGTGATCCGCGACTACGTGCTCAGCCGCAAGGACCGCACGCTCGCCGACGTGCAGGCGGAGCTCTCCGCGCTCACGTCGCAGGAGCTGCTCGATATGAGCCAGATCGGCCGGATCCTGGACCTGCCGGGCGGCGGGGACGCGCTCGACGCCGCCGTCGCGCCGCACGGCTACCGGCTCCTGTCCAAGGTGCCGCGCCTGCCCAGCGTCACCATCGAGCAGCTCGTGGGGCACTTCAGCAGCCTGCAGAAGCTCCTTGCCGCGAGCGTGGACGACCTCATGTCGGTCGACGGCGTGGGCGAGCAGCGCGCCCGGACGATCCGCGAGGGGCTGTCTCGGCTCGCCGAGTCGAGCATCCTCGAACGCTACGTCTGACCCACTCCCTCCCGCCCCGCCCCGCGCGCCGAGTCAGCCGGTTGGTCCGACCACCCACCTGACTCACCCCCGGCCGACTCCCGAGTCAGCCGGTTGGTCCGACCACCCACCTGACTCGCCCCCGGCCGACTCCCGAGTCAGCCGGTTGGTCGGTCCACCCACCTGACTCACCCCCGGCCGACTCCCGAGTCAGCCGGTTGGTCCGACCACCCACCTGACTCGGCATCGACGTGGAGCTGAGTCAGCCGGACGGTCCGGAGATCACGGGCTCGACGGCTCGGCCTTCTCGTCGGTGTCCGGCTCCGCGTCGGTGTCCGCTCCCTGCTTCCCGCTCGCGTCGGTGTCCGCTCCCTGTTTCCCGCCCGCGTCGGTGTCCGGCTTCCCGGAACCGCTCGGCGACGCGCCCCCGGACGGTTCGCCCGACGACGACCCGGACGGCGAGGGCGAACCGGACGGCTGCGGCACCGTGTACGTCAGCCGCACGACGTCGCTGGCCGCCCCCTCGACACCGGCGAGCGTGACCTGCGCCGTGTACTCCCCGGCCGTCGGCTTGGGCTGGTCGGCCGCGCAGCCCGGCGCCGAGCGCGCGTCGGACCAGCTCACGTTCGTCACGTCGACGTCGCCCGGCCCGAGGAGCAGCAGCCGCTCCTCGTCCTGGTCGGCGCAGTCCGCCGACGACCAGGCCCGCTCCGCCGTCTGCTCGCCCAGCTCGCCCTCGTACACGGTCACGGCGAGACCGTGCCGGGGCGCCTCGACCAGGCACTGCACCTGACCGGTGTTCCGCACCGACACGGTGAACCTGACGGGCACCCCGGGCGTCACCGCCGTGCGGTCGGCCGCGAGCCCCACGTCGAGGTCATCGGGCGTGCACGGCGCGGCCGCGGCGTTCGGGTCCACGGGCTCGGGCGGGCTCAGCTTCTCCGCCAGGATCGGCGGGTCCGGGTGCGGCCACGTCACCGCGACCCCGATCCCGCCCAGCGCCACCACGGCCAGCACCGCGATCAGCCGCCCCGGCCGGCGGGGGCGTCTGCCGGACGGGCGCTGCTCCACCGCGACCCGACCCAGGGACCACTCGGCCCGTTCCGGCGCACTGACCACCTGCTCGACCCCCAGAAGCTGTTGCGACACCTACGGCCTGACGTGCTCCGCCGGCCGCGGCACCAAAGTACGACTCCGCGCGGGGCCCGGGCGGCAGCCGCGCCGCCGAGTCGGTCACATGTCCGACTTCACTGCCCGGCCGGGCCGCGCCGGGCCGAGCTGGACCGCGCCGCCCGCGCCACGCCCGCGGCCCATCGCCCGCCCGGCCGCGCCAGGCCCGCCGCCCGCCGCCCACGCCCGCGGCCCATCGCCCGCCCGCCCGCACACCACCACCCACCGGGTCGGCCGGACCACCGCCCGTGCGGCAGGATGAGTCCCCGTGACAACAGCGGAGGCGACGCGACGTACCGGGGTGCGCTCCAGCGTCGTGCAGTGGTTCGACGGCGCCGCGCGCGACCTGCCCTGGCGGGCGCCGGACCGCACCGCGTGGGGCGTGCTGGTGAGCGAGGTCATGCTGCAGCAGACCCCCGTGGTGCGCGTCGAGCCCGCGTGGCACGCGTGGCTGGAGCAGTGGCCCACGCCCGCGGACCTGGCGCAGGCTCCGACCGCCGACGTGCTGCGCGCCTGGGGCCGCCTCGGCTACCCCCGCCGCGCGCTGCGCCTGCAGGAGTGCGCCCGGACGATCGTCGAGCGGCACGACGGCGTGGTGCCGCGCACCGAGCCCGAGCTGCTCGCCCTGCCCGGCGTCGGCGAGTACACGGCCGCCGCGGTGCTGGCGTTCGCCTACGGCAAGCGGTCCGTGGTGGTCGACACGAACGTGCGGCGGGTGCTGGCGCGGGCGGTCGGCGGGTCGGCGCTTCCCGCGCCGTCGTACACGGCCGCCGAACGGGCGCTGGCGACGTCGCTCGCCCCCGAGGGCGACGCCGACGCCGCGCGGTGGGCCGCCGCCTCGATGGAGCTGGGCGCGCTGGTCTGCACCGCGAAGGCGCCGAAGTGCGGTGCGTGCCCCGTCGCCGGGCTGTGCGCGTGGCGCCGTGCCGGCTCGCCCCCGGACGCGCACGCCGACAAGCGCCGCACCCAGGCCTGGGCGGGCACCGACCGGCAGGCGCGCGGCCGGGTGATGGCGGAGCTCCGGCACGCGTCGGAACCCGTGGACCGAGCCCTGCTCGCGGGCCTGTGGCACGACCCGGCCCAGCTCGACCGCGCGATCGCCGGCCTCGTCGAGGACGGCCTGGCCGAGCAGGACGACGCCGGCCGCCTGCACCTGCCCCGGTAGCGCGGGGTCAGAGCTCCAGCAGCATCCGCGAGTTGCCCAGCGTGTTGGGCTTCACGCGCGCCAGGTCGAGGAACTCGGCCACGCCCTCGTCGTACGAGCGCAGCAGCTCGGTGTACACCTCGGGCGTCACGGGTGTGCCGTCGATCTCCCGGAACCCGTGCGCGGCGAAGAAGTCGACCTCGAACGTGAGGCAGAAGACCCGGCTCAGGCCCAGCGCGCGGGCCCGCTCGACCAGCGCCTCGAGCAGCGCGTGCCCCACCTTGCGGCCGCGCCAGTCGCGGTGCACGGCCAGCGTGCGCACCTCGGCGAGGTCGTCCCACATCACGTGCAGCGCCCCGCAGCCGACGGCGGAGCCCGGCGTGGCGGGGTCGGCCGCCACCAGGAACTCCTGGACCGCCTCGAAGTACCCGACCATCTCGTACGGCCGGAGGATGCGCTCCTGGCTCAGCGGCTGGACGAGGTCGCGGATGGTGCGCACGTCGGCGGGAAGGGCGGGTCGGATCACGGGCACTGCCGGCGCCTCGGGTGTCGTCACGGCGACACACTACGGCGGGCGGACGCAGCGGGTGACGTGCGGGTGACATCTGGACGGCACCGCACGCCCCTTACCTGGTGAAACGAATGGCAAACCGGAAAGTGAGCGAGAGAACATCCCAACACACCCTCGCCACAAGGGCAAAGGTCTTGCCAAGTCACGGAATGCGTGGTGAGTTTGGCGCATGGCCTCTACACGCCTGACCGCAGAAGCGAGGACCCAAGCACTGGCTGCGCTCGAAGCCAGCGTCAGCCCCGCCGCAGAGCTCGACGTGCTGGTGATCGGGGGCGGCGTCACCGGCGCCGGCATAGCCCTCGACGCGGTCACGCGGGGGCTGTCGACCGCGGTCGTCGAGGCACAGGACTGGGCGCAGGGCACGTCCAGCCGCAGCAGCAAGCTGGTGCACGGCGGCCTCCGCTATCTCCAGATGCTCGACTTCGCGCTGGTGCACGAGGCGCTCACGGAGCGCGACCTCCTGCTACGGGACCTCGCACCGCACCTGGTGCGGCCGGTCCCGTTCCTGTATCCCCTGGAGCACCGGGTCTGGGAGCGCGCCTACGTGGGCGCCGGCATCGCACTGTACGACGTCCTCGCGACGCTGACCCCCGGCCGCCGGCCGATGCCGTTCCACCGGCACCTGAGCCGCCACCAGATGGAGGCCAAGTTCCCGGACCTGGCCCACGACGCCGCCGTCGGGGCCGTCCAGTACTGGGACGCGTCGGTCGACGACGCCCGCCTGGTCGCGACCCTGATCCGCACGGCAGCGAGCTACGGGGCGCACGCCGCCAGCCGGACCCAGCTGGTCAGCCTGACGCAGGGCGCGACCGGCGCCGTGAACGGCGCGGTGGTCGTGGACCTGGAGACGGGCAAGGAGATCACCGTCCGGGCACGGTCCGTGATCAACGCGACCGGCGTGTGGACCGAGGACACCGAGGCCCTGGCCGGCTCGGAGGGCGGGCTGCGCGTGCTCGCCAGCAAGGGCGTGCACCTGATCGTCCCGCGCGAGCGCATCCGGGGGCACGTCGGGCTGATCCTGCAGACGGAGAAGTCCGTGCTGTTCGTCATCCCGTGGTCCCGGTACTGGATCATCGGCACCACGGACACCCACTGGAGCCTCGACCCGACCCACCCCGTGGCCACGAGCACCGACATCGACTACGTGCTGGACCACGCGAACGCGGTGCTCGCACACCCCCTGACCAGGGAAGACGTCATCGGCACCTACGCGGGCCTGCGCCCGCTGCTGCAGCCGGGCACCAAGGCCGGCACGAGCAGCTCGAAGGTCAGCCGCGAGCACACCGTCGCGTCGCCGACGCCGGGCCTCACCGTCGTCGCGGGCGGCAAGCTCACGACGTACCGGATCATGGCCAAGGACGCCGTGGACTTCGCGATCGGGCAGCGCGCCGCCGCGCTGCCGTCGATCACGCACCAGATCCCGCTCACGGGCGCCGTCGGGCTGCGCGCCGTCCAGCGCCAGGCGCGCACCTGGGGCAAGCGGTTCGGCTGGTCGCCCCCGATGCTGGACCACCTGCTCCACCGGTACGGCGCCAACCTCGCCGAGATCGTGGAGCTGTGCGACGCCGACCCGTCGCTGGCCAAGCCGCTCGAGCACGCCTCCGCCTACCTGCGCGCCGAGGTGCACTACGCGGTGAGCCACGAGGGCGCCCTCCACCTGGAGGACGTGCTCGGTCACCGTACGCGGCTGGTCTACGAGGTGGCGGACAGCGGCACGGCGGCCGCAGACGAGATCGCCGCCGTCGTCGGCCCGCTGCTCGGCTGGGACGCGTCGGACACCGAGCGTGAGGTCAGCGCCTGGCGGGCGCGCATCGACGCGGAACGCCAGGCCGCGGAAGAGGCCGACGACGAGGGCGCCGAGCGGGCGCGCCTGACCACACCGGACGTGGCGGCCATGCAGCCGCTCCGAAACTAAGGAAAGACGAGGCCAACTACTACTCACAGCCGACGGGTCGCCCCTGAGGGACCGCCGGGACTACCTCCGTACGCCGACAGAGCTGTCGGCAGAAAGCGAGTCAGCGATGAACGCATTCACGGACATCATCGTGCCGGAGTTCCTGGGCACGATGATCCTGCTCCTCGGCGGTGCCGGTGTGGTGGCGAACGCCATCCTGCCCAAGAACAAGGGCTTCAACGGCGGCTGGCTGATGATCAACTTCGGGTGGGGCCTCGCGGTGTTCGCGGGTGTCTTCGTGTCGCTGAAGTCCGGCGCGCACATCAACCCGGCAGTCACCCTCGGCATCCTGGCCAGCGGGGCCGAGGAGTTCGCCCCGGGGGTCGCCGCCGACTTCGGCAACATGCTCATCTACTGGGTGGCGCAGCTCTGCGGCGCCTTCGTGGGCGCGATCCTCGCGTACCTGGCGTACAAGCAGCACTTCGACCAGGACGCCGACCCGGCCGTGAAGCTGGGCGTGTTCTCCACGGGCCCGGCGATCCGCTCGTACACGTGGAACTTCGTCACCGAGGTCATCGGCACGTTCATGCTGGTCTTCGTCATCCTGTCGTTCGCCAACTGGCCCGGGGACATGGGACCGCTGGCCGCCGCCCTCCTCGTGACCGGCATCGGTGCGAGCCTCGGTGGTCCGACGGGGTACGCGATCAACCCGGCACGTGACTTCGGCCCGCGGATCGCCCACTTCGTCCTCCCCATCCCGGGCAAGGGGTCGAGCGACTGGGCCTACTCGTGGGTCCCGGTGCTCGGACCGCTGGTCGGCGGCGCGCTGGGCGGCCTGCTCGCCGCGTCCCTCTGAGCCGAACCTCAGGCAGACCTCGACACAGACAAGGGAGTCAACTCCGATGGCTGACTACGTACTCGCGATCGACCAGGGCACCACGAGCACCCGGGCGATCGTGTTCAACCACGCCGGGACCATCGTGTCCAGCGGCCAGATCGAGCACGACCAGATCTTCCCCAAGGCCGGCTGGGTGGAGCACAAGCCGGACCAGATCTGGGACAACACCCGCCAGGTCGTGGGCCTCGCGCTGACCAAGGCGAACATCAACCACACCGACCTCGCCGCGGTGGGCATCACCAACCAGCGCGAGACCACCGTGGTGTGGGACAAGACGACGGGCAAGCCCGTCTACAACGCGATCGTCTGGCAGGACACGCGCACGCAGGCGATCGTCGACGAGCTCGCCGGCTCGGAGGGCGCGGACAAGTACAAGGCGATCGTCGGACTGCCGCTCGCCACCTACTTCTCCGGCCCCAAGGTGAAGTGGATCCTGGACAACGTGGAGGGCGCCCGCGAGGCGGCCGACCGCGGTGACCTGCTGTTCGGCAACACGGACGCGTGGGTCCTGTGGAACATGACGGGCGGGGTCGACGGCGGCGTGCACGTCACCGACGTCACGAACGCGTCCCGCACCATGCTCATGGACCTGGACACCCTGTCCTGGCGCGAGGACATCGCGGCGGACATGACCATCCCGCTCTCCATGCTCCCCGAGATCCGCTCCTCCTCCGAGGTGTACGGCACCGGACGCCCCCGCGGCATGGTGCCCGGCGTGCCCATCGCGGGCATCCTCGGCGACCAGCAGGCGGCGACGTTCGGCCAGGCGTGCTTCGAGGTCGGCACCGCGAAGAACACCTACGGCACAGGTAACTTCATGCTGCTCAACACGGGCACGGAGAAGGTGCCGTCCGAGAACGGCCTGCTCACCACGGTCTGCTACAAGATCGGCGACAGCGCGCCGATCTACGCGCTGGAGGGCTCCATCGCCGTTACGGGCTCGCTGGTCCAGTGGCTCCGCGACAACCTGGGCCTGTTCACCGACGCACCGGACGTCGAGTGGTACGCCCGCAAGGTCGAGGACAACGGCGGCGCGTACTTCGTGCCCGCCTTCTCCGGCCTGTTCGCCCCGTACTGGCGGCCCGACGCGCGTGGTGCGCTGGTGGGCCTGACCCGGTACGTCAACCGGAACCACATCGCGCGGGCCGCCCTGGAGGCCACGGCCTACCAGACCCGCGAGGTCATGGACGCCATGAAGGCGGACTCCGGCGTGGAGCTCACCGAGCTCAAGGTCGACGGCGGCATGGTCGCCAACGAGCTGCTCATGCAGTTCCAGGCCGACCAGCTCGGCGTCGACGTCGTGCGCCCCGTCGTCGCGGAGACCACCGCGCTCGGCGCCGCGTACGCGGCGGGTATCGCCGTCGGCTTCTGGAAGGGCGAGTCGGACGTCACCGCGAACTGGGCCGAGGACCGGCGCTGGTCGCCGGACATGGACGACAAGGAGCGCGACCGGCTGTACCGGAGCTGGAAGAAGGCCGTGACGAAGACCTTCGACTGGGTCGACGCCGACATCGGCTGACCGCACCACCACGTGTCAGACGCCCAGGTCACTCCGGTGACCTGGGCGTCTGACACGTTTTGGGGCGACGGCGTCAGGGAGCCAGGAACCGGCGCGCCGTCTCCACGAGCGTCGCCTTCTCGCCCTGCGCCGTGAACCCCTCGTCGACCGCGACGCGTCCGAGGAACCCGTCCGTGAGCAGGTACAGCCACGAAGTGATCCGGTCCGGGGTCAGGTCGGTCCGGATCTCGCCGGCCCGCTGGGCCCGCTCGACCCAGGGCCGGATCAGGTCGTGCTGGGCCCGCGTGTCCTCGTCGAGCCGGGCCGCGACGTCCGGCAGGTGCATGACGCCGCCCACCGCGCGCACGAACCCGGGCATCCGGGGTTCCGCGGCGTCGTCGGCGCCCTGCCGGACGATGTCGAGGACGACGCCCAGGGCGTCCGTCCGGCCCGCGTACCGCTCCTCGGCGTCGCGCGCCTCCTGGGTGCCGAGCGTCAGGATCGCGAGCAGGACGTCCAGCTTGGTCGGGAAGTAGTGGAAGAACGTGCCCGACCCGATGCCCGCCTGCCGGCAGATCGCCGCAGTGGTGGTGCCGTCGTAGCCGCGCTCCGCGAAGACCGTGAGCGCGGCGTCGATGATGACCAGCCTGCGTGCCTCGTGCCGTTCGGGGTCAACGGTCCGTGCCACGCGCGTCCTCGGTCGCGGCCGTGCGGCGCACCTGGATCCGGTCGTCCCGGACGCGCGCCACCAGGCCGAGCGCGGCCAGGTCCTCGTCCGCCTGGCGGCGGGCGGCGGCGTCCTTGCGCTCCTCCAGCCGACGGCGGAGCACCTCGTGCTCGGCGGGCGTGAAGCCCGGCCGGCCGTCCACCCAGCGCTCGAACTGCTGCTCGTGCGGGTCGGCGTCGTGCCAGGGCCAGCCGTGCCGGGTCAGCGCCTGGCGCACCTTCTCGACCGAGAGGGTGTCGGTGTCGAGGCGGACGCGCAGGCCGCCGTCGGGCCGCAGGAGCACCAGGTCCTCCTTGTCCCGGAACGCCGCGCCGACGTCGGACCGCTCGACCCACACCTCGCGCTCCTCCTGCCGGTGCTCGACGTGGTCGTCGGCGACGGTGAGCACCGGCGCCTCCCCGACCGTCATGAAGGCGATGAAGCCGCCACCCAGCAGGCCGAGCCCGCCCAGGATGCCGAGCGTCCAGGGCAGGGGCAGCGACTCGATCAGCGTGAGCAGCCGCGGCACCGGCAGCGGCGTCGCGTCGATCAGGCCGGCGATCCCGCCCGCCAGCGGCGCGGCGAACCAGCCGAGCAGGAGGCCGAGCACGAGCACGGCCAGGCCGAGCACGGCGGGGAGCGCGGGCGGCTGGCGTACCTCGGTGGTCGTCATGAACCAATTATTAGAGCAGCCACTCCACTAATGCAACGAATATCGCGGACGCGGCGCTGCGACGGTGGAGCGTGCGGTCGTAGGCTCGGCCCGTGCCCATCAGCTACACGCTTCCCGGCGTCCATGTCACCGACCACTCGGTCGACGTCCCGCTCGACTGGTCCCAGCCCGACGGGTCCCCCACGATCTCCGTGTTCGCGCGCGAGCTCGTCGACCCCACCCGCCGCACCGAGGACCTGCCGCTCCTCGTGTTCCTCCAGGGCGGCCCCGGCGGCAAGGGTCCCCGCCCCACCGGCCCGGACGGCTGGGTGGGCACGGCGCTCAAGCGGTTCCGTGTGGTGCTCCTCGACCAGCGCGGCACCGGGCGGTCCAGCGCCGTCCGGGCGGAGGCCCTGAACGCCCTCGGCACGCCCGCGCAGCAGGCGGAGTACCTGACGCACTTCCGCGCCGACAACATCGTGCGCGACGCCGAGCACGTCCGGAAGACGCTCTTCGACGGACGGCGCTGGACCTCGCTGGGCCAGTCGTACGGCGGCTTCATCACCATGACGTACCTGTCGTTCGCGCCCGAGGGCCTCAACGCGAGCCTCGTGACCGGCGGCCTGCCGGGCCTGACGGCGTCGGCCCGGGAGGTCTACGAGCGCACCCAGCCGCGCGTGGTGGCCAAGAACGAGCGGTTCCGCGCGCGCTACCCGCACGTCACCAAGGCCCTCGGCCGGATCGCCGACCGCCTCGCGGCCGGCGGCGTGACCGAGCCCGGCGGCGACCCGCTCACCGTGCGGCGGTTCCAGACGCTCGGCATGGACTTCGGCATGCAGCCCGGGTTCGAGCGCGTGCACTGGATCATCGACGAGGCGTTCGACTCCCCGCACGGCGGCCCGCTCAGCGACACGTTCCGCGCCACGGTCGCGGCCGAGACGTCGTTCGCGACCAACCCGCTGTACGCCCTGCTCCACGAGTCGATCTACGCCCAGTCCCACACGGGCCCCACCGCGTGGGCGGCCCAGTCCGTGCGCGACGCCGACCCGGCGTTCGGCGAGGACGCCCGGCCGCTGCTGCTGACCGGCGAGATGATCTACCCCTGGATGTTCTCCGAGATCAGCGCCCTGCGGCCGTTCGAGGCCGCGGCCGACGCCCTCGCCCAGCGGCAGGACTGGGGCGACCTGTACGACCTGCACCGGCTCGCGGACAACGACATCCCGGTCGAGGCCGCCGTGTACTTCGACGACATGTTCGTGGACTCGTCCCTGTCGCTGGAGACCGCGGCACACGTGGGCAACGTCGAGCCGTGGGTCACCAACGAGTTCGAGCACGACGGGCTGCGGCTCGGCGACGTCCTGCCGAAGCTGCTGGACCGCCTGGACGCCCGGGGCGGCCCGCTGACGTCGCCGGAGTAGGCCGTAGCGCCGTCTGGCGCTGCCTCCTCCCCTTTGAGGCCCGGGTTTTTTTTTTTTTCGGTCGGTTCCAGAAGAGAAAGGCGGGGATCAAAAAGGGGATGCGCGGGGGGGTCTAAGCCAGTCCTCCGTCCTGTCGGGGGACAA